>DATKYN010000062.1:0-126059 GCA_035528435.1 Burkholderiales bacterium
TAGCCAAGAAGCCGGCACGTAAGGCAGCAGCCAAGAAACGCGTAGCCAAGAAGCCGGCACGCAAGGCAGCAGCCAAGAAGAAGCCGGCACGCAAGGCAGCAGCCAAGAAACGCGTAGCCAAGAAGCCGGCACGCAAGGCAGCAGCCAAGAAGAAGCCGGCACGCAAGGCAGCAGCCAAGAAGAAGCCGGTACGCAAGGCGGCTGCCAAGAAGAAGGTAGCCAAGAAGCCGGTTAGAAAGGCCGTCGCCAAGAAAAAGCCGGCGAAGAAGGTGGCCAGAAAACCAGCGGCCAAGAGAAAAGCGGCTTCACGCAAGCCCGCTTCGGTCTCTACGGCAGCGCCGAAACCAGTGTCCGCTCCCGCGGCCTGGCCGTTCCCGGTAGCAGGTAACCGGCCGAACTAAGCGCTTATGAATTGCTCGCGGGCAGTCTGCGTCCGTGATGGATACCAGTAACTGAGCCGCGAGCATTATTTTTGACAACTTTACCCGGTTCTATCGGTTTTTCAGTACAGCCAGAACCAATCGGTGCAGCCGAAGCACCGCTTTTCCCTTTTTCCGGATTGCATTTCTGCCACACGCATCGTTGCATCGGCGCGCTGCTCGTTGAGTCGATCACCACGATCACCGGCAGTTGAATCCAAATCCCTCTTGATGCCGATTCGAGCATATGTAAGGCTTCGCTAGTATTGCCCGTCCGTATTACTGTGTTTTTGGGGTGACTATGCTCAGGTTGCTGATAGCGTTGATTCTTGGTTCTTTCTTGCTGGCGCAGAATGCTGCTGCCGATGGCGCCGTTGTCGTGCGCGCGATTGAGGGTAGCTTCATCGAGATACGCGAGCGTGTGGTGTTCGCGGTTCAGAGCCAGGGATTGGTCGTTGACCATTCATCCAGGGTTGGGGACATGCTGGCGCGTACCGGAAAAGATCTTGGAGAAACCACCCGTGTATACGGAGATGCAGAAGTTCTTGAGTTTTGCAGCGCTCTTGTTTCGCGCAGGATGGTAGAGGCGGATCCCCAGTTACTCGCATTTTGTCCTTACGGTATTGCCGTCTACACGCTTCCGGGAAAACCGGACACTACTTATGTGTCCTACCGCCGTTTGGTCACGAATCTGGTTTTGCCCGGGCAAAGAGATGTACTGCAACGGGTTGAAGCATTGCTTGAAGCCATCGTTGATGAAGCCTCCATGTAGCATCATCCCTGCTATCGTTGGTGACGGCAATGCGTTGAATTGCAATGATGCAATCCAACGCCTGAAGTGAACCGCTTTAAAATCGACCAGGGCGTTGGAGTGCGTCGATATCCTGGTGCACGATCTTCTGCACGGAAACTGCCGGGAAGGCGGTGACAGCGCACTCTTCCCGTATGGCTCATTACGGAGATTGTGATGGAGAGACGAAAAGTCAGCTCAAGCAAGATACGCTCGGTTGGTTATGATGACAGGGGCCGGATCCTTGAAGTTGAGCATACCGATGGATCTGTGTTCCAGTACACAGGCGTGTCACAGGAGTTGTACCGCAGAATGATGCAGGCACCTTCCATCGTCAGTTATTACCAGGACAGGGTAGAGGAGGAGTTCAGCCGCAAGCGGTTGCGCTGAGTTTCAGCAATCGGGCTGCCCCGGCTCTGGCCGTGGCGAGCGGTCGAAACCGAACTTGGTAGGCACCTGTTCGGACATTACCCGGCCGACCGGCAATCGATTGCCACCGTAGGCAAGCCAGATTCCGGTCGCGCCGTGCGCAGCACGGCTATCAACGGCTTTCGCCACGGCTTCATCGCCGAGCGCTTGCCCCGCGGCATTGGTAAACCAGGTGATGATTTCGGTCAGATCACGATCGCACACCGAACCAACCTCGCCACCGGACCCGCGCAAAATCATTGCGCCTTTTTCATCTATCCATGCTCCCGCGAGCTCCTTCAGTGTCACACCCGTATGCGTTACGAGGTGGCTGGAGGAGTTATCAGGACGCGTCGCGAAGACAAAAGGCGCGTTAGCCAACGTCACGAATACGCGCTGCGGACCGTTCTGAAAGAACCAGCGCCCGCGCTCGTCCGAATGGTAGTTCCGGCCAATGAATTCGCTGATGACAGGGTTGCCGATCCGCTCATTCTTGATCAGCCAGTTGCCTCGCTCGTCCAGCTCGATCCATCCGAATACGTCGGGGACATCTGGCCATTTGGCCATCGATTTCAATACGATCTCATCCATGATCTAGAGGAAATCCGTGCCTTGATCCGTTATCGTAGAGGTCATGTCGTTGTCTGCCAGCCGTTAATGTCTGGCAGGCTGCGACCGCGCCAGACAATCGCGCCCGGCGAGCGTGTCATCTGTCACGGGGTTACTGGCGGGTGGGGCATGGTTCAACATCATTTAACGATAGTAAGCCCGATCTGTACAAAGCGAAAGATCCCGGCAGCAGACCGGAACAGAAGTGATTCAGCCGAAAAACTGTCTCTGTTCCGGGATGCGTGTCCTTTATCCAAGCCAGGGAATCCCGGGAAACCTGTTCTGGTGCTGCGCTTGCTGGACAATCGCACACTGGCCCCGAAATGCGGGAGAGGCTGCGGTGGGCTACAGGCGATGATGGGTATATTCCGGCGCAAGATCGCGCAGTTGACACAAGTGGGTCGTGTTTTCTGTAACATCCATCCGGAGGCATCGCGCATTCGCTTCGCGCCGGATACTGGGAGGAGATGGATTTGATTACTTTTTACTATGGCTCGGGGTCGCCTTTTGCGTGGCGGGTATGGCTGGCCCTTGAGCACAAGAACCTTGCTTATGACCTCAAGGAAATGTCGTTCAGTAATGGCGATCTGAAGAAGGCTGACTACCTTGGTATCAGCCCAAGGGGAAAGATACCCGCGCTCGAAGACAATGGTTTTTCGTTGTATGAATCGGCAGCCATTGTCGAGTACCTGGAAGATCAGTATCCGGATAGTGGTGCGTCGTTGTTTCCGGGAGATGCGCGAAGCAAAGCGCGTATCCGGTGTCTGGTGAACGAGGCCGATGTATATCTTGATGCTGTGAACCGCAGACTGCTACAAGCGGTCTTGTTCACAAAAAAAGAAGATTGGGACGAGGCCCGAATCAGCGCTGGCCGAATTGCTGTCGCGGCGGAGCTGTCGATTTTTGAAGAACGGCTTTCCGGGGACTATTTCGCCGGGGAAGTCTCCGCTGCCGACTTTACAATTTATCCAATGATCGCTCTGCTGTTGCGCATGGATCTGAGAAAGCCCGATCTCGACATGGCTTCTCTTGTCGGTCCGAAGATGTCTGCGTGGATGGAGCGAATCGAGGCCATGCCCATACATGCGAAGACCTACCCGCCGCACTGGAAAGCGAAATGAGAATCTGCGTCTCGTTTTCCAGCGGTGAGATATTCGCCCGGCTGGATGATACGCCTACCACCAGGGCGTTGATGGCGGCTGTCCCTTTCGAATCGAGCGCCAGCACCTGGGGTGAGGAGGTCTATTTTTCGGCTCCGGTATCGGTCAAGCTGGAATCGGACGCGCGCGAGGTGGTCGAGCCTGGAACAGTGTGCTTCTGGGTTCAGGGAAATTCCCTGGCGCTTCCGTTCGGCCCGACTCCGGCATCGCACGCGAACGAATGCAGGCTGGTGACACGGGTAAACGTTCTCGGAATGCTCGAAGGCGATGCGCAACAGCTGGCCGCCATCAAGGACGGTGATGCGATCCGGGTGTCTGCCGCCTGAACACATGGGTTTTTTTGCCGCAGTGTAAACTCTGTATGTTTCCGTGCGACCCAATTATCCAGGCGGCGAATTATTGCGCGGGGTAAAACACCCCGTTATTAATTGAAACCGGCACAACTTTATCAACTTTTTCTTCAGGACCGCTCTTTATGCCAATGTTGTTAGGCTGTGTTGCCGATGATTTCACAGGCGCGACCGATCTTGCCAGTACTCTGGTGAAGGCCGGCATGCGAACCGTTCAATTGCTTGGCGTTCCCCGCCGCGAACTCGCGGTGCCTGACAGCGACGCCATCGTTATCGCGCTCAAGTCCCGCAGTAATGCCGCTGATGAAGCCGTCATGATGTCGCTCGCTGCGCTTGACTGGCTGCGCCAGAATGGAGCCAGGCAGTACTATTTTAAATATTGCTCGACTTTCGATTCCACGGACAAAGGCAATATCGGTCCGGTGGCCGATGCGATGCTGGACGTGCTCGAGGAAAAGTACACGGTTTTCAACCCGGCTTTTCCAACCAACAAGCGCACCGTTTTCAAGGGTCATTTGTTCGTTGGTGATGAGTTGCTGTCAGATTCCGGCATGCGCAACCATCCGCTGAATCCGATGACGGACTCGTCGCTGCCCAGGGTGCTGGCGCGCCAGAGCAAGCATAAGGTTGGCCTGGTCCAGTACGACACGATCGTGCGCGGTTCTGACGCGGTTCGCGAAGAAATGCAACGTCTGGCCGGGCAAGGGATACGGCACATCATTCTGGACGCTGTTACGGATGAACACCTGATGACACTTGGGGAAGCTTGTGCTGATCTTCCCCTGATTACCGGCGGCTCCGGTATGGCAATGGGATTGCCGGAGAATTTCCGGCGCCGTGGGGACCTCAAGTCGGAGCGCGCGCAGGAGTTGCCCACAGTAGAGGGCGCAGCGGTTGTGTTGTCGGGTAGTTGCTCGATTGCCACGCAAGGGCAGGTTGCGCACATGCGTAATGACCACGAAGCGTTTCAGCTGGATCCGATTGCAATCGCACAAGGGCGGGATGTCGCTGCGGAGGCGATGGATTGGGCACGATCAAGAATCGGCAACAAGCCCGTCTTGATTTATTCGACCGCCACGCCCGATCAGGTGGGAGCCGTGCAAAGCAAGCTCGGTCGCGAGCATTCCGGGGCGATGGTCGAAGAAACGATGGGCAAAATCGCCAGGGAACTGGTTGCGGCCGGTGTACGCCGTCTCGTGGTCGCAGGTGGCGAAACATCGGGTGCAGTCGTCAGCGCACTCGGTGTCGAGGGACTGTATATTGGCCGTGAAATTGATCCGGGCGTGCCCTGGACTTTCTCGATCGGGGAACCGTCTCTTGCACTGGCGCTCAAGTCCGGCAATTTCGGCACCGAAGATTTTTTTACCAAAGCGTTCGAGCAACTCTGATGAATCTAACAGTTGACGCCCGGCGTAGCGGAACCTGGCCCTACGCTCGACCTGCTGCTAGCAGCGGACCAGGTCGTGCCGTGTCGGTGAAACGCGCTGATCCTCTGGTCGCCATCCCATGAGTGAAACCAGGCTTCGAGAACAGATTTGCCTGCTGGGCAAATCGCTTTTTGATCGCGGGCTGACGGTTGGCAGCTCGGGCAATATCAGCGCTCGTACTGACGATGGGAACTGGTTGATGACGCCCACCAATTCCTGCCTCGGACGGCTTGACCCGGCGCGCCTGTCCCTCGTTGACGCGCAGGGACATCTGCTAACCGGCGATAAACCGACCAAGGAGTCCTTTCTTCATTTGTCGATGTATGAGCAGCGCCCCGATGAGGGGGCAGTTGTTCATCTGCACTCAACCCACTCGGTTGCGGTCTCGGTGCTTGCCGATGTCGATAAGGACGCACCAATTCCGCCGATTACTGCTTACTATGTAATGAAAATCGGCCGGCTTAAACTGCTTCCCTACTACGCGCCGGGTGATATGTCTTTGGCTAATGCGGTGCGAGAGGTGGCGGCGAAGCACCATGTCATCCTGCTTGCCAATCATGGCCCTATCGTCGCGGGTAAAACGCTTGAATCTGCGGTGTACGCCAGCGAAGAGCTGGAAGAAACGGCGAAACTGTTCCTGATGTTGCGGGGGAACAAGATCAATATCCTAGATTCTGATCAGGTTATGGAACTGCAGGCGAAATGGCCATCGTGAACGCGCTGCGCGGCTAATCAGGAACAGAACCGCGTAACAGAAACCCCCGGCCTCGCTAGCGACCGTTGCGGGGAGGAACCCTCGAGAATACCCCGGCTTATGGCCAACATCGCTGTCATCGGCCAAGTCGAAGGTTGCGGGTGATTCAATCGCGGAACAGTTCCCGGGAGCTTTCCCGGATGCCCTTCCCGATTTTCTTTCCGGCTCGACCGATATCCTTGCCGGCATTTTTGCCGGCCTTGCCGATCTGCTTTCCAGCCTGTGCGGCATCCTTGCCGAGTTTCCGAATGACGTTATCGTCGGCACGTGCACCGTGTTCGCCAAGGGTTGCCGTGGCTACCAGAATTAGCAGGACAGGAATGAATCGATTCATGTGAAACCTCAGCGTGAGTCCGCGAAATCGAGCGAGAAATGTGCCATTTTCCGAGCTTTCAAGTTGTTAGAATCGGGCTGTTACGCTGAGAAATAGAGATAACCATGTTCGGGTTCGACATTGCATGCAGTGCGATCGGCAAAGCGCTGGCCCGCTACTTGTCGAGTCCGATACGCGATTTCAAGCCATTGGCGGTGACGGATGCCGACGTACTACGGCATTCGCTAAGACCCGGTGATGTGTTGTTGGTCGAAGGTAACACCCGCGTCTCAACAGCAATCAAGTATCTGACGCAATCTACCTGGTCGCATGCGGCCATGTATGTAGGCGTCATTCCTGGCAAAGCTGGCGGCGGCAATGATCCCAAGGTGCTGATCGAGGCCGATCTTGTAGATGGTATCCGCGCGGTTGCGTTGAGTACCTATTTTGGCTTTCACGTCCGCATTTGCCGGCCGGTCGGCCTGACGGAGGCGGAAATCCATCAGGTTGTGGAGTTCGTCGCAGCGCGGCTGGGTAATCATTATGATTTGAAGAACGTCATTGATCTTGCGCGTTATCTGCTTCCCGAACCCCCGGTGCCGACACGCTGGCGTCGTCGAATGCTGGCACTCGGCAGCGGAGAACCAACCCGTGCCATCTGTTCCACGGTGATTGCCCAGGCGTTTCAATCGATCCGGTATCCGATTCTTCCACTTGCAACCGATGCAACATCTGAATCCGGAGGTGGATTGTCTCAACGGGACGTGACATGGGCACGGCGCCATCACAGTCTGTTTACGCCGCGGGACTTCGACATTTCGCCGTATTTCTCGGTGATCAAACCTACGATAGAGGAAAGTTTTGACTTTCGCTCCATGAAGTGGCTGCGAAGCAGCGCCGAAGAAAGCGCCGACACGTTCGAAACGAAGAACACGCCGACTGAGGGTGACGCGTAGAATCAGGTTGTCTCATCGGGGATACGGCGAATCGATAATGCACACGAAGAGGGCGGAAACCATGTTCACAAAGACACTTGCGGCAAGCGCCGTTGTTTTACTGACTTTTGCGGCTGTTTCAGCAGCCCAGGCGGAACGGTCTTTTCTGCTGAACGGGATTGACACCAAGGTTGACTTCAGCGAACCGGGCAAGATCAGGTTTGTTGAGCCGGGAACTGATCTGGTGAACATCATGGATATCAGTAATCCGGCACGGCCGCGCACTGTAGCCAATCTGCCGCTCTCGAATTCATTGTTCGGGCCGCCAACAAATCTTCAGATCACGCCGAATGAGACACTTGCGCTCGTATCGAGTGCAATGCGGTGGATGCAAAAAGACGGCGCGTGGAAGCCCGCCCCCGATGACCGTCTGTTTGTCGTGGATCTGGAAACCGATCCTCCGGCTCTGATCGCCACACTCAACATCGGCCGCCAACCCTCAGGTATTGCCATAAATGCCAGGGGCGATCTTGCCCTGGTGGCGAATCGCGCCGATAACTCGGTCAGTGTGCTGGCGATTGAAGGAAAGCAGGTCGAACTGGTCGATACGGTTTCGGTGGGGGACCAGGTGGCAGCGGTTGCCATTACCCCGGACGGCAGGCGTGCTCTGGTCGTGAAGAACACCACCAACAAGATCGGTGTGCTTTCGATTGACGAGCAGACCGTTGTCTATCATGAAGACTCGGATATACCGGTCGGGCAGTTTCCCTACAACATCGATATCGCCCCCGACGGCAGCATCGCGATAGTTGCCCATACCGGCAACGGGGGGATGTCTGACGGTCATGTCGATACCTTGGCGGTGATTGATCTCTCACCCGAAAGGCCGCCCCATGTGGTGAACTATGTGACCGCTGGCGATGCGCCAGAGGCATTTGCAATTAGTCCAACAGGAGAGATTGCTGTGGCCTTGCTTCTTGGCGGAGATGTGCTTCTGCCACCGGCACACTGGGCGCATTCCCGGAAAGGCAGCATTGTAGTATTCGCGATCGACGGCGTGGAACTGACCCTGGTTCAGCGAATCGAGGCGGGTGGTTTGCCCGAGGGCGTGGCTTTTTCACCCGATGGTGCCTTCATGTACGTCAGCAATTTCAAGGGAAAAGAGGTCGCTGTGTACAAGGTTGACGCAACCCGCGTGACCGATACCGGGATGCGTATTTCGTTGCCCGGGCAGCCTGGATCAATGCGCGGCCGTGCCCGCTGAAGTTTGTCTGCCCTATAGCGACAGCAGTTTATTCATGCTGCCTTACCATTATCGTTGAAGCGGGTAGTCGCCGGAGCTGTGGTCGTTTGTGCGCTCCCTACGACAAGTTGATGGGCCTGAAGAATCAGGTCCGCGTCATTACGCGCGAGGTGGCCGGAGTCCGATAGTATTTGTCGCCACTTCCTCGCGCGCGGCTGGCCATGATAGAGGCCGAGAATATGGCGGGTGATGGCGCGCAGCGGAGTGCCTCTCTCGATTTCCCGTTTGGCGTAGCGCCACATACGCGTGACAACTTCCTCGCGACTGATTGCTGGTTTATTCCCGAACATGGCGCAATCAAGTTCTGCCAAAACATACGGGTCATGGTACGCCGTGCGCCCAAGCATGACGCCATCGATGCGCTGCAGTGCTTCCTGCGCCTTGCTGGCACTATCGATGCCGCCATTGATGACGATGGTGCACTCGGGAAAATCCGCTTTCAAGCGGTAGACATAATCGTACTTCAGTGGCGGAACTTGCCGATTGTCTTTCGGCGACAATCCTTTGAGTATGGCGTTACGGGCGTGAACGATAAACGTGCGGCATCCCGCTGCCGCAAGAATCTCGACGAAGCGCCGAACGAAGTCGTAGTCCTCGATCGAGTCGATTCCCAGCCGGTGCTTGACCGTTACCGGAAGCGATACCGAGTCCTGTATTGCCTTGACACAATCGGCAACGAGTTGCGGTTCCGCCATCAGGCAGGCGCCAAAAGCGCCGCGCTGGACGCGCTCCGACGGGCATCCGCAGTTCAGATTGATCTCGTCGTAGCTCCAGGATTCTCCCAGCTTTGCACTGCTTGCCAGATCAGCTGGTTCACTGCCGCCTAACTGCAGCGCAACGGGGTGCTCCGCTTGATCGAAGTCAAGATGGTGGGGGACGTCCCCATGAAGCAGCGCGCCGGTGGTAATCATCTCCGTGTACACCAGCGCGTTTGGCGCAAGCTGGCGAAAAAAATAGCGGCAGTGTCGATCCGACCAGTCCATCATCGGAGCAGTGCATAATTGGTGCATCGGTTTTCGTGTCACGGGGACAGTCCCAGGATAGCTGTCATTATTTCATGGTTGGCACCCAACCGGGGGTGCCGGACGCAGAAGGGGTCAGGTAGAAATGATTCGCCAGGTGATGATTGCGGCAGATTTGCTGTTCTGGCGCTAGTCGTTTCGCCTTTATTGGCGATGGCGCAGGAAGCCGACGAACTGGTCGATCTGCAACTCAGTTTTCGGTCCCGATGCGAGTACGTTCACCAGGCCAACACTCAAAGGTCTGGTTGTCCCTGGTGTGGGTTGTCAGCTAGCGCAATCGAATACGAGCGACATGCCTGATCAGGGGAATCTGCGCTCGAGGCGAAGGCCGATGAAAAGCATGTCGCTGGCCGGCTGATATACAGTCAATGACCCGAAACCCTTCGCAATTTCTGTTGGAGTTACTTCGTTCGAGCGGCTGAAACGGTAGCCGTCCACATACCCCACAATCGCCCACTGGCTCCGAAATCGATAGCCAAGGTGGGTGTACAACGAAATTTTTCCACCTGGATTCAGCTCGGGATTACGATCGAATCCAATCCTGTCCAGATGCGCGTCCTCGCTTACCCATATCGGGTATTTGATGCCCAAGCCATACATCCAGGTTCGTTCGAAATCAGAATCCACCTCGAGCCCGGCACGGACATAGGTGACAAAATAATCTTCCCGTTGCACCGATGACAGTTCGCGTCGCCAGGCATCGATCCCGAGCCCGCCAACGAGGTCCATCCGATATTCACCTTCCTGAATCGGCTTGCGCCAGCGCGCCTGCGCTTCGTTTGTCAGACCCAGATACCCTGTCGTTCCGGTGGTCGGCTGTTTGGTGAGCAGCGTGGCGCCGGTGTAGTCAACTGATCCGAACCACAATTTTCCCCGATAAGCGAAGATCAGGCCTTCGTCGCGCTGTTGCGTATACCCGACGCCGAAAGTAAACAGCAACCCCTGCTCCTCGACGGTGGGCGATACGTCCTCTTCCCAGTCGAGGTATTCTGCTCCAACTGAGAGCGTCAACTGGGCGTGGGCGACAGTCGGCAACAGGACCAGGAAAACGATCAGGATGAATGGCTGCAATCGCATGACATTGTGCCGGTTAGATGGATGCCAACACCAGCCGGTGAAGAGCGCACCTGAAATCTGCAATCGACGGTGCGTCTCTGACGACGAGACACACCACCTTGCAGTCTTCAGTCAACTATGACGGAGAGGCTGTTCGCCGAATTGTGCGTCAGCCTCCGGTGACTGATTGTTTTTGTTCGCCCAAGCCGTCTATGCCAAGACGCATGGAGTCGCCCGACTTGAGGAATACCGGTTTTGGTTTAATGCCCATGCCGACGCCAGGAGGCGTGCCAGTGGAGACGATATCGCCCGGCATTAATGTCACGAAATAGGACAAATACGATAGCAGTTTCGGTACACCGAAGATCATTGTGTTGGTATTTCCCGTCTGCATTCGTTTGCCGTTTACTTCCAGCCACATGGCAAGGTTGTGTGGATCCGCGATTTCATCCCGGGTCACCAGGCAGGGCCCTACGGGAGCAAACGTGTCGAAACTCTTGCCTTTGGACCACTGGCTACCGTGTTCCAGTTGCCATTCCCGCTCGGATACATCATTGCAGATCGTGTAACCGGCAACGTAATCCAGTGCATTCGCTTCCGAAACGTTGCGTGCCGTCTTGCCGATGACGAACGCAAGCTCTACTTCCCAGTCGCCCTTTTTTGATCCTTTTGGGAGCACGACAATGTCATTGGGGCCCGTCAATGCGCTGACCGCTTTCATGAACACAACCGGCTCTGTCGGAATCGGCATGTTTGATTCCTTGGCGTGGTCCGAGTAATTGAGACCGATGCAAATCAGTTTTTGCACGTTGGCAACCGGGATGCCAAGGCGTGGATTCCCCGGGACCTTCGGGAGCGTGGTTACGTCCAGGCCGCGTAACTTTGCGAGGTCTTCATCGCCGATTGCACTGCCGTCGATGTCCCTGACCGCACCGGACAGGTCGCGGATGCCTCCCTGCGGATCGATCAGTCCCGGTTTTTCGTGTCCTGCTTCTCCGTAACGTACAAGCTTCATTGTTCCCTCCCGTTTTAAACCCTGATTTCAATCGTTTAAATTGTGATGCCACCGTCGATGATCATGCTTTGCCCGGTCACGAATTGCGCTTCATTTGAGGCCAGATAGACAGCCATTTCTGCGATTTCCTCCGCCGTTGCAAGACGGCCCATTGGTTGGCGTGCCACAAATTCGGCTCGCGCCTTGGTTTCATCACCCAGTGCCTTGATCCGGTCTCCGAGGCTTGGGGTATCGACTGTGCCGGGACAGATGGCGTTGACGCGGATATTGTTCTTGACGAAGTCGATGGCCAGCGACTTCGTCATTCCGATGACGGCCGCCTTGGTCGCCCCATATGCGAAACGGTTGGGTATACCTTTGATAGAACCGGAGACCGATGCAACATTTATAATCGAGCCACCACCGTTGGAAATCATTTCTGGCAGGAACGTTCTCGTAACCACATAGGCGCTACGCACGTTCAGATTGAATGAAAACGCCCAGTCATCGTCGGTGCAATCCAGAATGGTGCCGTGATGAACGTAACCGGCACAGTTGAACAGAATATCGGGTGCGCCGACTGCGGACGCCATTCTTGAGACGGCCTTGTCGTCGAGAACATCCAGCTCCTGTGTCTCGATGTTCCCGGTCGCGGATAACGCTTTCAGTTTTTCGCCGTTGATGTCCGTCGCGATGACCCTCGCGCCCTCGCGGGCGAAGGCCTGCGCCGTGGCGCACCCGATGCCCTGCGCCGCTGCTGTCACAAAAGCCAGTTTGCCGCTCAGTCTGCCGGACATCCGGCTCCTCCCTCATGTTGCCGCATGATGAATGCGTGAAAGGCCATATTGTGCCACACACCTCTCCGATCTCTGTGACGATGCGGGATCGTTGGCGGTGGTGCGCGAGGGCTTTGAGGGGTAGCGCAATTGCATTAGACTGCAGCGGGACGTATTGCCAACCCCGAATCCTGAACTGCAGGTCAGGCGAACACTATTGTCGGTGCCCATCGTATGAAGATTCAAGGTTTTTCATCCAGCGTTTTCCCAAGAACCACGCTAACTGGCCTTATGCCGGCCTGGTCAGGTTGTTGAGCCGTGGCATCAGTCAGCCTCAAACAGATCCGGAAAAGTTTCGGTCAGACAGAAGTTGTTCATGGCGTCGATATATCTATCGACGACGGTGAGTTCGTCGTACTTGTTGGTCCATCCGGTTGCGGAAAATCGACCTTGCTGCGGATGATTGCGGGGTTGGAGGAAATCTCCTCCGGTGAGATTTACATCGGCGACAAGCTGGTCAACGCAGTTGCTCCGAAACAGCGAGACATCGCGATGGTATTTCAGAATTACGCGCTGTATCCACATATGACCGTGTTCGACAATATGGCGTTCTCGATGAAACTCGCCGGGCGCAGCAAGCAGGAACAGCGCGACCGGGTTGACGAGGCAGCACGCATTCTCGGCCTGGAGGAATATCTCGGCCGTTTCCCGCGCCAGCTATCGGGCGGTCAGCGCCAACGCGTGGCGATGGGCCGGGCCATCGTGCGCAAGCCGCAGGTTTTTCTGTTTGATGAACCGCTGTCCAATCTGGATGCCAAACTGCGTGTTCAGATGCGAACGGAAATACGCGAGCTGCATCAACGCCTGAAAACTACCTCAGTCTATGTAACGCATGATCAGATCGAAGCCATGACGATGGCAGACAAGATTGTGGTGATGAACGGCGGCCATGTTGAGCAAATTGGTTCGCCCCTCGATCTCTATGACTGCCCGGCAAACCTGTTCGTGGCAGGATTTATCGGTTCACCAGCAATGAATTTTCTGCCAGGCACTCTGGTGACAACACCCGAAGGGCGTGCCGTGTGCGTTGCACCGGATCGCTTCCTTGCGGTCGGGCCCACGGCGCACCCTGATGGACATGAGGTCATCCTCGGTGTGCGTCCCGAGCATTTCGTCATCAGCGAATCGGAGGTTGGCGATCCCACGGTTGCTGCCACAGGTATCGAGGCAGAAGTCGTTGTCACGGAACCAACCGGCGCCGATACGCAGCTGTTTTGCCGGGTTGTCGACACGGAAGTCGTCGTCATATCAAGGGAGCGCCACCTTTTCCCTCCGGCAACCCGCATCCGGCTTGATGTGCTGGATCGCAAAGCCTGTTTGTTCGACCCTGAAACCGGTCAACGGCTCTGATTCTGGTAACCCGAGCGTGAGCAAACTAATCAGCCGTTGGCTGGACAATCGCAACGTTCTCGGGCTGCTTTTTATGCTGCCTGCGGCGGCGATTTTGCTGGTATTCCTGACCTATCCGCTCGGCCTCGGTGTGTGGCTGGGATTTACCGACGCAAAAGTCGGTCGGGACGGAGTTTGGATTGGCTTCGAGAATTACGAATGGTTGTGGGAAGACAGCGTGTTTCGTCTGTCCATATTCAATACATTCCTCTACACGTTGGTCGCCAGCGTTATCAAGTTCGTACTGGGATTGTGGCTGGCGTTGCTCCTGAACCGCCACTTGCCGTTCAAGTCTTTCCTGCGCGCCATTGTGCTCCTGCCCTTTATCGTGCCGACGGTGTTGTCGGCAATCGCATTCTGGTGGCTCTACGACGCACAGTTTTCGGTGCTGAGCTGGGCACTGGTAAAGCTGGGTTTGATTGACGAATACATCAACTTCCTTGGTGAGCCCAATCTGGCACGAGCATCCACCATCGCCGCCAACGTCTGGCGCGGCGTGCCGTTTGTGGCGATTTGCCTGCTCGCCGGTTTGCAAACGGTCTCGCCCGCGTTGTACGAAGCAGCTGCCATCGACGGCGCGACCCCATGGCAGCAATTCCGCAACGTCACGTTGCCGATGCTCTCGCCGATCATTGCTGTGGTGATGACCTTCTCGGTGTTGTTTACTTTTACCGATTTTCAGCTCATCTGGGTGCTTACCCGAGGCGGGCCGATCAACGCCACGCATCTCATGGCGACGCTGTCGTTTCAGCGGGCCATACCCGGTGGTGCGCTCGGTGAGGGAGCAGCGATTGCCACGGCCATGATTCCTTTCCTGCTGGCAGCGATCCTGTTTTCCTATTTCGGCCTCCAGCGCCGAAAATGGCAACAGGGCGGGGCCGATAAATAGGGGCGTAATTCAGGGAGACGATGAGTATGGCGGACAAAGAACAGCGCGAAGGGATGCATTACCTGGAATCGTTACCCAGGCGTTGGGTCACGGTCTATATTCCGTTGCTGTTGTTCCTGTTCTTTCTGCTGTTTCCGTTTTACTGGATGGGTTTGACCGCGTTCAAGCCCAATTCCGAGTTGTTATCGTCGGACGGCAATCCGTTCTGGATAGTCGAGCCGACACTGGATCATTTCAAGAAACTGTTTGTCGATACGTCATACCCGGAATGGATGTGGAACACCGTGATAGTTTCTGTGGTGTCGACGTTTGTCTCGCTTGCAGCAAGCGTGTTTGCCGCTTATGCCATCGAACGTTTGCGCTTCAAGGGATCGCGCCAGCTCGGTCTGGCTATCTTTCTGGCGTACCTTGTTCCGCCTTCGATCCTGTTTATTCCGCTGGCGACAATGGTGTTCCAGCTTGGAATGTTCGATTCGCGCTGGGCGTTGATATTGACCTATCCAACATTCCTGATCCCGTTCTGCACCTGGTTGCTGATGGGGTATTTCCGCTCTATTCCGTTTGAGCTCGAAGAGTGCGCACTGATCGATGGCGCAACCCGCTGGCAGATCCTGACCCGTATCGTCCTGCCGCTGGCAGTTCCCGGGCTGATTTCGGCTGGTATTTTTGCGTTTACGCTGTCGTGGAACGAGTTCATTTACGCCCTGACCTTCATATCAGCTTCCGAGAACAAAACGGTGCCGGTAGGCGTGATCACGGAACTGGTCGAGGGCGACGTGTACCACTGGGGCTCGTTGATGGCCGGTGCCCTGGTCGGGTCGCTGCCGGTAGCGGTCATGTATTCGTTCTTTGTCGAGTATTACGTTGCCGGCATGACCGGTGCGGTTAAAGAGTGAGGTCCGCTCGCGATAGCGCAGATGCGCCCAGGCGGCTCGCAGTCCATGACGCCGGCTGAAGCGGCAATCGGGTAACCCTGCCGGCAGCCGGTTCTGCGTGCTCCCCGGGACCTCGCACCGGTTTGAATCGCAGGCTTATAATGCGGGCACCGAAGCGATATCCGGGTGCTGGCGGGCGGTATGTCTGCAGCGCTGCGGGTCATTCGCGGGAAATGTATTCAGGAGGAAGACCATGCTTCAAGCTGCCGATCTTACGATTCGCCTTAATGCTGCGGATGACGTTGTAATCGCCCGCGCCGAGTTGCCTGCGGGCACCGAAGTCATCAAGGAAAAGGTGCGCGCCGCCGTGACCATACCGGCCGGTCACAAGATTGCGACCCGTGCCATGAAACCGGGTGATCCGGTGCGTCGCTACAACCAGATTATCGGTTTCGTTACGCAGCCTGTCAGCCCGGGTGACCATGTGCATGTTCACAACCTTGCGATGGGCGATTTCGAGCGTGATTACGCGTATGGCGAAGACTACGTTCCCACCGAGTTCGTTGCCGAGCCCGCGACCTTCATGGGGATCAAGCGTGACGATGGCAGGGTGGCGACGCGTAACTATCTCGGGGTGATTTCCAGTGTGAATTGTTCCGCCCATGTGTGCAGGCTGATTGCCAAGCACTTTGATGATGATTTTATGGCGCAGTATCCCAATGTCGACGGCGTGGTGCCGATTCACCATCGTACCGGTTGCGGCATGGGAGCGGATGGTGAGCCAATTGAAGTGCTGCGCCGCACCCTGGGTGGATACGCTATCCATCCCAACTTTTACTCGTCGTTACTGATCGGCCTCGGCTGCGAGGCAAATCAGATCAACAATTTGCTTGCGGCACAGGGCCTCAAGCGTAGCGATCGCCTCAAGGCGTTTACCATTCAGGACACCGGCGGTACGCGTAAAACGGTTGACCAGGGCATTGGTATGATCAAGGAGATGCTGCCTGATGCCAATCGTGTCAAGCGTGAAGCCGCGCCAGCGAGCCACCTCATGCTGGGTCTGGAGTGTGGCGGGTCCGATGGCTATTCCGGCATATCCGCGAACCCGGCGCTTGGGGCCGCCGCTGATTTGCTTGTGATGCATGGTGGCACGGCGATGCTGTCCGAAACGCCTGAAGTTTATGGTGCAGAACACTTGTTGACGCGCCGCGCGGTGTCACGGGAAGTCGGTGAAAAACTCGTCAAGCGCATCAAGTGGTGGGAAGACTATACGACCCGTCTGGGCGGTGAGATGAACAACAATCCTTCGCCAGGCAACAAGGCGGGCGGGTTGACCACCATTCTCGAGAAATCCCTCGGCGCGGTAGCCAAGGGCGGCACGCAGGGCATGATGGACGTGTATGAGTACGCGGAGCGTGTTGCTGCGAAGGGCTTTGTGTTCATGGACACGCCTGGCTACGACCCGGTTTCCGTGACCGGGCACGTTGCGGGCGGGGCCAACATCGTCTGTTTCACCACCGGGCGGGGTTCAGCGTACGGATGCAAGCCCTCTCCCAGCATTAAACTGGCTACCAACAGCGCGTTGTTCCAGAAGCAGGAAGAAGACATGGACGTGAACTGCGGTTCCATTGTCGATGGCAAAGCGAGCATCGACGAAGTCGGGCAGGAGATTTTCGAGCTGATCCTGAAGGTGGCTTCCGGCGAAAAATCCAAGAGTGAACAATGGGGTTACGGAGAGGATGAATTTGCGCCCTGGGTGCTCGGCCCGACGATGTGACAGGCGGGTTGGAAGATCCGCAACGGGCAGTGTGTGATCCGGACGAACCGGGACGATTTTTGTGATCCCCTGATGCAAGGAGACTGTGGTGGCAGATGATTTCGGTTCCAAGGAATGGTTTGAACACTTCCAGAAAATGTGGAATCCGATGAATTTTCCTTTCCCCGGGGTTGTCCAGCCGACACTGGATCCGGAAGAAATTGAAAAAAAGATCGCTGACCTGAAGGCCGTGGAAAGCTGGTTGAAAATGAATGTCGGCATGATCGAGATGACCATCAAGACGATGGAAATGCAAAAAGCCGCATTCGAAACCTTGCGCGAATCGGCCCGGCAAAGTGGCACCGCCGGGCAGCAGGGAAAGGGTAACAAGTCAGGAAAGTAGTAACGGACTTCTCTAGTCTGAGGTGCCCGGCGGTGATTCTCAGGCAAATCGCGTATGGCTCCTCGCAGTACCATGCTGCGCGAACTTTGCGCCAGGCCGTGCTGCGCACACCCCTTGGGCTGCCATTAAGTGATGACGATCTGCTTGGCGAGGACAGACAGCTACACTTCGGGTTGTTCGCTGAGCAAGACAAACTTGTCGCCTGCGTCATAGTGGTCCCGGAGTCCGCCGGGCAGGCGCGCATTCGGCAGACTGCCGTTTCGCCCGAGTACCAGCGACGTGGCCTGGCGAGCAAAATGATGCGCGAGTTGGAGGTGATTCTTTCTGAACACGGCTTTGATCTGGTGACGCTGCACGCGCGCAAGGGCGCGGTCGGCTTTTATCAGAAACTGGGTTATGAAGTCGTTGGAAGCGAGTTCATGGAAGTGACCCTGCCGCATCAAAAGATGGTGAAACCGTTGGCCTGAGCCGAGCTGTTCCAGGCCGGCGCACAGACATGCTGGGGTACTACGACGCCAGCGTCCGCTTCAGTTTTTCCATCGCGGTGACGAGCTGCGCGGTGATGCCAGGTTCCCATGCCGAATGACCGGCATCCGCGACGACCACATAGCTGGCCTCCGGCCATGCATCATGCAAGGCGTTGGCGGCCCCGATCGGGCAGACCATATCGTAGCGCCCCTGGACGATTACGCCCGGTAGATGGCGAACGCGGCTGATGCCGGATAACAGTTCGTTCTCCTTGAGAAAAGAACCATTGACGAAGTAATGGGCTTCAATGCGTGCCAGCCCTAGAGCCACGCCCTCGTCGGTAAAATGCGCGAGCGTCGACGCGCTGGCCAGTAGTGTTGAACAAGAGCCTTCGTATGCGCTCCAGTGTATTGCCGCGCTGACCCGAATTCGCGGGTCATCATCGTTGAGCCGGCGCGAATACGCACCCAGCAGGTCATGGCGCTCGTTTTCCGGGACGTGGCTGGCAAACGCTTGCCAGGCTTCCGGAAAGAACAAGCGCATGCCGTAGAGAAACCAGTCAATTTCACTCTTTGTCGAAAGGAATATTCCTCGCAGCACGAGTGCCGTGCAGCGGTTTGGATGTGCCTGGGCATATGCCAATGCCAGCGTGCTGCCCCAGGAACCGCCAAACAGGCACCACTTGTCAATTTCCAGGTGCTTGCGCAGTCGTTCGATGTCGGCAATCAGGTGTTGCGTGGTGTTATCGTGCGTTTCGCCCAGTGGTGTCGAGCGACCTGCGCCGCGCTGGTCAAGCATCACAACGCGATAGAAAGCGGGATCGAAAAATCGCCGATGCGCGGCACTGGCGCCTGCGCCCGGACCGCCATGCAGAAACAGCACCGGAACACCTTGCTGGTTACCGCTGATTTCCCAGTACATTTCGTGCAGCGGATCAAGAGCCAGGCGTCCCGACACGGCAGGTGCCAATTCTGGGTAAATGTCGGTGCGAACGGACGAGTCTGGCGATGCGTTCATGAGCACGATTATAGTTCCCGGGCCGATGCTGATTCCGGCATCGGGCAAACGAATCTGTCATTCATCCCGAAGATATTCCGCAGGACTCAAAGTGGTCTTACCGTAGCTGTCTGACCTCGAAACCCCTGGCTGAGAGCATGGCTGGAAGACCGTCTTCGCCGACCATATGCATGGCGCCAACCGCAATGAATGCCTTCTCCCCGCCAAGCAGCATGCGTTCGATTTTCTGCGCCATCACGGCATTGCGCTCAGTCAGAAAACGGTTGTGAAACTCCCTTGCCATGGCGTCCGGAAGTCTGCGCTCTTCCGCGAGCAGCACGGCGCCGAGATTGTTCATGTTTCCAGTACGCCACGAATGGATCATTTCCGCGACCAGATCGACCACTTCGCCATTGGTAATTTCATCGACGGTGATCTGTAACATGGCAGATTGCAGTTCTGGCGAAAGGCCATCGAGTATCTGCATTTGTCCGGACATCGACTCCAGCGCCACGACTTGCTTGCCCTGTTCGTGCGCGCGTTGCACGAAATGGCTCTCAAGTCCCTCGCCGGCACTGTATCCGAGTCTCTGGTATTCCAGCGTCGTGAGCATGAACATCAGTAAATACGGTTTCATTTGGCGAACTTGCTCGAGCGCAATTCCATAGCGCGCGCACACTTCGTTTACGCTGGAGAGCAAAGCGGGATCGATATGATTTTCGATGCTGTCGGGAGGTGTATACATCGCCGACATGGTTGCACTGACGGCTGCCTGCTGATCGGTCGGATCGACTTCCAGAGCCACCACATCGGACTTCCCGAAAGCCGATCGGGCTGCTGCTGGCAAGGGATAGAAATCGGCCTTGCCGACATGAATCGTGCCGAAAAGATACACCGTGTTTTCCCCGGACCGGACCTCCCAGAGTGGGGGGGTATAACCTGATTGTGCTGAAGTGATCCCGGGTGCGAGCACGATCGCAGCAACGGCGATCAGGCGTAGAAATGCGGGTGTTGCGAAAAAGCTCATGTTGAGCCCTCCTTGTCGGCCGCTTGCGGCAATTGGTTGGTGAGTTGCCGGCGTGCAGGATGTTCCGAACGGTATTTCGGGGTCTCCACGAACGATTGATCGGCGGGTGAATCCATTCATGCAATATTCACGCAAGGATCAGTCCGTATAATCGCGGTCTACCCAGACCACCCGGAGCTTCAATGGACGAGCAACTCAGACGCGCGGCACTTGACTATCACCGAACGCCCACTCCGGGGAAATTATCGGTTATGCCAACGAAGGGGCTGACCAACCAGCGCGATCTGGCGCTGGCCTATTCCCCCGGTGTGGCAGCGGCGTGCGAGGAAATCGTGAACGATCCGGGAACAGCGCCGTTGTACACAAGCCGTGGCAATCTCATCGGCGTGATCACCAATGGAACTGCCGTACTGGGGCTGGGGGCAATCGGTCCGCTCGCGTCCAAACCGGTGATGGAGGGCAAGGCAGTCTTGTTCAAGAAATTTGCCGGAATCGACGTGTTCGATATCGAGATTAACGAAAGCGATCCGCAAAAACTGGTGGACATCATCGCCAGCCTGGAACCGACGTTCGGGGGTATCAACCTTGAAGATATCAAGGCGCCGGAGTGTTTCCTTGTTGAACGCGAACTGCGCCGGCGCATGCGCATACCGGTTTTCCATGACGATCAGCATGGCACTGCCATTATTGTCGCTGCTGCCATTTCCAACGGCCTGAAGGTTGTTGGAAAGCGCATCGATTCAGCCAGACTCGTTTGCTCGGGTGCAGGGGCAGCCGCTTTGGCCTGCCTCGACCTCTTGGTTAGTCTGGGCATGCCACTGGAGAATATTACTGTCTCCGACATCAAGGGCGTTGTCTATCGTGGCAGAAAAGAAGAAATGGATGACAACAAGGCCCGCTACGCGAAGGAGACCGAGGCCCGGACCTTGTCGGAGATTATTGCGGGTGCCGACATTTTTCTTGGATTGTCGGCCGCCGGCGTGCTCAAACCTGAAATGGTCAAGAAAATGGCGGACAAGCCGCTGATATTGGCTTTGGCCAACCCGGAGCCGGAAATCCTGCCTGATGTCGCCAAGCAGGCCCGGGCTGACGCGGTTATCGCCACCGGGCGTTCGGACTTTCCGAATCAGGTGAACAATGTTCTGTGCTTTCCTTTCATTTTTCGCGGCGCGCTTGACGTTGGTGCCACCACCATTAACGAGCCGATGAAGCTCGCGGCCATCGAAGCCATTGCTGCGCTGGCCCAGGCCGAGCAGTCCGACGTTGTCGCCATGGCCTACAGCAACCAGGAAATGCAATTTGGCGCGGACTACCTGATTCCCAAGCCTTTCGATCCGAGGTTGATCGTCAAGATTGCGCCGGCCGTTGCGCAGGCAGCGATGGACAGCGGCGTTGCCACGCGTCCAATCGAGGATTTTGCGGCTTACAGCGAGAAACTGACACAGTTTGTTTATCACTCCGGTCTGATCATGAAGCCAGTGTTTTCTGCTGCCAAGGCGAATCCGAAGCGGGTAGTCTACTGTGAGGGCGAGGATGAACGGGTATTGCGGGCAGCCCAGGTGGTTGTTGACGAGGGTCTCGCAAGGCCAATTCTCGTGGGACGGCCGGAGGTGTTGCTGCCGAGGATCGAGAAATGCGGGCTGAGAATCAAGCCGGACCGCGATTTCGACCTGGTAAATCCGAACAGTGATTCGCGTTTTCGTGACTATTGGAAGGTCTATCACGGAATCATGGAGCGCAAGGGCGTGTCGGTCGATTATGCCAAGCGCGAGGTGAGCCGGCGAACCACGCTCATGGGCGCCCTGATGGTGCGCCATGGCGATGCCGATGCAATGATCTGTGGCACGTTTGCCGAGTTCGCCCTTCACCTGGAATACGTCTCGGACGTGATTGGTTTGCGGCAGGGGGTGAACCGGTATGCGGCGATGAATATGCTGATTCTCCCGCGAAGAACCTTGTTTATTTGTGACACCTACGTCAACAACAACCCGACTGCAGAAGAGATTGCGGAAATCACCGTGCTGGCGGCCGAAGAAGTGCAACGTTTCGGTCTGACCCCTAACATTGCCCTGCTGTCGCATTCCAATTTTGGCTCAGCCCGCGATGATTCGGCGGTCAAGATGAGTCGTGCCAGGCAGATACTTGAACAGAACGCGCCGCAGCTCGCCGTAGAGGGGGAAATGCACGGCGATGCCGCGATTGATGAAGCGATCCGGAACCGTATTTTTCCAAACTCCCGCATCAAGGGCGAAGCGAACCTGCTGATCATGCCCAATATTGATGCCGCGAACATTGCGTTTAATTTGCTGAAAGTGACGGCCGGCGAAGGGATTACGATCGGGCCGATTCTGCTCGGCGCAGACAAGCCGGTGCACATTCTGACCCCGACCGCGACGGTGCGGCGTCTGGTCAACATGGCGGCCTTGTGCTCTGTTGACGCGGCATCACAGCGTCCGGTATCTGCGGCCAACACAATCGGACAGGTTGATCTCTGATGGCGTCGATGGACAAGCGCATTGCCGTGGTCACTGGCGGTAACAAGGGAATCGGGTTTGAAATCTGCCGGCAACTGGCGCACCGGGGATTGCGCGTCGTGTTGACCAGTCGCGACGCTGTCCGTGGAGGTGAAGCGCATGACCAACTCCGTGGGGAAGGACTGGATGTCGTGTTCCACGTGCTCGACGTCGATAGCGATGACAGCGTAACCGCGCTCGCCGCCAGCCTTGAAAAAGAGCAGGGCCGGGTAGATGTATTGGTCAACAATGCCGGGATCATGATCGATACGCCGCGCAAGGGTATCCTGGACGAGTCCTTGGCTGTTTTTCGCAAGACGCTGGAAACGAATTTCTTCGGGGCGTTGCGAATGTGTCAGGCTATTGTGCCCATCATGCAGCACGGTCATTACGGCAGAATCGTCAATCTTTCGAGCGGACTCGGTCAACTCGACGAGATGGGCGACGGGACGGCTGCCTATCGCGCCTCGAAGACTGCGTTGAACGCACTTACCCGCATGGTCGCGACCGCCGTCAAAGGTGACGACATACTGGTCAATTCCATGTGCCCGGGTTGGGTGCGTACCGACATGGGCGGTCCCAATGCCGCTCGCGCGGTGGACGCCGGTGCCGAAACCGCGATCTGGCTGGCGATGCTGCCACACGGCGGTCCGACCGGCGGTTTCTTTCGCGACAAGTCACCCATTCCCTGGTAGGCGATGGTTCGCCGTCAATCGGTTTGAGCGGATACCCTGGCGCACTGCTCGATTTCGCTTATCCGAGCCAATCGGCTTTGCCGCGGCAAGGAAAAAGGCTTGCTTCAATTGTGCATGTCAGTTCGAAGGTGCCTTTTCCAGTGATTCCAGCGGGACGGTTTCCCAATCGAACTCGCCCGAGGCTTCCTTGAGTCCGGCCATCCTGCGCGCGCTGTTGATGAGCTTCATCGCCTCCTCCTCATGCTGTACCCAGCAATGACGCCTTGCCTGTAACACCTTGTCGGCAATCAACTGGCTTTGGGCGGAGGTCAGTTTCACGCCGGCAAGATCGTCCGCCAGAATACGCATTTCGCTCTGGCAGGCAGCGTGACTGGTTGAAAAGCAGATAATGGACGCGACGGTCAGCAGATAACGCCCGACTGTTGCACAAGCGTAGCTGTGCCGCGTTACCCTTTCCCCGCGGACCAGTATTGAGCTACCGCGAGTGCGAACCAAATGCGTCAGTCTCATCGATGCGCTCCTGATATCGATGGCCTGGCCGGAGACAATCATCTGGATGCCAGGCCGACATTACCAAAGCCAGCGTGCCGATCCGGCGCGAGCCGGTATGCTCGAACCATAGTATTAGAATACACCTATGTGAAGGAACCACGTTTTCGTGTCTTTGATTCCAACAGGTTCAACTTTCAATCGTGAATGGCTGGCTGCCCAACTGGCGCGCCGCCCGGTCACGGTAATTGACGATGCGTTGCCGCAGTTTGTACACCCGCCTGAGCGCACGCCGATTCCTGCCGCAGTGCTTGTGCCCGTCATCAATCGCGCGCATGGACCTACGTTGATGTTTACGCAGCGGACATCTCACCTGAATGATCATGCCGGGCAGATCAGCTTCCCCGGGGGGCGCGTGGAAGAGGTGGACAGCGACCGGGAAGCGACCGCTTTGCGGGAAGCAGAGGAAGAAACAGGTCTTGAACGCAGCAGGATAGACGTTCTCGGACGTCTCCCCGAGTACGACATCATGACCGGGTTTCGCGTCACGCCTGTTGTTGGCTGGGTAGAGCCGCCGTTCGAGCTGCGCCCCGACCCGTTTGAGGTCGAAAAGGTGTTTGAAGTCCCGCTCGAATTCTTTCTGGATCCGGTTAACCACCAGGCGCATTCCCGCGAAGTGGACGGCCTTGTGCGCCACTACTATGCAATGCCGTACCAGGAGCATTACATCTGGGGTGCAACCGCCGGCATGGTGCGTATTTTGTATCAGATTCTTGCCGAAGCTGGTTGATGGCGAAGCTAAAGGCACCCGTTACTGCCGCCGTACGTGTGCTGAGAGCGCACAAGATCGCGTTTACGGATCACCTGTATGAGTACGAGGAGCACGGCGGTACGATGGTTTCGGCACGCGAGCTTGGCGTGCCAGAACATGCTGTTATCAAAACATTGATCATGGAGGACGAGGCCGGGAAGCCGTTAATCGTTCTGATGCATGGCGACCTGAAAGTCTCTACGAGGGAACTCGCCCGAACGATAGGGGTAAAAACCGTATCTCCATGCAATCCGGAAACGGCAAACCGGCATTCCGGTTATGTTGTTGGCGGCACTTCGCCGTTCGGAACACGCAAGAATATGCCTGTGTATATGGAAAAAACCATACTTGATCTGGATCGGATTTACATTAATGGGGGCAGGCGCGGCTATCTGGTGGGGATGGCGCCGCGTGAAGCCGTCCGTATCGCTGAACCCGTGCTGGTGCAGGTCGCACAATCCGATGCCTAGGCGATTCAGGCGCGTTCAGGTAGCACCGTGATTCTGGAGATTTCCGCTCTTGTGTTATTCCTGCTGGGCGGCTGGCTTTGGGCGGACAGTATGCGCGCAAGAGAGGCGGCGCTGGATGCCGGGCGGCGAGCCTGCGACGCTGAAGGTGTCCAGTTCCTCGATTGGACAGTGGCGATGGAAAAAATGCGTATCCGCCGAGCATTGGACGGGCGCCTGAGAATCCAGCGCGTCTACCAGTTTGAATTCAGCGAAACAGGCAATAATCGTCTCGTCGGATCGATCACCATGCTCGGTACGCAACTGATCACGCTACATCTCGCGGCGGGCGATCGTGCCGCTCCGGTGATCGCCCACCTTCATTAGAAGCCAGGCCTCGTCCCGGTCGCAGTGATGGCCGATGGCACAGGATATCCCGATACTGGTGTCCCGATGCCCAAAGGTCGCGATTGGAGTGCCGCTTTACGGATCTTTCGTGGTGGCAGTCAGGTTGACCGGGGTGCGGCTTCAAAAAAATCGACCTCGCCCGTTTCCAGGGAATACTCGGCACCGACAACGCTCAGGCGTTGTTGTTGAATGAGTTGCTCAAGAACCTGCGATCCATGCCTGAGATGACTTGCCGATGCGCGGATGTTGGCCCTGACCGCTTGCTTCAACAAGGCATCGGGTGAGTTTATGAGTTCAGTCTCGAGTAGTGGCGCAACGGCAGGCCGAACCCGATCCACGATTGAACGCAGGTTGGGAGACTGGTCATCGGTTGGTCGCCCGAGTTCCTCCAGTGTTGCCTGAATTGCACCGCACAACGAATGGCCCAGCACGACCACAAGCTGTGTGCCGAAGCGAGCGGCGGCGAATTCGACGCTGCCGACCTGCGAAGGCGCAACGATGTTTCCCGCCACGCGGATCACAAACAGATCACCCACGCCTTGATCGAAAACGATCTCGGCAGGAACACGTGAATCCGAGCAGCCCAGTATGATGGCGAACGGCGCCTGGTTGGCGACCAGCTCGTTGCGCCGGACCGGGCTGGTCAGCGTTTGTTCATTGCGCAGGCTCAATACGAAACGGCCATTCCCCTGTCGCAGCCGCTCAAGTGCCTCGTGTGCCGCAATCATCCGCGCTGCGCCTGCCGGCAAGCATCGTTGCTTCGCATTCAGGCTTCGCCTGGCTGCAGCAGCGTTCGGTGCGGAACGGAAATCTCGATACCTTCTTCGTCGAATCGCTTCTTGATTCTGCGCAGCAGTTCACGCTTGGTGGCGAAGATTTTGTCTGGCTGCGTTTGCACAAATGTCTTGATAATCATGCCGTACTCCGAAAATTTGTCGACCCCGAGCATTACCGGATCGCCGGTGACCCAACTGCTGAATTCCGGGTCGGCGCGAAATTCTTCCTCGACCGCTTGAATAACTGCCATCACCCGGTCCGGATCTTCCTTGAAGCCTACCGGAATTTCGAGCAGGGCTCTTCCCCAGACGTAGGTGCGATTGGTCACTGACTTGATTTCGCCGTTTGGAATGAAATGCACCCGGCCCTCGAGGTCGCGAAGTACCGTTGTACGCATATTCAGCTTCTCGACCGTCCCGGTGATCGCTCCGATCGTAATCAGGTCTCCGAGCTCATACTGGTCCTCCAGCACGATCATAAAACCGGTGAAGTAGTCGCGCATCAGATTCTGGGCGCCAAAGGCAAATGCGACGCCGAGTATGGCGGCGCCTCCCAGTACCGTCTTGATATCAACCCCCGCTTCCTGGAACGCCAGCAGCACAGCCGAAACCATGATGAGCAGACTCAGGGCGCTCTGGAAACTCAGGGCGAGGGTGTCGGCGCGGTTGGAGCCTCTCCGCGCGCCTCCAACCTTGCCGACCAGTGTTCTGGCAATTCGCTGCGACGAGATGCGAACCAGTGCCAGCAGGGCCCACCCCAAGACAATGACCATCAGTATCCGAGGCCCGCGCACGACGAACCAGTGTCCGACGTTGCGAGGATGCAGTGGGCTTTCCAGCCAAACGGAGCGGTCGCGGGCTTTGGCGGCTTCCTGTCTTTTTTCCTCGGTCTCTTGTGTGACGGCCAGCTGCTCGTCATTCAGATTTTCGCGACGCTTGTAGAGAGAATCGAGATAGGCGCGTCGCTGGTCAATTTCTTCCCTGTTGCGCCTTTGCAATTTCTGAATGTTGTCAATGCTGCTCTCGGATTCACGCAACTCAGCCTTGCTGGCCTCATTGTCGATGAGTCTTTGCAGATTCGCGCGCGCACCGTCAGCCGCCAGATCAAGGTTTTTTCTTGACTGCTTTGCTGTGTCGAGCAGCGACTGCTCGATCTCGATCTGCGCGTCGAGTGCGCGTTTTCGTTCGACGAAACTGACCAGTTCCTGCTCCGCGACTCGCGCTTCCGCCTCGAGTTTCTCCGCTTCCCGGCGCGCTTCGATTTGTTCTGCGGTTTCAGGTTGCGCCGCCGAAGGTTGTGAATCAGGGGTTGTTTGCCCAGTGGCGATAGCGGCGCCAGGCACCATCATCTGGACGGCCGAGGGGCCGGTTGGCGCGGCCGGGGACGCGGCAGGTGGCGATTGTGGTGGGGCCGCGGGCTGGGCCAACGTCGGGTTGAGCAGTGTCTCCAGCGCCTGTTGATCATTTTCAATTTTCTGCTCCAGGGCCTGGATCTGGGATTGCATGTTCTTTCCGCTATTGAACTTCAGCTCCAGCTCGGTCTTGGCGACCACAATCACCTGCTCCAGCCTCTGAATCTCTTCTTTCAGGGCTGCTGCCTCCTTCGATACCTCATTGCCGTCCAGCGCCTCGTCACCCCCCAGCGCCTGCAACTGCGCCACCGTGTCCGTGAGTTCCGTCTCGGCTTTATCGATGTACACATTGAGCTTGTCGAAAAACTGTTCCAGCTCGGCAAAATTCTGCCTGGTCTCGACCAGTTTTTCCTGATCGAGCTTGATGACTTCACGCAGCCGGTTAACGCGCTCCGTTTCGGTCATCGGCGATTTGTCTTTCTGTCGCAGAGAAGTATCCGGTTGTTCCGATTTCTGCACTTCGACATTTTCGTTATCTTGTGCCGTGAGTTTCCCCGGGGTTGCACCCGTGACCACGGCCAGCAGAAGGAGGGCGCAGAGCTTGAATGAGAGCGTGATGTCGTTGGATGTCATTGGCGCAGCAGCGGTTCAGATGATTCCAGTCCGGATCTTTCAGTCGCCCATTGTCGTATTCGGCACAGGCGATCTCTTATGCCCCACGGCTGGAGAAAGAATGCAGGTGGCGATGGCAGAAACATGCCCCGCAAGCACGAATTGTAAGCGATTCCCGGTACCTGCAAATTCGGCTTTTCGCTGCGTATGAAGCTCATAATTCCGCTCTTGCTGCTGGCGCAGGCACTTATGGCTGATGTTCCGGAGTAATTTACCAGGGAGGATGCGGTAGCTCATCAGCTATCACCGAGTCAGCAAGAACTTCGACGGAGCGATCGAGAGGTGTCGGGCGCGAGCGCGATTCTTGCATAGCTGTGAGTGTGTGAGGGGTCGTCTGCGCTGCCACTCGTAAGGATCCTGACTTGGGTATTGGAAAATCCAGGCGGGTCTTCCGATCAAATGCCATCGGCGTTGGTAGTAATGTTGTGGCACCATGAGGCGCATTGCTATCGGAGATAACATGACTGCGGATATAAATGAAGAAGAGGTCTCGATGCTGCGTACCGAGATTGAGATGTTGATGGGAGAGCGCGATGGCTTGCTGCGAACGGTGGGCGCTGCGGCGGTGTTCGTTGCGCATCTTGACAGTTCGGTGCTGCCTGAGGAAACCTACACATCAGCCGATGTCCTCGCGCATGCGTTGAATTCGTTGTCGGAAGAAACGCTGCGCGATGCGCTTGAAACCGTGCGGCCCGAAGTCGACCCGACGTCGGGTGAGTCAGGCAGCTGACCTCGCGGTGAGGTTCGACCGAGTATTCCTTTCCCGGTGACAGACAACAGGCGCGCACAGTCCGATACGGCCCTGGTGCTGACGGGCGGCGGCGCACGCGCCGCCTATCAGGTTGGTGTGCTGCGAGCACTGGCCCACATTCTCCCGCACGGAATACCCAACCCTTTCCCGATCGTCTGCGGCACATCGGCCGGCGCGATCAATGCCGCAGCTATCGCTGCTGGCGCCAACGATTTTCATCGCGCGGCACGCCGGTTGCAGCTGGTTTGGCGAAACTTCCGTGCAAACCAGGTGTACCGGTCAGACCCTCTCGGTATTGCGGCGACGGGTGTCCGTTGGTTGCTCGAACCGGTCTTGAGGCGCCTGGGTCGAAAAGCCCCCGTCGCGCTGCTGGATAACACGCCGCTGAGCGAGTTACTAAGGAAGCGACTGGATCTGCACGAACTGGGTGACATGATTGGTTCGGGGGCGCTACGTGCTTTCGCGATTTCGGCATCCTGTTACAGCACAGGCGAATCAATCAGTTTTTATCAGGGAAACGATCTGCTTTCCGGCTGGCGGCGTGCCAGACGTGTCGGAGTGCGGGCAGAGATCGGCGTCGAGCATCTGCTCGCATCCAGTGCGCTGCCTTTTATCTTTCCGCCAGTGCGAATTCGCCGCAAGTATTTTGGCGATGGCTCGATGCGCCAGATGGCGCCTGTCAGTCCGGCTTTGCATCTGGGCGCGCGGCGGGTATTCGTCATCAGCGTAGGCCGGCAACTGACCGAAGAGCGCGAACGTGTCAATACCGATGCCTATCCGTCACTCGCGCAGATTGCTGGTCACGCACTCAACAGTATTTTCCTGGATGGCCTTGAAACCGATGTCGAAAGATTGCAACGAATAAATCGTACATTGCGGTTGGTGCCGTCCGAGAGTCGCGACCCGGATCTGTTTCAGCTTCGTGAAGTCGAAGTTCTTGTCATGCGCCCCTCGGAAGATCTTGGTGCGCTGGCAACGCAACACGCAGGGAAGCTGCCGATTGCCGTGCGGTTGCTGTTATCACTGATTGGCGGGATGCGCCGGGGAGGCGGAAATCTTGTCAGCTATCTGCTGTTTGAAAAAAGCTACTGTCGCGCACTGATCGATCTTGGTTACCGTGACACCATGGCGCGGCGTGACGAGGTTGTCCAGTTTCTCGGAGCCGGCTCGCGGGCTGCCCGCTAATGGGTACCGACAAGCCGTTTTCCCCTGCCTGCGCTCGCAATAGCGAGCCGATCGCGAGCGTGCTCGTGCCTTTGTTGCAGGATATCGAATCCGTGCTGGAAATTGGCAGCGGCACCGGACAGCATGCAGTCTGCTTTGGCGCCCGGTCGCCTCACCTTGTATGGCAGACATCCGATTTGCCGGAGAACCATCAGGGCATCCGGCAGTGGGTCGATGAAGCTGCGTTGCCCAACGTGTTGCCTCCTCTGCATCTGGATGTTGACCAGTCTGCATGGCCGGTCGAGCGCGTAAGCGCGGTGTTCACCGCGAACACTCTGCATATTGCGGCGTGGTCGAGCGTGCAAAACATGTTCAGGGGTGTTTCACGGGTGCTGGATTCAAATGGACTGTTTTGCGTTTACGGACCGTTCAGGTATGGCGACGTGCATACGTCTGAATCCAATGCCCGATTTGATGCTTCGTTGCGCGCGCATAATTCGCACAGCGGCATTCGAGCATTCGAAGACGTGCACGAATTGGCGCATCGCAACGGTCTTGCGCTCCAGAGCGATTACATCATGCCGGCGAACAATCGGTTGTTGATATTCAGAAAAGCAGACCCGTAGAAAGGGCCTCGCTGTTTCTCAGGGGCATTACTTTTCTTCTATCGCTGGCGCTGGTCAAACGTGGCACCCGGGATCGCGCAGTGAAAGTCAGGGGCTTGTTGCTGGATTCGAACATGATCGGGCTCGTTTTGGTTCAGGTGCCGGAATTCTTGCTGATAGTCGAGAGGTGAAAAGACATTCACTATCCTGCGCAGTATGATTCTGGCATTAACACCATCGCTATCAACAGGATCATGCCCGGATGGGTGAGTGAACCGTTTTGCGAAGGGTGTCTGGCACGGTTGCGACAATGCCGAACATCGATTAAATGGTGAACTTGCGAAACAGGTCAGGCTTGATCTGCCGCATCTCGGACACGGCATCAAATCGCAGGAATTCCTGCGATTCATCGCCAGTCGTATCGAACAGCTATTGGCGGAGCATAATTGCGGTGCGGTGCAGGCCATTGCCGTGTGGGCACACAATGTTGATCGTGTTGCATCGATAACGGGGGGGGCATGAAAGTATTCATTACCGGTGCGGCCGGTTACATTGGCGGGTCGGTTGCCGTGACCTTGATCAAGGCCGGCCACAAGGTGGCAGGGTTGGTGCGAAGTGAAAAAAGGGCCCGTCAGGTCGAGCCCTTCGGAATCGAACCGGTCATCGGTGATCTGACCGATTCCGCGGTGCTGGAGCGGTCCGCTGGTTCTGCGGATGCGGTCTTTAATGTTGCGAATTCCGACAACCGGGACGTTGTGGATCTGTTCCTTAATGTCATGCAAGGAACAGGCAAGACCTTTATCCAGTCCAGCGGCACCAGCATCGTTGCCGACCTTGCTGATGGCGAGCACCCGGGCAAGATATACGAAGAGACCACGCCGCTTGATCCGTTGCCCTTGCGTGCCGGCCGGGTAGCGCTGAACGATGCGGTTCTGGCTGCGTCGAACGCGCAGCTGCGGACGATGGTGATCTGCCCGTCATTGATTTACGGTATTGGACTCGGCGCATCGTCTGACAGCATGCAGGTGCCGTGGATGATTGATCTGGCCAGGAAGCACGCTATTGGCCGCCATATCGGCCCTGGCGAGAATATCTGGTCCAACGTTCACATCAATGATCTCGTTGATTTGTATGTGCGCGCTTTGCAAGATGCACCTGGCGGCGCCCTCTACTACGCCGAGAATGGCGAGAATTCCATGCGTGAACTCGCCGAAGCGGTTAGCCGGATGCTCGGCCACGGGGGGCGCACGCAGCGCATGACGGTCGAAGAAGCCGTGGCCGAATGGGGCGAAGGTGGGGCGCGTTACACGATGGGCTCCAACAGCCGCGTGCGCGCGGTGCGTGCGCGGCAGGAACTCGGCTGGTCGCCATCAGCTCTATCGCTGCTCGATGAAGTCGAGCGCGGTTGCTACAGAAGTTGAGCGGCCCGCCGCTATTTCACCGTCTTGACGGCGATTCGCTGCTCGAATCGCAATTCGCTTGAGTCGACAACTTCCGCGCGCAGTTCTCCATCTCCCTCAGGCAGGAAATAGAACCGGAACACCGGGTTTTCGCTGATCGTAAAATCAACATCGGCCGACATCACGAGCTGTTCGGAATAGTAAACGTTCACCTGCCGGACAAAATGCGGTTCGAGAATGACATTAGTCGACATGCCGGTGATTTGCGGGTGCCTGATCATCAATTGAGCCGGCACCGGTTCGCCGGCATTGCTTAGCATGTTATCCATGCTCAGGCGCATCTTGCCGAGCGAGGGATCTACTGGCCCGCCCGATATCGGAGCCGAGCAGCCGCCGGCGCCGAAGACCATGGCACTGTCCATCCAGAGGGAGCCGTCGTTCATCTCCGCAATGGCGCGAATTGGTGACGAGCTTTCCATGCGCACGCGCGTTTCAATATCTGCGCGCCCGCTTTTCGGCGTCATGGTGAATTTGACGCCGAATGGCGAGGGGTTCTCATCGATGATTACGTATATATGCTTGATGTAGCGTTCCGGCTTCTGGTTGATATAGGTTCGCACCATCACCGGCACCACCGCCGCGTCGTCCGCGCGTTGGCTGACGTATAACTGCAGTACGTCGGTTGCGTGCGCATGAACCGTTCGCTCCCCAAACAGTAAGGGTTTGAGCTGCAACCAGTTCGCATTCGCGTCTGGTTCTGCGGTGTGTCCTTTCACCGCACTCAGCGAGCAGGCCAGCAACGCCAACAGACTCAGGATCCTTACTGTCATATCGCATCCTCCTGAAGGCATCCAGAATATTAAAACTGAACGATCTCCGATCATATACCGATACTTTGCCGCAAGTGGCAGTAAACCGCGCCTCTTGAAATGGACCTGGCGCATGCCGAATGCACGTCAGTTGCGGCTCTTGCGTGCCTTTGCGAGCTGTTCTTGCAGCTTGTCGATGCGCTGGTGATTGTCTTCGGAACCTATGTAGGTCCGGAACAGCCACTCCTGAACACGCATGGCACTGTCCAGATCCTGGTTCAATACCTGGTTCGACAAGCGCTTGGTTTCGGCAAGACAGCCGCGGTCGTAACCGGCCATCTCTTTGGCGATGGCCCCGACAGAAGACATAAGCTCCCCTTCGGGGAAGACCTTGCTGATGTAACCCATGCGCTCAGCCTCAGCGGCATCGTATATCCGACCCGTGAGCGCGACTTCCCTGGCGCGTCCCATTCCGATGATGCGCCACAGCGGGTCCATGATCGGCGTCAATGACAACGCGATTTCACGCTGTCCGAATTTGGCCCGTGTAGAGGCGTAACGGATATCGCACATCATGGTCAGATCGAAACCGCCCGCGATCGCGGCCCCGCCGACGGCGCATATGACTGGTTGTTCGCAGAATAGTATGGCCCGGTAAGCGCGGTGAAACAGCTCGGTGTAGGTTTCATTGGAGATTTTCTCCAGTTTGCGAATCTCACCCAGATCAAAACCTGCGGAAAAATATCGCTCCCCCCCGGTGAAAACAATGACGTTGACGTCGTCCCTTGTGCCCAATTCATTGAACATTGCCGTGACTTCGAGGAGCACGTCGGGCGCCAGTGCATTACCTTTGTCCGGCCGATTAATCGTGACCGTTGCGACACGCTGACTGACTTCAAGTAGCAAATACTGATAGCTCATATTCTTTTTCATTTCCTTCGACCGGGTTCGTGATGACGAAATCGTTCGGGAGTCCCGAACAGGAAGCCGCGAACTCTGTGTAAACGACAATAATCCGCGCGTGTCAGAACCTCATTCTCCCAGATGCAGCTGGCCGCTGAAATACGTCGTTCATTACGATGCGGCTGCCATCGCTGTCTGGCAATACGATGACAGCACATGCCCGGCCGACGTGAATCTCCGGGCACGGCACCTCGCAGTGAGGCTGGCTTTGCAAGGCCTTATTGCTCGTACATTTGTGCATTTGTCCTCTGTGTACTGCGCACATCGTGTGCGACTGGTATCCTTGTACACTGTTAGAACCTGCAAGCCGTGCACTGCTGCGACCGCTTAACATGACCTATGATCGTGGGGCGGTGACTGCGGGTCGGGTGCCTGCTGGAAACGGGCTTGGGAGGCAGACTTGTTCCGACCAGCTGTGGAAGAGGGGGTGAGTCCGGGCATGAAATTTTGGCTACGAACATGAAGTTCATCAGTCGCGATAGATCATGAACGACACGGGTACACGTCTGGTAAATATTTTGACGGAAGGGGTCGACGAACGTGGAAAATGAAACAAATCGGACCAAGGTAATGGTTCTGACCGGAACCTATCGTGTTAAGGGTTTCATCAGTCTCGTCCCGGGCGCCAGGGTGACCGACTACATGGTCGAAGCCAAGGATTTTATCGCCGTAACCGATGCGGAGGTACGTGACCTGAACGACCGTCACTTGTTGAATGCTCCATTTCTGAATATTAGCCGTGAGAGCGTTCACATCGTCGTACCATTGTAGAAAACGAATACTCCGCTGCTTGGGTTACTCGCGTCGACGACGGTCCTTGCGCACTTTAGCCCACATTCTTCCAACGGTACCGTAAAGCCTATGAATCTGATTTCACTTGTCCTCGCACTCTTGATTGAGCAGCTACGCCCGCTACCGTCGGGTAATGTCGTGCACTCGTCGCTGTCTCAATACATAAGCAGCGTCGCCAGACAATTCAATTCCGGGGAGCGCCGTCAAGGTGTAATGGCCTGGCTGGTTGCGGTACTGCCGTGGGTGCTTGGGATTGCCTTGCTCCACTCCTTGCTGGATTACATTGGCGCGCTGCTGGAGCTGGCCTTCAATGTTGCGGTTTTATATTTTCTGATCGGTTTCCGACAGTTCGGAAGTGGATTCAATTCGGTTCTTGAGGCGCTTCGTAACGATGATGCCAATGCTGCGCGCCAGGCGCTTGCGGACTGGCGTAACCAGCCCGCCGATGAGCTTGAATCTGCAGAGGTGGCAAAACTGGCAATCGAGGATGGCCTGATCGGTGCGCAACGCCACCTTTTCGGCGTGATCTTCTGGTTTGTCGTGTTGCCCGGCCCCGTCGGTGCCGTGCTGTATTTTCTGTCGGCGATGCTGGTTGAACGGTGGGGTCTGCGTCAAGGAGAGGAGTACATCGAGTTTGGCCGATTTGCTCGCCAGGCCTTTGAGGTGCTTGACTGGATTCCAGCCCGGCTTACCGCGATCACGTTCGCGATTGTCGGTAATTTCGAGGATGCAGTGTATTGCTGGCGCACTCAGTCGAATGCGTGGGGCGACCCCGGACAGGGGGCTGTACTGTCTGCCGGCGCAGGTGCGCTCGGCGTGCGCCTTGGCGACGCGATTCACGAGAATGGGACGGTTGTGTTTAGACCGGAGCTCGGGTTGGGTGATGCCGCGAACGCCGATAACATGGCCAGCGCGATTGACCTGGTACGGCGGTCAGTGCTGATCTGGTTGTTCCTGATTGCATTGGTTACGATGGCTTTTTGGATCGGCTGAGACCGGTCCGTAGCGACCCGGGTCCTGGTGCTAGTGGACCTTGCTTCGGGTCCGGTGGTTCTGTCTATTCCCTCATGCCCATGCCGGTGGCTTTGCCTCCAGCTCGGCGGCTAGTTCCCGGTACGCCTTCCAGCGGCGGGGATTGATGTCTGCTCTCTCGACCGCTGCAAGTACAGCACATCCTGGCTCGACGATGTGCCTGCAATCATCGAAGCGGCAGTCTCCGATAAAGGGGCCGAATTCCCGAAAACACGCGACAAGCTCCTGCTGCGGTACGTGCATGAGCCCGAAGGACTGTAATCCCGGAGAATCAATGATGCTGGTTTCGCCGCCCAGGTGATAGAGCTGGGCACTGGTTGTTGTGTGCTTGCCGGCATCGAGAGCCTGCGAAATCTCTGCGGTACGTGCCAGTGCATCAGGAATCAATCCGTTGATGATTGTCGACTTGCCCATACCCGATTGACCGACCAATACACTTTTGTGCCCGCGGAGGATATCTCTAAGCGGAGAAATATCCCGCTTCGCGCATAACGGCTCAACCCTGTAACCGAGTGTGCTGTAGAGGGCGAGCCGGGTGGCGGTGCGGGCAGTTTCGTCGGCCAGATCGACCTTGTTCAGCACGATAACTGCCTTGATGCCCTGTTGCTCGCACGCCACCAGACATCGCATCAGCAGGTCTTCATTAAAAGCCGGGCTTCCGGCTACCACGATGACCGCCTGCGTAATATTTGCAGCGATAATTTTTTGCCGATAGCGATCAGAGCGATACAACAAGGATGTGCGAGGATGTACGGCTCGAATCGTTCCCTGATTGTCGCCAGAGCGCTCAACATCGACGACGTCACCACAGGCGCAGGTGCTCTTCTTTCCGCGCGGATAGCAGTGAACCAGCTCCTCATGTGAAAGCTCGACTGCGTAGTGGCGGCCATGGGCTGCGGTGACCAAACCGGGTTCAGTGGATACTTTGTTTTTGTATTGCGTCACTTTTAGTGTTGCGTCACTTTGTAATCGACCGCTGGCAGCGGTTATCGTCCCTCTGCAATGATTTCCTGAATTGGTGCCATTAACAGTGCGCATGGTAATGCATGCGACTGCGCTGCAGATACTGTTACGCAGACGAGCGCGTTCGGGCGCCACATGCAGCGCTGGATGTTCGCGTAGGATATGATTCAGTAACGGTTGCCGCAAGACAGGGGTGCCGTGGGAAAAACTGGCCGTTTATTCCTTCCTGGCTCCATCGCGGGATCGGCGCAGCCTGCCAGCCCGGTTGAAGCGACCATTCGCGGTTGAGCAACTTCATTTAAGGCCAGTTGATGCCTGCAGAATTCGATTCCGTTCTTGAATACCTTGGCTTGAGTCTTCAATCCATCGTTATCCTGACCTTGTCCGCATTGCTTGGCTACTTGCTGGCCATTGCGGCCTCGTTTCTCGCGCGGCGCGTTTCGCGATTCGAAAATGCAGGCCTGCTGGCAGCTATCGCTGCGCGATGTGCCGCCCCGTTGCGTTTCTTCTTGCCGATCCTGGCAATGTCTGTGGCGCTTTCCGGATTTGATCATTCCCCTGGTCTAGCCGAGCAGTTGCCACGGATATTTTCGATTCTGGCGATCATGGCCACCGGTTGGCTTGCGATACGTGCGGTGCGGGGATTTGTTGACTATTTTGTCACTGCCTACAGCATCGACCATGCCGACAATCTGACCGCGCGACAGATGCAAACGCAAATTCGCGTGCTCGGTCGTGTGATGGTGTTCGTTGTTTATATTGCGACCGCTGCCGGCGTGTTGATGTCGATCCCGAGTATTCGGCACATCGGTGTCAGTATTTTTGCTTCCGCTGGCATCGCCGGGCTCGCCCTCGGCCTGGCGGCGCGACCGGCATTAAGTAATCTTATCGCCGGCATTCAGATCGCGCTGACCCAACCGATACGTCTCGAAGACGCGGTCGTCGTTGAAGGAGAATGGGGTTGGGTCGAGGAAATCCATATGACTTACGTCGTCATCCGGATCTGGGATCTGCGTCGCCTGATACTTCCCATTTCGTACTTCATCGAGAAGCCATTTCAGAATTGGACCCGGACCACTGCGGATATTCTTGGCTCGGTGATGCTGCACATGGATTACGGTGTGCCGGTGGATGAGATCCGCGCCGAATTTGCACGCGCACTGCGTGAATCGAACTACTGGGACGGCAAGGTCGAAGTCGTTCACGTGACCGACTGCACTGAAAAGAGCATGCAGATCCGCTTGCTGATGAGCGCCGGCAATTCGCCGGACGCGTGGGAATTGCGATGCGAAGTGCGTGAGCGCCTGATCAGTTATCTGCAACGCCACCATCCAGAATCATTACCGAAGATCCGCCTCGTAACTGCTACGGATGATCCAGTCCTTGCAGTGGAGAATGTTACTTGAAGTGACCTCGCGGGTGGTTGCCTGCTTCATGCCCTGACCGTGCCTACCCGAATAGTACGCCTGGCGGCAGGCGCGTTACGGTCGCCGGGAACAGCAAAGATGCTTTCGCATGCAGCACTAGTGCTGTCAGATGAATCGGTCAACCAAGAGAAAATGCCTCGGACAACAACTGGTAAGACCGGTGTCGCGGCGCCGTATCATATGTCCACGTCACGATAACCAGTTCTTCAAGCTCGAAATCTCGCGCCAGTTCCGAGAGTTGCTCTGCCACCTGCACACCGGTACCGACCACTGCCTTGCTGCGCAGCGATTCGATGGTCGCGCGCTCATGGTCAGCGTATGCGTGTGCCGCCGCTTCTTCCGGCGATATTAATGGGTCGCGCAGGCCCTGTTCGAAACCGACGCGCCAGTGCTCTCGCGTTTTCAGCAGATGTCTGGCTTCAGCTTCGCTGTCGGCCGCGAGCGCCCACACGCAGATTGTCGCCTGTGGTTCCGGATAACGTTCACTCGGACGATAATTCCGCCGGTATAGTTCCAGCGCCTGACTGGCTCCCCTGCCGTCGCTGAAGAAATAAGCGAACGCATAAGGCAGACCGAAGTGCGCAGCGAGCTGTGCGCCATAGTCGGAGCTGCCAAGAATCCATATTTCGGGACTGGTTGGCCCCGTCGGGTGCGCCCTGATTTTCTCAAACGGGTGCCCTGCCTGGAGCGGTGCTCCAGATACCCACGCACTGAGGTCAAGCACCTGACGTGGAAATTCTTCGGCGGCATTTGAATGCGGGTTGAGGGCCAGAGCGGTCAGACGATCCGAGCCCGGCGCCCGGCCGACACCCAGATCGATGCGTCCTGGTGCAATAGCTTCCAGCACACGAAATTGCTCGGCTACTTTCAGCGCTGAGTAGTGTGGCAACATCACGCCGGCACTGCCAATCCGGATGCGTGAAGTCGTCGCTGCAATGGCCGCCATCAGCACTTCCGGCGCTGTACCGACGATGCTGCCACTGTCGTGATGTTCCGAGACCCAGTATCGGTGGTACCCCAATGCCTCGCAGTGGCGTGCGAGTTCAAGCGATTCGCGAATCGAATCGGCCTGACTACGTCCTTTTGACGCAGTGGATTGGTCGAGCACCGATAGTTTCATGTTCGTTGTCTTTCGACTTGCGCCTCTGTTCCCAATTTGTTCTCCGATGCCGATCAGTCCCTCCATGTCAGCTCGCAGCCAGACTGCCCCATGGTACGCCGATCATTAGCAAGAAAACCGCTATGTTACCCGCCGGTTAGCACTACGCGCCTGATTTGGGATTCGTCCTGACGTTGCGCCGTCGCTTGGTGATACGCTCGCGAACCAGCTCGACGACCACCGGAATCAATGTGAGCCCACCGAGCGCCAGTGCCGACAGGATAATCCGGTTGGTTTCGCCGCTAGCCATTTCGGCTCCAAAATGGGCGAGCAGAAAGCTGATGGGAGCAACCCCCGCAATGGTCGCAATCGCGAAACGCCACGTCGACAGCACTGTCAGCCCCGCAGCGTAGCTGACGACATCAAACGACATGAACGGAAGGGCCCGGCTTACAAACACCATTGCCATCAGCGCATTCTGGGATCCGAATAAACCCTGCGAAAGTCGGTCACCGAACCAGCGGTGTAACGTCTCGTGACCGACCAGCCGTGCCAGACCAAAGGCCGCCAGCGCTCCGGCCTCGGCGCCTAGCAGGATGTAAAACGTGCCCCAGCCGTGTCCATAGGCGGCGCCGGCGGCCAATGCGATCGGCGCACTGGGGATCGGGCTGATCAGGATTGCCAGCGTCATCAGGAGAATGATGAGCGCTGGTCCCAAACCCCCTAGCCGAATAATCCAATCGTAAAGGGCAGTCTTGTCTGTGATTGTTGTCAGCGTGCCGGTTGCGTGCAACGACCAATAGAGCGCGGCGAGCGCACAGAGCAGGATGAGGCCCAGGGTCAATTTGCTTCGAAGTGTCAACAGAATTTCCCCGAGATCTGTCTGGCAACGCCAGTGCGTATCGGCAAAATTTGATGATTGATGCCAATCAGTGCGATGATTTCGTGCCGCGTCTGCAACCTTCCATCAGTACGCCGGTCTTCGCAGCAAATCAACGGAGCATTCTAGATTCGACCGCTCGTTTCATGAGCAGGACTTGCTTCGCATGCCATGCGATCAAAGATCGAACAGCGCGTCCAGCTTGGCCGCGCAGATGAAATCGTTTTCACTAATGCCTTTTATGGCGTGGGTCATGTAGGCGACTTCGCATTTGTTGTAACCAACCGTGATATCGGGATGGTGATCCTCACGATGGGAAATCCAGGCGGTGGCGTTAACGAAGGCCAGGGTCTGATAGTAGTCCTTGAAATTGTAGACTTTTCGGATCATGCCGTCCTGGTATCCCCAGCCCTGAACGCCATTAAGCATGTGGCCGATCTGTACCTCTGACATTGGGTCGACGCCACCTTCACAGGGTTTGCATTTCTTGCGGACGAGGTCTTGTGCAGTTGTACTCATATCAGTTTACCTATCGGGTGATCAGGCCTTTGAAAGTTCCTGCAGCCGGGCGATGCGCACTGCTGCAGGAGGGTGTGAGTCATAGAAAGCCGAGTGCAGGGGGTCCGGTGTCAAGGTCGAGGCGTTGTCCTTGTAGAGTTTTACCAGTGCCCGCACGAGATCGTTGGCGGGTGCGTACTCAGCTGCGTACGCGTCCGCCTCGAATTCGTTCTTGCGCAGGTAGGCGGCGAGCAAAGGGCGCACGAAAAACAGAAACGGCGGCAGGGCCAGGTAGAAGACCGTGAGGACCAGCGCATCAGATGCCGGATACGAGACATTCAGGCCAGTGAACAGCCATGGTGTATTTTGCGCCACGCCGAGCATCCAGAAGAATACGAACCCGAGAACCGCAAACATGGCAGTGAGTTTGAGCACATGATGTAACTTGAAATGACCAAGCTCGTGAGCCAGCACTGCTTCGACCTCCGGACCATCATGGCGCTCTACCAGCGTGTCAAAGAAAACGATGCGCTTTGACTTGCCGAATCCGGTGAAGTAAGCGTTGCCGTGACTACTGCGTTTGCTGCCATCCATCACAAACAGCCCTTTGGACTGAAACCCGCAGCGCTTGAGCAAACCTTCGATTCGCTGCTTGAGTTCCTGATTCTCCAGAGGAGAGAATTTGTTGAACAGGGGGGCGATAACGGTTGGCGAGATAAATTGTACGAAAAGCCAGAAAGCGATGCCTGCAATCCAGGCATACAGCCACCAGCTTTCCCCGGCGGCACCCATCAGCCATAACAGGATGGCAAGGAATGGCAGGCCAAGCACTGCGGACACAACAAGACCGACGACGAGATCCTTGACGAATAGACCCGGCGTTATCTTGTTGAAACCGAATTTGTCCTCTATTACGAAGGTACGGTAAAGATCGAACGGCACATCGAGCAACGACATCAGCAATGTGAGAAACGCGAAGAAAAGCAGGCCGCGCCACAATTCACCGCTGACGAAATTGCCGGTTATGTCGTACAGTCCCTGCAAGACACCGCCGAACGTGAGGGCCAGCAATACGACTGTGTTGAATATGATGCCCGCCATCGAAAATCGTGACTTGGCTACCGTATAGTCGGCGGCCTTCTGGTGTGCATCGAGCGCAATCTCTGCTGCGAAGGGCGCGGGCACGCTGGCACGGTGTGCACTGACGTAATTGACATGGCGCGATGCGAGCCATAGCCGGGTGAGTGCCGCCGATGCAACAGCGACCAGGAAAAAGATCGAGAAAGTATTCATGGCTGTGTGTGAGATTGGGTACCGGTGCCGAATATGACACAATATCCCGATGAAAATTCAACGAAAAATGCTGCGGGTAATCTAAAAACATTATGGCACAAGACGCAAATAACCTGATCTGGCTCGATATGGAAATGACGGGCCTCAGCCCGGACAGTGATCGCATCATTGAGGTTGCGATGGTAATTACCGACTCGCAGCTGGAAACGGTCGCGGAGTCGCCGGTCCTGGTGGTGCATCAGGAAACATCCATCCTTGATGCGATGGACCAGTGGAATACATCAACGCATGCGCGTAGCGGTCTGGTGGAAAAGGTCAAGGCCTCCATCCTGACTGAGGCACAGGTGGAGGAGCAGATGCTGGGGTTTCTGGAACAGCACGTGCCGTCCAATGCCTCACCGATGTGCGGTAACTCGATTTGCCAGGACCGGCGTTTTCTTGCGCGCTGGATGCCTGCCCTCGAACGATATTTCCATTATCGCAACCTGGACGTTTCGACGCTCAAGGAACTGGCCAAGCGCTGGAAACCTGAAATCCTCGCCGGCGTTGTCAAGCATGGCAAGCATCAAGCGCTCGCCGATATATACGAATCGATCGAGGAAATGAAGTATTACCGCGCCAACTTCATTCAGGTTTGAGCCGAAAGTTGGTGGTGAAATGCCGGAAATCTGCTGAGTTTCAGGCGAAACACAGTGTCTTCGAGCAATTGCGACGAAGTTTGCGGCGTCGCTACTTATTCCAGCGCGATGTCGCCATCAAAGTTCACGTCCAGGCCCAGAGAAGGGATGGTCAGCTTCATCGACACCGGTAGTTTTCCAGCGCCTTCTAGTTTGCCGCTGGCAAGCGCTTTTGCGACTGCCTGTTCGATTTCACGCTGCGAGCCGACGCCTGTCATTTTCAGAAATTTGCGAATGCTCATGTTGAAATTGTCTTCGTTCATTATTTCTCCTTCGAAGTGCAGATTCGTTCAATGAGCGCGGCAGTCGATTGATCATGTCCGGGTGCGGCTTTGCCCGCCCTTAAGTCGTTCAATACCCCCTTGGCAAGGCCTTTGCCCAGCTCGACGCCCCATTGATCGAACGAGTTGATATTCCAGATTACACCTTGAACAAATACCTTGTGCTCGTAGAGCGCAATCAGCGCGCCCACGGCGCGTGCGTCGAGGTGGTCGACAACAATCGTATTGCTCGGACGGTTTCCGGGGAAACTCCGGTGCGCCGCCAGTCGCCCGGCTTCTTTGCTGTCGATGCCTTGTTTGTCGAGCTCAGCGAGCACTTCCTCGGCGGTACGTCCGCGCAGCAGAGCCTCTGATTGGGCGATGCCGTTAGCCAGCAGAATTTCGTGATGTCCAGGCATGTCCCACTCGCTTTGTGCAGTGAGTATGAAATCGCAGGGCGTGATGCGGGTCCCCTGGTGTAGGTGCTGAAAGAACGCATGCTGGCCATTGGTCCCCGGTGCTCCCCAGATAATAGGCCCGGTGGCGTAGTCAACCGGGGTGCCGGCTCGATCAATGCGTTTGCCGTTACTTTCCATGTCGAGTTGCTGGAGGTGCATCGGTAACCAGGCCAGATCCTGGGCATACGGCAATACGGCATGTGAGGGTGCGCCGAGAAAATTGGTGTGCCAGATCCCGATCAGTGCAAGCAGAATCGGCATGTTCCGATCCGGTTGCGCAGTGCGAAAATGTTCATCGATGGCGTGTGCGCCGGCGAGGAGTTGCTCGAAACGTTCGTATCCGACTGCCAGCGCAATCGGTAAGCCTATAGACGACCAGAGCGAATAGCGCCCGCCAACCCAGTCCCAGAACCCGAATACCTGCTCAGGCCGAATGCCAAATTTGCCGGTTTCCTCGAGGTTTGTGGACGCCGCGGCGAAATGCCGCTCAAGAACCTCGTCCTGGTTGTGCGACCCCGCCAGGTGAGTCAGTAGCCACTTACGCGCAGAATGCGCGTTGGTCATTGTTTCCTGTGTCGTAAACGTCTTGGACGAGACGATAAACAGCGTTGTCTCCGCCCTCAGGTCAGCGATCGTGGCGGCCAGATGAGCGCCGTCGACATTTGAGACGAAGTGCGCACGCGGGCCATCTCCGGCGAAAGGCCGTAACGCTTCGCACACTGTCAGAGGCCCAAGATCGGAGCCACCGATGCCGATATTGACGACATCGGTAAACGGGTCGCCGCCAACGCCGCGTGCCGCACCACTTCGAATCGCATCTGAAAACGTGCGTATCCGATCCAGCACCGCCATGACATCGGGCATGACGTCGCGTCCATCGACCAGAACGGGACGCTGCGACCGGTTGCGAAGGGCCGTGTGCAATGCCGGCCGATTTTCCGTGATGTTGATCCGGCGTCCCTCGAACATCGCCTGAATCTGCTCGGTAACGCTTGCTTGTTCAGCCAACGATAGCAACAGCTTCATCGTCTCGGCAGACACAGGATTCTTTGAATAGTCGAGATACAGGCCTGCGGCCGTCAGACTGAAATGCTCTGCGCGCTGCGGGTCTCGGTTGAACAGAGCACGAATGTCGGTTACCCCGGGTTGCGCGGCGTGTGATTCCAGAGCTTGCCAACTGGAGCGTTTAGTCAGGCGAGTCATGAGCTGTAAAAGGCTTGATCAACAGGGAATGGGTTTGTGGACCAGCGGTGACCGTACTGCGTCCGCGGAAGCTTGATTTTAATCGCTCGCGGCGTGTTTGCGCGGACTGATGATGGAGCTGATCTGTGCCGTGAGCAACCCCGCGGGGGGCGTTGTGAATGTGATGGACGAAAAAAAGCCCCCGGTAAAATCCGGGGGCTTTTTCGGGGTGTTGCTTCGCAGTTCGATCAGGCTGCGGCTTTTTTCTTGGCCGGAGTCTGACGAACCGTGTTCACGGTTGCTGTCGTCACTTCCTGCACCTGCTTGCCAGCCTTGGCAAACGCATCGTAGGTTTGATTGGCGGCGGCGATGGCTGATTTCATCGCGGCAACAGCCATGTCGGAACCAGCGGGTGCGTTCTTCTCGGCCTGGTCGAGCCCAGATACGATAACCTTGTTCACTTCGGTCATTTTCGCTTCCACCAACTTGCCCAGTTCATTTTGCGCTTCGGACATGATGTCGTAGCTGTCTTTGAGATAGGAGGCAAAGGCTTCGAAAGCAGGTTGGGCAAACTGGGACTGCATGGCCGTGACGCTTTGGACGTCTTTGGCATCAGCTATGGTCTTGCCGTTCTCCGCTGCGGTCGCCATCGCGCTCTTTACGGCGGCAACGTTGAGGTCCATGGCTTTTTCGGCGGTCGAAGCGGCGATGCCTGCAAGGGCGACCGTTGTGGTGATATTTTCTTTCTGTGCTGCCGTCATTTGTTCAATAACTGTAGGCATAACAATCTCCTGAATAGAATTAAATAAGAACTAACAGCAAAAATCTGAATTCGGTAAGTCGGTTGGGTTTTGTGCAGCGCACCAACAGGGTCGAAGTATACTGCCCCGCAGACTATTGTCAATAGCCAAGCTGAATTATTTCAACAGAGGCGTGAGTTATTATATGTTTGTTAACAATTGGTTAAAGAAATACCCGTTCAGGTGAGTGCCTACCATCACGCCCTTCGGGCGCTTCGTGACGCGCTGCGCAACATGTTGCATCCAGCCATATTGGTGGTGATGTTGCTGCCCGCCTTTGCTGCACTGCTCTTGTGGGTCGGGGTGTCCTGGTGGTTCTGGGATAGTTGGACCAGCGGAATCGAATCGGTGCTCCTTAGCGTAACCAGCGAGGAGTGGATTGCTCGCCTGGACGGGTCCCGGTTCGCCGGCTTTGCTGCCGGACTTATTCTGTTGTTACTGATTGCGCCGGCGCTGATGGCGACAGCGATGCTGATTGCCGCCGTGTTTGCCATGCCAATGCTTGTTGCCCACGTGGCGCGGCGCGACTTCCCGGGGTTGAAGCGCAGAAACGGGGGCACATTTGTCGGTGGAATTGTCAATGCCGTCGTTGCAGTCGGCGCTTTCGCGCTGCTGTGGCTCGCGACCCTGCCCTTGTGGCTGTTTCTCGGACCGCTCGCTGTGGTCATTCCCTGGGCGCTATCGGCCTACCTGAACCAACGCCTGTTTCGTTACGATGCACTTGCAGAGCACGCCGATGCACAGGAAATGCAACGTGTATTTTCCGAGCGCTTTTCCGATTTATTCGTTCTGGGTCTGGCGACCGGCCTGCTTTACTTCGTGCCTCTTGTTAACCTGATCGCGCCAGTGTTTTCAGCCCTTGCGTTTACTTGCCTGTGCCTGAATGAACTGGCCCGTATCCGGGAAGGCGAAGGTCATGGCGCAACCCTGAAGCGTGATGCCTGAGCCGGTGCTGCATGACGCCTTGCGCCTTACTTCTCGCCGGATCGACCAATGGCAAGCGTGCCCTGTCGCGCTCGCCATTGGCGCATTACGCAAGACGTTCGTAAATCGCGGCGATCCCCTGGCCGCCACCAATACACATCGTGGCCAGGGCATACTTCCCGCCAATACGCTTTAGTTCATACAGTGCCTTGATGCTGATTATGCAGCCGGTGGCGCCGACCGGGTGACCGAGTGCAACCGCGCCACCGTTCGGGTTGGTTTTTTCAGGATCAAACCCCAGATCCTTCGCGACCGCACAGGCCTGTGCCGCGAAGGCCTCATTGGACTCGATCACATCCATATCGCCGACTTCCAGCCCGGCTTTGCGCATCGCCATCTTCACTGCCGGTATAGGGCCAAGTCCCATCAAGCCCGGTTCGACGCCGCCATGTCCGTAGGCAACCAGCCTGGCCAGCGGCTGAATCCCGCGTTTCTCGGCCACGCCACGCTCCATCAACACGACGGCAGCCGCGCCGTCGTTGATGCCCGAAGCATTGCCGGCGGTCACGGTGCCGTCTTTCTTGAACACCGTGCGCAGTTTGGCCAGGTTTTCCTCAGTGACATCATCGCGAACATGCTCATCGGCAGCGAAGACGCGCGTCGCCTTGCGTTCCCTGATTTCGATAGGCAGGATCTGGTCGGTAAACCATCCATTTGCAATGGCATTGGCGGCGCGCCGGTGCGATTCGATCGCAAAGGCGTCTTGCTCGTCACGCGTGAGACCGTACTTTTCTGCCACGTTCTCGGCGGTCACGCCCATGTGCATGCCTTCGAACGGGTCCGACAAAGCGCCGAGCAAGACATCGACAAGCGCCTGATCTCCCATTCTGGTTCCCCAGCGTGCGGTTGGCAGCCAATAGTTGGAGCGGCTCATGGATTCCGCACCGCCGGCAACCACGATATCCGCATCACCGAGGGCAACGATCTGCGCAGCACTCACAATAGCCTGTAATCCGCTGCCACAGAGCCGGTTCAGTGTCATGGCCGGCACTTCCTTCGGAATACCGCCATTCATTGCGGCAACGCGCGACAGGTACATGTCCTTCGATTCTGTATGGATCACGTTGCCGAAAACCACGTGACCGACTTCGTTCGCCTCGACATTGGCGCGCGTCAACGCCTCCTTTATGCATCGCGCTGCAAGATCCGTTGGTGCGAAATCTTTCAGTGATCCTCCGTAATCTCCGATTGCGGTGCGCACGCCTGATGCCACCACGACTTCACGTACATTGCTCATTTACCGACTCCTCCCGTTTTCTGGTCTTTGCCCGGTTCTGACGCGCATGGTCTGAATACCCGATTCAAGCCTGCGGTCGTACCCGCGCTGGTCTGCTTGTTCAGCGCTCCACTGCCAGCGCCACACCCATGCCACCGCCGATGCACAACGATGCCAGGCCTTTCCTGGCGTCGCGCCTGGTCATCTCATGAAGCAGGGTCACCAGAACCCTGCAGCCGGAGGCGCCAATCGGGTGGCCGAGCGCGATCGCACCGCCGTTGACGTTCACTTTTGAAACATCCCAGCCCATGTCACGGTTGACCGCAATCGCCTGGGCTGCAAAAGCCTCGTTGATTTCCAGAAGGTCGAGGTCATCGACGGTCCAGCCTGCTTTCTTCAGACACAGCTGGCTCGCCGGAATCGGCCCGGTGCCCATGATGCTGGGATCGACACCCGCTGATGCATAAGCCTTGATCCGAGCGATCGGTTCCAGGCCCAGTTCATCTGCCTTGCTTGCCGACATCATCATTACGGCAGCGGCACCATCGTTAATGCCGGACGCGTTCCCTGCGGTCACTGTGCCGTCTTTCTGGAAAGCCGGACTCAGCGAGCCGAGCGATTCAGCCGTGGTGCCGTGGCGGGGAAATTCGTCGCTATCGAACACCACTTCGCCCTTGCGTGTGGAGATCGTGAATGGCGCAATTTCATCCTTGAATCTGCCGGCTTTCTGTGCAGCTTCGGCTTTTTGCTGCGAGCCGGCAGCAAACGCGTCCTGCTCTTCTCGTGACACGCCCCATTTCCTGGCAACGTTTTCTGCGGTGACGCCCATGTGATACTGGTTGTAAACGTCCCACAAACCATCCACGATCATGGTGTCGATCAGCTTGCCGTCACCCATTCGAATACCGTCGCGGGCACCGAAAAGCGCGTGGGGCGAAGCGCTCATGTTTTCCTGCCCACCTGCGATTACGCAGTCAGCGTCCCCGGCCTTGATGGCCTGGGCGGCGAGATGCGTCGCCTTCAAACCCGAGCCGCATACCTTGTTGATGGTGATGGCCGGCGTCATGTGTGAAACACCGGCTTTGATTGCAGCCTGTCGCGCAGGGTTCTGGCCGGCCCCGGCGGCGAGAACCTGGCCCAGGATCACTTCAGAGATCTGGTCTCCCGGGACACCGGTGCGATTGAGTAATTCCCTGATAATATGTGCGCCCAGTTCAGGTGCGGGCGTCTTGGCGAGGGTGCCGCCGAATTTTCCGATTGCCGTGCGTAGCGCAGCAACGATGACTACGTCGTTCATGGTTTGCTCTCCTGGCTGGTGCGTTAAGGCGTCAGGAACGCGGCCCGACCTGCAGGCGCGGAGCTATCGTGGCTGACGCACAAAAAAGCGCTGCTGAGTCTACGCCTGTCGTTGGAGCGTGTCGACTGCAATGACGCGCCGCGTGAATTATAAAGTCATATAAAACAGATATATATTGTCATTCTGCTGCAATTGCGCAAAGGGGTTCTAGCCCTTTTCCTCTGTGAATTTGATGATTTTGCGCCGGTCACGCTTGCTAGGTCGACCTTTTGCAAATGCCGGTGTCGCAAGACGTTCGGCCTTGCGCACAAGAGCCATTTCCTCGCGTGCCTGACGGCTTTGGTCGGTCTCGTCGTAGAGTTTCAGCGCTTCGCTGGCCGGACCGCGCCTTTCCGATAGTGCCGCAACGGTAACCACCCATTCATACGGGCCGGTGCGCACTGTCAGCCGGTCGCCAATTCTTACGGGCTTTGCCGGCTTGACCCGCCCGCCATCGAACTGGACTTTTCCACCCGCCACCGCTACGGCAGCGACCGACCTGGTTTTATAGAAACGAGCGGCCCACAACCATTTGTCGAGGCGTACCGACTTAACTTCATCGCTCAAGACCGCGCCCTTCCGGTGTCGGAGCGGGTGCACTCAATAATCCGTGCTTGCTCTGGAAGCCGCATCCAGCGCAGCGATATTGCGGATTGCATTTGCGCCGTGCTCATTTCAGTGCCTCGTCTTCCCGACAGACGACTGGATGTCGGTGGCAAACACCTGCTCTGCATCTACGGCATCGAAGATGTACTGGCGACCGCAAAATTCACATGCCACTTCGACCTGGCCTTGCTCTTCCAGTATTGAACGCACTTCCGCATTACCAAGTAGACGAAGCATTGAGGTCACGCGCTCGCGCGTGCAAGAGCAACGAAATGCAGTGGGCCGATCCTCGAATAGCCTGATGTCTTCCTGATGATATAGCCGGTGAATGATGTCGCGGGCGGGCAGGTCCAGCAACTCGCGTTGGGTGATGGTTTCACCGATCTTCGTTGCGCGGTTCCATGCGTCGGGATCCTGGCCCGGTTGGCCCGGCAACCGTTGCAGTAGCAAACCACCTGCTTTGGTCGCGTCGCACGCCAGCCACAGCCGGGTTTCGAGCTGCTCGGATTTGGCCATGTAGTGTTCGAGCACTTCCGCGACTGTTTCTCCTTCCAGTTCAACCACCCCCTGATAAGCTTGCTTACCGGACTCCGGCGCAATGGTTATGACGAACTTTCCGTTGCCGAGTAATGACCGGATACCTCCCGGTGGGATTTCACCTTCCCACTTGGCGGTTGCGCGCAGCGTATGCTCGCTGGTTGCTTCCACCACCAGTAGCTTGACTGGCCCTTCGCCCTGCATCTGCATGATGAGCGCACCTTCAAATTTCAGTGTCGCCGAGAGCAGCGCGCCGGCTGCCATCATTTCACCAAGCAGGGCTGCCAGGGGTTGTGGATAGTCGCGCCGCTCGAGCACGGCGCGCCAGGTCGCTTTGAGTTGTACGATCTCGCCGCGCACCGGTGTGCCTTCGAGAAGAAAGCGTTGAAGCGAATCACTCATGGTTTACGTTGCCTTGCCAATGCGGTTTCGAAAACAATGGCAAGCCCCATACGGTATTAGTCTTCCGTGCGTGTGAAAAGGCGGAAACGCTCGTGCCGGTCACCGGCTCGACCGCCCTCCCATAGCAGTTGCCATGGCGCGCCGATTATGTTGCCGTCGTCCCAATGATCCTGCGTGATCAGAAGGTCACAGCTTTGCTCCGGGCTTCGGCGATAGATCAGGGAAGTAACGATGCCGCCGAAATAGTGAAGCATGGCGCGTTGAGCGTCTCCAACGTCCTGACTGATGACGCATTTGTAGTTTGCCGGCATGTGGGCACTCAGCTCGACTACCATTGAGCGGTATGTCTTGCGCGCATCGATCCAGTGAAAGAGCAGAAGCACCGCAAGCGCCCATCCGGCGGTCATCCCGGCGGCCCACAGGATGAAAGGCCGCTCGGCCGATCGCTTGACATTGAACACCAGTACGAACCAGGTCAAGGTCACGAAAATTGCAGCCAACATGGCCCATATTCGAGACTGCGCCTGATATTCGGGTTGCAGGCTGAAAATATGTTCGGCAAGCCGCGCCGGGAAGCCGAACTGTGCGGCGCTGAAATAGACCCAGGCCACCAGCGAGAACACGGTCACCACCATGATGCTGAACCAGTAATAGGCGTTGATAGCGCCTCGCGGCAAACGGGTGATTGCGATCGATGCCAGTAATGCCAGTGGCAGCAGCATTGGCATCGCCAGTACATCTCGGCCTTCGCCGGCAAGAGACAGGTAGGCAAGGATGGCGAAAAAGGCAACAAGGGGCAGTTGCAACTCCCGCTTTGAAAGCCCCTGTTTTCCTTCGATCCATAGCGACCACAGGGCAAACGGCCATGCTGGCCAGGCAAACCACGCTAATACGCCCAGAAAGTAGAGGTTGTCTTCATGCGGCTGAAACACAACTAACCCGCGCAGATCCTGTGCGTTCTGAGAAACCCATTGTGCAAAAAGATCAGGTTGCTGAAAATGCAGCGCCAGTGGCCAGGCCAGGATCAGCGGCGCTGCAACACCGATCGCGATCGCAGAGCTCTTGAAGAACCGCCCGTTACGGTAGCGCGGCGAGACAAATGCCATGCCAATAGCCATTGCAACGAGCATGAGCATGTCTGAGGGGCCGCGTGCCAGAAACAGGAAACCAAGCCCGGTGCCAAACCAGATCCCGCCCAGTTGTGCTCGTCTTGGCGCGAGCGCAAGCCCGTAAATTCCCACTGCCAGTGCCGCGAGAAGCGGGACCGCGCTGATCAATTGATGGCCGCGCACCAGCAGACCGGCACAGCCGATCAGCATCAATGGTGCAACCCACGAGCGGTTTCCCCCCCACAGTTCGCGTGCCGTAAGCCCTGTGAACAGAAGCAGCAATGCCAACCAGATGCCCACCGACAGCCGCGCGGCGTCGTGCAGTGCGAAGACGGGTGAAAGCGTCATCATGCCCAGAAGGGCACCGTAGTAGACTAGTGGCGGTGTTTCCAGAAAGGGCGTATCTCCGATTCTTGGTACTAACCAGTCGCCGCTCTCGTACATGTGATACGCCGCGCCAAAGGTATAAGCCTCATCTGACTTCCATGGGTCGTGTCCGACCAGCCCGATCACGATCCACGCTGCGCATATGACGATCGCAAGATGACGCGGGCTGGCACTGAGCCAGGCGGCGAATCGTTCGTTCCGTAGAAGATGTGCCGGGTGCAGCATAATGGTTATGTTGCCTTCGGCTTGCGCGCGCGCTTCGCCAGCGAAGGATGGGTCTTTGCTGGCGGCACCCGGTGATGGCAGGTTGGGATCAACATGGCCATATTTTAGAACCTATCTCGGCATGTTTCGCGGCTGATCGTGGTTGCAACGAAGGTCGCGGTGACAACGATTGCTGTGAATTGCCGGCGCAAGGGCAGAAAAGCTCTCCCGCGGCTGTCCTCCAAAAGTGCAAAAGGCAGCCAAGGCTGCCTTTTGCATACACAAGAAACCGCCGAATCCTAAGTGGACACGGCCTTTGATTTGACGCCGGTGCGCGCGTATTTCTGCTTGAAGCGTTCTACACGTCCAGCGGTGTCTACGATCTTTTGCTTACCGGTATAGAAAGGGTGGCAGACGGAACATACTTCCACCGTCAGATCGCGCTTGAGTGTCGAGCGGGTCTTGAAAGCATTGCCGCAACTGCAGGTTACGTTGATTTCCTGATAATCCGGGTGGATGCCTGTTTTCATGGCTTTTCCTTTGGTTTGCGTCGGCGGATTGTGCGCCGACAATCTGGGAGGCCGGCATTATCCACGGCAGACGGCGGTTAATCAAGCATGCCGATCGCCGGCTGGCTATCTCCGACCGGTTGTCTGGGCCCTGGCGCAGGCCTTAGCCCTTGCGCATGCTGTCGAAAAACTCCGCGTTGTTCTTTGTTGCCTTCAATTTGCCGACTAGGAACTCGGTCGCTTCAAGCTCATCCATCGGATAAAGGAGTTTTCGCAGAATCCATACTTTCTGCAGGATATCCGGCGCAAGCAGCAGTTCCTCGCGCCGTGTTCCCGAGCGATTTACGTTGATTGACGGATAGATGCGTTTTTCTGCCATGCGCCTGTCGAGGTGGATCTCCATGTTGCCGGTGCCCTTGAATTCCTCGTAGATCACATCGTCCATTCGCGAGCCGGTGTCGATCAGTGCCGTCGCGATAATGGTCAGTGATCCGCCTTCCTCAATATTGCGTGCGGCACCGAAAAACCGCTTCGGTCGCTGCAATGCATTGGCGTCGACACCACCAGTCAAAACTTTTCCGGAAGCCGGCACTACGGTGTTATAGGCGCGAGCCAGACGCGTTATCGAGTCAAGCAGGATGACGACATCCTTGCGGTGCTCGACCAGGCGTTTTGCTTTTTCCATCACCATTTCGGCAACTTGCACGTGGCGGGTGGCAGGTTCATCGAAAGTCGATGAAACCACCTCGCCGCGTACCGAACGCTGCATTTCCGTGACTTCTTCAGGGCGTTCGTCTATCAGGAGCACGATCAGATAAACGTCCGGATAGTTTGATGCGATCGAATGTGCGATATGTTGGAGCATCACGGTTTTGCCGCTCTTGGGGCTGGCAACCAGCAGCCCGCGCTGACCCTTGCCGATTGGGGCAATGATATCGATGATCCGTCCGGTGTAATTCTCGTCTGACTTGATGTCCCGTTCCATAGCGAAGTGCTCGGTGGGAAACAGTGGCGTCAGGTTCTCAAAGAGAATCTTGTGCTTGGCGTTTTCCGGCTTTTCGTCGTTGACCTTGTCAACCTTGACCAGCGCGAAGTAGCGCTCGCCATCTTTCGGTGTGCGAATCTCTCCTTCCACGGAGTCGCCCGTGTGCAAATTGAACCGTCTGATCTGAGACGGGCTGACGTAGATGTCGTCGGGGCCCGCCAGATAGGATGTATCCGGGGATCGTAGGAATCCGAACCCGTCGGGCAGGACTTCCAGCGTGCCACTGCCAAATATGCTGTCACCTTTCTTCGCCCGATTCTTGAGGAGAGCGAAGATGAGATCCTGCTTGCGCAAGCGGTTGGCGTTCTCGACTTCATTGGAGATCGCCATTTCGACGAGCTCGGTTACATGGAGGTTTTTCAGATCAGATAGATGCATGTCGGGGGGGGAGTCGCGCTGGGAATTACGACTTGGGGAAGAAGAAAGGGGAATTTCCAAAGATGGCGGGAAGGAAGAGCGATCAACCGCCGTTGCCCACCGGATGTCACATCGTGCTGCAATTGTTGCCTAGACACCCGGCGATCAGGCTGATGCGAAGCCTAAACGGTTTCAGATATTACTGTCAATAAAGGCAGTGAGCTGCGATTTGGACAGGGCGCCGACTTTCATGGCTTCGACGTTGCCGTTCTTGAACAACATCAATGTTGGAATGCCCCGGATCCCGTATTTCGGGGGTGTGGCCTGATTGTCATCGATATTGAGTTTCGCGACCTTCAGGCGTCCGTCGTATTCCTGGGCTACTTCGGTCAGTATGGGCGCGATCATCTTGCACGGCCCGCACCACTCGGCCCAGTAATCGACAAGAACCGGCACCTCCGACTGAAGCACCTCCGATTGAAACGTGTCATCGCTGACGTGGTCGATATTTCCGCTCATGGGTCTTGATCACCTCGGACTGAAGAAAAAAATGAGAAAACACAACTGATTGGGACTTGGGTAGCGCAGGCTGGATGGCCGCAGCATGGAGACTAGGCCCGTATCCTAGCAAAAAACGGGGCACTGGATGTCCGAGTGCCCCGGTATTTTTTAGGCAATGTACTCCCGATCCCCCACGGCTTAACCCTAAGCCTGCTCAGGGCTGCCATGGCACGTATGGGATGTAAGGGCAAGAGACAAGGGTCTTGCCACACAAGTGTACGGCACGAAGCCACTTTGGGGCAGTCCGGTTTTGCTAGAATGCCCCACTCGTTTTCTACGAGCCCGGAGGCTTTGCGGGTGGGGTTTGAAAGATCCGGATCTGCTGGATCGCCAAGCCCGGCATTAGCGGCCACAACCGCAGGCTCGTGGCGTCCAACCAGAGCAAGCAAGGAAAGTAATGACTTACGTCGTCGTCGAGAGCTGTATCAAGTGCAAGTACACTGACTGTGTCGATGTGTGTCCGGTTGACTGTTTTCGCGAAGGACCGAACATGCTGGTTATTGATCCGGACGAGTGCATAGACTGCACATTATGTGTTGCTGAATGTCCGGTCGAAGCGATCTATGCCGAGGACGATGTGCCGGAAGATCAGCGTGATTTTCTCGCGCTCAATGCAGAGCTTGCCAAGGCATGGCCTGGCATTACCGAGAAAAAGGACGCTCCCGATGACGCCGATGACTGGAAGGATAAATCCGAGAAGCGTCAACTGCTCGAGCGCTGATACCAGGTGCCGGCGAGGCTGGCGTGTCTGATGCCTGTGCGGTGAGGGTGGAGGTTGCACCGGCTGCTGCGCTTGAGGTGCTGGCCCACGAACTGCTGGTGGATTTCAGGGAAGCGGCCCCCGACCTGTCGGGGGCCGTTGTCGTTTTGCCCAATCTGCATGCCGCAGGTGCGCTGGCACGGATCATTGGCTCGCTAGCTGGTGGTCCTGTCATGTTGCCCAAGATGACGACTCTCGGCATGTGGGCGGCGGAACACCCGGTTGCTTTTGAGCCGCTGCCGGAGGTCGTGCGAGAAGCCGCGCTGTTCGACGCTTTGCGCAGCCGTAAGTGGTTCGATGCTGCGAACCTGTGGCCACTCGCTGGGGAACTGTCCCGCCTGTTTGACGAACTCACGCAATTCGAGATTGCGCTACCACAATCGGTAGAGGAGTTTGAAGGTGCACTGGAGGCGGCATACCAGGCCAAAGCCGGTACAACCATGCAGTTGGAAGCGAGACTGGTTTACGAACTATGGCGGGCATCATCACAGTCGGGTGATGGTGCTGTCGGTGCCGTTGCCGCCTACCAGATGCAACTCTCCTACATTGCCCGTGACGCCTCACAGCCGTTATATGCGATTGGCCTTCCTGAGCTGATTCCCGCTGAGCAGGCTTTTCTGGAGGCATATTCAGCCAATATGCCGGTGAAGGTGTACCAGATAACTGGTGACGCTGACGGTGCGTCGGAGTCGGCCCGTTTTTACGCCTCGGCCTGGCCGGTGGCCGGAGATGAAGCTGAATTCTTGCGCGAACGGGCCGCGGCCTTTGCCCGCTCGGTACCGGAAAGCCCCGCTGCCGGATCGTTGCGCCTCTATGGTGCCCCTAGCCTTGAGCACGAGGCCCGTGCAGCAGAGACTCAGGTACGGTTCTGGTTGAATGAAGGTTGCAAGAAAGTCGCCGTCGTCGCGCTGGACCGGCTCGTAGCGCGCCGCGCACGCGCGTTGCTGGAACGGTCCCGTGTCATGACTGATGATGAAACGGGCTGGATTTTTTCCACGACTTCCGCGAGTACGGTTGTGATGCGCTGGCTCGATGCCGTTTCCAGTGACTTCTATTTCAAGGATCTGCTCGACCTCGTCAAATCGCCCTATATCTTCCCGGACTGGGTGCACAGACGCGAAGCGGTTTACGAGCTGGAACGCGCTGTTCGCTCGCATTCGGTTATTGCAGGTCTCGAGGCTTGCCGCGCGGCGTTGAAGGGTGGCGGAGGCGAGTTTGTGCACGGGGCAGAGCTTGTGGACCGCGTTGCGAATGCGGCACGCCTTTCACCTCGTGACCGGCGTCGAAGCCTGCGTGAATGGCTGTCACTGCTGTTTGGCAGCCTGGGAGCACTTGGTGTCGAAGACGGGCTGCGAAGCGATCCTGCCGGGCTGCAGCTTGTTGACTACCTGCAGCGCCTGGAGCGAGAGCTCGGTTCCAGCGTTGAGCGGTTTTCGTTTGGCGAATGGCGCAGCTGGCTGGATCGGCAGCTTGAGCGAGCGGAGTTTCGTGACAATGGCGTCTCCAGCCCGGTCATTTTTACCCAGCTTTCCCTGACGAGGTTGCGTGAATTCGATGCCGTCGTGCTGATCGGGTGTGATGCGGCGCATTTGCCAGGCACAGATCAGCAAAATGCATTCTTCAGCGAATCGGTCCGGGCGCAACTGGGCCTGCCAACGAGCGGACACCGTGTGGCGCAGATTGTCGACGATTTGAGTGGATTGCTTTGCCGCAGCGCGCGGGTCCTCGTTACCTGGCAAATGTTGCGGGAGGCCGAGCATAATTTGCCAAGCCCGTTGTTTGAGCGTATTTCCGTTTTTCATCAACTGGCCTGGGGTACCAGCCTTGAGGACCACCAACTGGCTCTCAAGGTTATCCGTTCTCAGGTCGCACCACCGTATCCGGCATCACTGCCGTCGATGTGTTTGCGCCCGGCACCGACAGTGGCGCCGGAGCGGCTGCCCGAGCGAATCAGTGCGAGTGCCTACAACAGCCTCGTCGCTTGTCCTTACCAGTTCTACGGCCGCTACGTCCTCGGGCTGCGCGAACCTGAACAGGTTCGCGAGGAGATGGAGAAGCGCGAGTATGGAGAATATGTGCACCGTATTCTTCGCCGGTTTCATGCGCACTTTCCGGTCTGTAGCACGGTAGCGCGCCAGCAGCTGGAAGCGGTACTCGGCGAAATCAGCGAACGTGTGTTCCGCGAAGCTTCAGAGGCCAATTATCTGAGCCATGCCTGGGCGCTTCGGTGGCGGGCCACCAATACAGCTTATCTTGATTGGCAACTTGAACGGGAGCGGGAGGGCTGGCAGTTTCACGCAGCCGAGAGCAAGCGCGAAATCGCCATTGTTCTGCCCGATGGCGCAACGCTGATTCTGGAAGGGCGGCTTGACCGCATTGATGCGCGCAACGACAACGAGCATACCGGCTATGCGGTTATCGATTACAAGACGCGCGCGCCAAATGATTTGCGCCGCACGGCCAGTGAGCCGGGTGAGGATGTGCAATTGCCAGTTTATGCGGCGTTACTGGAAGACGACGTGCAAGAAGCGTTTTATCTCGCAATCGACAACGGGCAGGTGCGCAGGATCGGCAAGGACGACGGAGTGCTGGCCGACGTTGAACAAGCGATCGAGCGGCTGAAGAACATTTTTATGCGAATTCGGAGTGAAGCACCTTTAGTTGCCCAGGGAGCCGAGAGCGCCTGTCAATGGTGCGAGTTACACGGCCTGTGTCGCAAACAGTACTGGCATGACGACTGAACAGCAGACCCGGCAGCTTAACGCCAGGGCCCTTGATCCCGGCCAATCGGTTGTCATCGAGGCGTGCGCCGGTTCGGGCAAGACGTGGTTGCTGGTATCGCGCATTGTTCGTTTGTTGCTCGCCGACGTGCGGCCATCTGAAATTCTGGCTATTACCTTTACCCGCAAAGCGGCCCAGGAAATGAAGGCGCGCCTGCACGAATGGCTGCACTTTCTCGCCATTGGCAGCGACGACGAGATCAAGCAGTTTCTGCGCGACCGCGAGGTGCAAGAGGATCAGATCGAGGCCATGCTGCCGCGTGCCCGAGGCCTGTTCGAGGCCTTCCTGATTGACCAGCCCGGCATTACCGTCAGCACCTTCCACGGCTGGTTTCTGCAATTGCTCAAGCGCGCACCACTGGCCGCCGGAGCGGCAAACGGGGCCAATCTGGTTGACCAGGTCTCGTCACTGATCGACGAAGCCTGGGAGTTGTTTGCAGAAGGGCTGCAGCGCCAGCCCGATAGTCCGGTCGCCCTGGCACTGACCTGGTTATTCGAGAATTACGGTCTCGTCAGCACGCGTTCGCTGCTCACCGCCTTTATAGAAAAGCGCGCCGAATGGTGGGCTTATACGCGATCACATTCTGATCCGGTGGAGTATGCCCTGGAAAAGTTGTGCAGCGACATGCAGGTGGCACCTGATGACGACGTCATCGGGGCGGTGTTTGCGGATCGGGAGCTGAAAAACGCGCTGGATGAATACGCGGAATTGCTTGACCGCAATCAGGTCAACGGTGACGTGAATCGGGCGGCACAGGTACGCGCGGCACCTGGCGAAGCGGACGCGGCTCGTCGTTTTGAGGCCGTCTGGCAGGTCTTGATGACCAGTGACGGCAGGTTGCGCGTGCGCAAACCGACTAATGCCGGCGAGAAACGGCTTGGCGAAGCCGGTCAGAAACGGTTTTTGTCCCTGCACGTGCAAATAGGCGCTGCAATGGAGCGTGCTCGTGCATTACTCACGGAGCAGGGCGTTTACCGTCTCAATGAAGCGGGCCTGCTGTGCGGTGCCGAGTTGCTGGAACGGTACGAGTCGATCAAGCGTGCCCGGGGTGTTATCGACTACACCGATGTCGAATGGCGGAGCTGGTTGTTGCTCTCTACGAGCGACTATGCCGAATACATGCAGTATCGACTGGATGCGCGCTACCGTCATATTCTGCTCGACGAATTTCAGGATACCAACCCGCTGCAATGGCAGATACTCAAGGCTTGGCTGGATGCCTCGGCCGATGCTCAATCCCAACCACGCGTCTTTCTGGTTGGTGATCCAAAACAGTCGATCTATCGTTTCAGGCGAGCTGAACCGCGCTTGTTCGAAGTGGCCCGCTCCTACCTCGCCGAGCGTCATGGTGCCCACGAGCTAGAACAGAATGTCACCCGGCGCAACGCGCCGGCGGTGGTTTCGGTCGTTAACGAACTGTTTTCCCAAACGGCGGAAGGTTTCCAGCCGCATGTGCCTTATCAGAAGGCGCTACCGGGACGCGTGGAGTTGCTGCCGCTGTTTGAAGCGAGCGAGGTTTCAGACGTGCAAGTGGATCCTTGGCGTAACCCGCTGGACCATCCGCGTGTTGAGGAAGCGGATCGCAGGCGTCTGCGTGAGGCAGAGGCGCTTGCCCAGCGCATCGGGGTGATCGTTGGCCGCTGGCAAATCATGGATGGCACGCAAGTTCGAGCCTTGCGTTACGAGGACATTCACATTCTTGTCAGGCGGCGAACGCATCTCGACATCTATGAGCGCGCACTCCGGCACGCTCAGATACCGTACATCGGGTCACGGCAGGGTGGATTGCTGGATACACTCGAAGCGATTGACATGACGGCTTTGCTGCAGTTTCTCGTGTTGCCGTTTGCCGATATTCATCTGGCGACGGTGCTGCGTTCTCCAATGTTTGACGTCGATAATGCCGACCTCGCGACTCTCAGTGGGGCCGACGGAGCGAATTGGTGGCAGCGTCTCTGCGAGCTTGTGCGCACCGGTGCGGCTAGTGCCGGCCTGATCCGGGCGCAGCACCTGTTGAGCGGCTGGATCAAGGGTGCGGACCTTAGGCCGGTGCATGATCTGCTCGATCGTATCTATTTCGAGGCTGATGTCATGAGCCGTTATGAAGCGGCGGTGCCGGTGCCAATGCGGACCGGTGTCGCGGCGAATTTACGGGCATTCATGGAGGTCGCGCTGTCGACTGACTCCGGACGCTATCCGAGCCTGCAAGGTTTCCTGCACCGGCTGGAGGGCATGCGCCGCGCTGCAGCGCAAGAGGCACCGGATGTGGGTGTCATTGCTGAAGGCACTAACGCGGTGCGAATTTTTACAGTGCACGGTGCGAAGGGGCTCGAGGCACCGGTTGTCTGGTTGCTCGATACCAATGCCGGCCCCGGCCGCTCCGATAGTTACAGCGTGATGGCTGATTGGCCGCCAGAGGCGTTGAGACCCCGACATTTCTCATTGTTCACGCGAAAGGAAGAAAGGGGCGAGAGCAGGGCGCAACTGTTCGAGGAGGACATGCGTCTCGCTGAGCGCGAAGACCTGAATCTGTTGTACGTTGCGGTGACGCGTGCCAAGCAGGTGCTTATAGCAAGCGGCATCGAGACGGCCGATGGCGGCGCGAGCTGGTACCAAAGACTTTCCGAGGCTATCGCTGCGTGCGGCGATCAGGCGCCAGTTCAAGAGGTCGAAACACAGGATGCGTCTGCCGCGTTGGCAGACCCGCATGCGCTCCGGACCGACAGGGGGGGCGTATCATTGCAGATGCCTATGGACATCGGGACCCGGCGTGATGATCTGGTTGACTCGCGCCGCCGTCATGGGACGTTGGTGCATGCCTTGCTGGAGAAGATTGTTCCACCCGCTGACGTGAGGGATCGTGATTTCCTGCGTCGATCCCTGGGTATATCCGAGGCCGAATTCGAGTCCCTTTTGGCAGTGGCGCATGGCATCATTGACGAACCGGCCTTATCCCGCTTTTTTGATCCCGGCCAATACATCCGTGCGATCAATGAACTGTCATACGTTTCCGATAGTGGGGAACTAAGGCGTATCGATCGCGTTGTGGAGTTTGCCGAAGATATCTGGATTCTTGATTACAAGACCGGCGACGTTGCCGATCCTGGCGACGTCGAGGCGGCGGTAAGACCCTACCGCAAACAACTCGATGGATACCGTGCCGCGGTGTCGGTACTGATGCCAGGGAAGCCGGTCAGGTCAGCCTTGATTTTTTCCGGTGGTCGGTTGCATCAGGTATAGGTCGTTGCGTGGTGACATGCACGGCGATGAAGGCCCTTTTCGGATGTTATTCATGCTTAGCGATTAACAACGCGGCGGCCAAAACGAGCAGCCCGGTCAGAATCAGCGTGCGAAGTACACTATCGTCCTGGTGCGCATTGCGTTCCCTGGACATTCTGGCACACGCGGCGCTGCTCAAAAGTTCGTGCGCACGCGTGCAATTCTGCTGTACAGGAAAACCAGTCGGTACGGGTGTCAGATTATGAACGGCTGGCACGGCACAGCGCGATGATGGTTTGCCAGAATGATCCCGGGAGCATACGGCTTGACCGTTTTCTGCTGTACGCTGCGTTTTATGTTCGCGGTAAAGTCCTGAACGTAATTCCCGGAGCTCGCCATATTCACCGAAGTGCTTGATACCGGGCTTGCAGATCAGATAAAGCGTCAGTGTCTCAACAAAAAATATTTGACTGATAATCCAGAATGAACCTTGGGAGGTTGATCAAGTGAGACTCGAAAATAAAGTGGCTTTGATTAGTGGTGCCGCATCGGGAATGGGTGAGAGCGCAGCCCGGCTCTTTGCCCGAGAGGGTGCGAAGGTGGTTGTTGCGGATATCCTCGAGGCGGAAGGAAAGGCAGTGGCTAAGCAGATCGTGTCGGACGGTGGTGATGCGATTTTTGTTGCATTGGACGTCACATCGGAGGCGCAGTGGCAAGCGGCCATCGATGAGACGGTATCGCGCTACGCCCGGCTCGATATCCTGGTAAACAATGCCGGTCTCAGTGGTGCCGTACCCGATCGGATGGACGTGGATTACTTCGACAAGCTGATGGCGGTGAATGCGCGCGGGAATTTTCTGGGAATGAAGACCGCCATTTCGCAAATGCAGAAAGCGGGCGGCGGATCAATTGTCAATCTGTCTTCGATATCCGGAATTATCGGACAGGAATTTGTCCACATGGGTTACAACGGGGCCAAGGGCGCCATTCGCCTGATGACGAAATCGGCTGCAGTTCAGTACGCGCAAGACGGCATTCGCGTGAACTCGGTCCATCCCGGCTTGATGCCGCCGATGCGCAGTTCCGTATCAGCCGCTGACCCCAAACTGCGCGAAAAAGTGATTGAAACGATTCCAATGCGCCGCGCCGGCCGTGCCGAGGAGGCTGCCTACGCTATTTTGTTCCTTGCTTCCGACGAAGCATCGTATATAACCGGAGCGGAACTTGTGGTTGATGGCGGAGCGGTCGTCGCCTGAGCGATGCGTCGCGAAACAGATGGCAACAGGTATCAGGCCATGACGATGTGCTGGTTCATACGCTGTTACCGTTGATCCGCCACAAGTTACAGCTATCGATCGCAGGTCAACCTTTTTCCGGATTGTTGTCCGTATAGTGATGGTGGCCAGAATGTTGAAGTCATGCTGATGGAGAGAACAAATCTGCCCGCCGCGTTGACGATTCCCACTGTGGATGGCACATTGACGATATCGCAGTGCAGTTTATCGGGGTCACCATGAAGCAGACGCTTTACGATATTCTCGAAGTCGCTCAGGATGCTTCGTTTGAAGACATCGAGATCGCGTATGCCAAGCGGTTTGCAGTGCTGCGATCCGAAACCAGTTGGGACTCGAATCGACTGGTGATGTTGAATGAGGCGCGCGAGGTGTTATCGGACCCCGGACGGCGCGCCGCATACGATTCGTCGCTCGCCGTGGTGCCCGCACGTGCCCGGGCGCACAGCCAGGTCGCCGAGACCGATCGCGAGGCGCGCTCCTACGGAAAATGGCCCATCGTTTTTGTCGTGCTCGCCGGGCTCGCTGTCTGGTTGGTGATGCGCGATGACGCTACACCCGAGCGTTCAGTTGCGACGCAGAATAGTGACGCGCCTGAAGCTTCGAATGCTTCGGGGCAAGCGGATTCAATTGATGATGAAACGGTGATAGAGGTGGAATTGCCCTCCGCGGGAGAGTCAGCGGATACATCGGCATCAACACTGGCGGTGCAGACTGAAGAGGCGGTTATGGACGATGGCCTGTCTGCCGAAGAGGCTGTCGACGAATTTGACGCAACGAACGGACAGAGCGTACCTCCTGCCCCTGAGCCCATTGTTGGGAACTGGGATTGTTTTGACCCGGTGACCGGCCGAACCATTACGGTGACCTTTACGGCTGATGGCAGCTTCACCATGCGGCAAAGCAACAACCAGGTGCAGACCTTCGCTTACGAGGTGGCGGGAGGCCAGGTCATGCTGGCTGATGCCGACCCGCCACGAGCAATGGGAATCGGTGAGTTGAGTGCGAACAAGCTGATCTTGCTTGACGCTGTTGAAGGCCGAAGTATTGTCTGCTCGCGCTAGTGACTGTTGGCGCAATGCCTGGCAAGTCACCCCGGAAAGTGCTGCGCGCAAGGGCACGCTCGTAGTTTTTTTCCCCGATTGTCCGGGAAAGGGCGCATGTCGCCATGTCTGCGTTGTTGCCCGGATTCGTAACTTTACCCCTAAAGATGCATTGCTTTGGCGTTGCCGCGAGTTACCCAGGGGGTTTCGGTAACAACGTCAGTTATTTCTATGTCCGGGGTAATAGATCACGATATGCATGCCAGGTTGCATGTCCAATCAACGGCAGCGTAATCACCAGCCCAGTCATGAATGTGGCAAACCCGATCAGCGTCAGGGTGGCGATCAGCCCGGCCCATAAAATCATTGGCAACGGGTTCCCGGCAACAACTTTGACACTGGTCATGATGGCGTGCCATGTGCTGCCGCCGCGGTCAAATATCATTGGTGCCGAAATCGCTGATATGCCGAACGCCAGCGCTGCAAGGATGGCACCGGTAACAATATAGGTTACGAGAAAGTTGGTATGGGGCCAGTCGACAACCGTGCGATAAAAACTGACCTGGACGTCAGGCACCTGTTCGCCGAATGTCTGCTCGAAGAGCAGGCTCGAGATGAGACCCCATACGAGCGCAATGATCGCGAGAATAACGCCAAGGCGGGCCAGTGAGCCAATATTCTTGATTGCTTCGTCCAGTGCGCTGTCGAAGTTCACTTTCTGACCACGTGCGCGCAGCCGTGAGAGAGCGTAAAACCCGGCCCCAAAAATCGGGCCGACCAGCATGAATCCGGAAACGGAAAGTGCGAGTAACTCAATTTGTGAACTGCAAAGTACGATGATCATCCAACCCATCGCCGCGAGAATCAGACCTTGGAATATGCTGGGAACCGGGTTTTCCATTATGTCGCCCCAGGCCAGTCTTAACCAACGGAAGGGACGCATAACCTCCACGTGCCCGATTGCCTCGTTGGTCGTCAAGTCTTTGTTCGCGTTGGCTGCATGTTCCATGAGCGCTCCTCCTGAGTGATGATGTCGCGACCAGTGCCGGGAGCCACACTGTTGTTGCAGTCATGATCCTCGCTGGACGAGGCGCCCGTGACAAGCTTTTGCCCGATCGATACAATTGTTTACGTATCTGGCAGCCTGAGTGGATGTGCTCTCCAGCATACACCTGCACGCGAACGCATCAAGTTTGCTGTTGATGAATCCGCATATCGAGACGATTGTGAAAACCCGGGAGACCCTGTGCCTGACGCTGTACTTGCAAACAGAACCGCTATTGTTACCGGAGCAGCAGGTGGAATTGGTCGCGTGCTGGTGGAGGCATTTCTCGATGCGGGGGCGAATGTTGTCGCGCTCGATGTCGACGACGGTACGCTCACGCACCTCGGCAGCGTATTAAATGAAAAATACTCTTCGTCGAAGCTGCTTTGTAGCGCTATCGATATTGCTGACTATTCTGCCTGTGAGCACGCCGTCGAGTCGTCCATTGCGCGTTTTGGTGGACTTCACATCCTCATCAATAATGCAGCCGTTGGCATGGGCGTCATACGTGAAGATCACTTTTCCCGGCTGGTTGGTATTCAGGAAATAGATCCTGACGTCTGGCAACGTTTCATTGCGGTTAATGTGTCTGGTGCCTGGAACATGACACGGGCATCGGCTGGCCATTTTCTGGCGCAAGGATGGGGCCGCGTGATCAATGTCACAACCAGTTTTTTCACCATGTTGCGCGGCGGATTCCACCCCTACGGACCGTCCAAGGCCGCTCTCGAGGCCATGGCCCACGGGCACGCCCAGGAATTCGAGGGCACTGGTGTAACGGTGAACGTCGTTGTACCCGGAGGGCCGGCGGATACGCCGTTAGTTCCCGACGATATTGGCGTCGACCGGAACAGCCTTATTGCGCCGTCGGTCATGGTGCCGCCGATACTGTGGTTGTGCTCGGAAGGGGCGAACGAAATCACGGGCAACCGTTATGTGGCGGCGCATTGGGATGTAGCCATATCACCCGATCAGGCGGAACAGATCTGTCGCGCTCCCGCCGCATGGCCACAGCTTGCGCAATCACCCGTGTGGCCGGGGGGAAAACCCGATCGCTGAGCGCTCGCTGAAGCAATGTGACGTCGTGTCACCACGGAGTTGCGCATAGCGTTAAGGTTCCAACCCATACTACCCGGGCTGCCTGGTTCAACGATTCCGGGCGAGTGTTTCTTGTAAGCGGCTCAGGCTACTGGATCGACATCGAGCCGCACGATCCAGTCCTCGAAGCCGGGCTTTGCGGCCGGATAACGCGCCATCACCAATGGATCATGGCCGGGAATGACGTGCCGGGACGAGGTGGCGAGCTGGCGAAGGGTATTGAAACCATCGAGCATTTCGGCCAGGTTGTAAACGATGGGAAAGGCACGGTCCTGCTCCATGTGCGCGTAAAAGTGCGAAGCGTCGGATGCCAGCACCACCCAGCCGCGCTGCGTCTTGACCCGCACTGACTGCAAACCCATCGTATGCCCGCCAATATGATGCAATTCGATTCCCGGTGCGATCTGCGCTGAACCATCGTGAAATTGCACCCGTTGATCGTGCACGCAGCGCACCATCTCGACAACATCATTGGCTTCGTATGGATGACGCATAAGGTTATGGCACATGCAGCGACCGGTGGCGAAATCCATCTCCTTGTCCTGGAGGTGAAACTTCGCGTTGCTGAACAGAGGTACGTTGCCGGCATGGTCGTAATGCATATGTGTGATCACGACGTCCTCCACTTTTTCCGGGTTGATCCCCAACGCCCGGATGCCTTCTTCTACCGGGCGCAAAATCGTACGGCCACGTTTTTTAGCCGCCTCCTGCCCGAACCCGGTGTCGACTACCACGGTGCGTGACTTGTTCGAGATGGTCCAGACGTAGTAGTCAAGCGGCATGTCGAGATCATGCGGATCGCCTCCGATGAAATTGTCCGGCGAGCGCCGCGACAGCCATGCATACTTGATCCCGTAAATTTCGTATACATCGTCATTCATGCTTGCGTGCTCCAAACGAGTTCAGGCGGTTCTAATCTACCGCTAGGAGTCTGACTTTTCCAGTTCGGCGAGCGCCTCCTTGGCGTTACGGAACGAGTCGATGGCGGCGGGAACGCCGGCATAGATGGCAACTTGCAGCAGGATCTCGCGAATCTCATCTTTCGATACTCCATTGCGGATAGCACCGCGAATGTGCAGCTTGAATTCGTGTGGGCGGTTCAGTACGGCAAGCATGGCGATATTGAGCATGCTGCGCGTCTTTTTTGGTAGATCCTCGCGACCCCATACTGCTCCCCAGCAGTACTCTGTCACCAGCTTCTGCATCGGCATGTTGAAATCATCGGCTGCAGCGATCGACTTTTCCACGAATTCGGCACCAAGTACAGATTTGCGTATTCCCAAGCCTTTTTCGAAAAGTTCATCGTTCATATTGTTCTCCTGTTGGTGGTAAATACATGGTTGTTTTGTTTGTCACAGAGATACAGACCGCATACAGACATTCGATCAGATCAACATACTTTGTGGAACTTTGTATCTTTCTCATGAGGGTCTTGCGTTCTGATCGCGCCTTACACAATGAAATCAGCGTGTGGGCCCAATCGGCTTTGACATCACGTCTTTGGCCGAATAAATATTGACGGGGATGCCGTGTGCCATTGCACGATGTGCATAATAGTTGAGCCAACACGACGCTCGTTCGGATCGAACCTGATTCGTGCTCCAGCTAAATGGGTCACCGGGCAATCGTCTGCAGTTGGCTTTGTCGGCGAGTTCCAGGGATTCCTGTAATAACGACATGTACCCATAAGTGGTGATGAGATGCTGGGTTGGCCACGGCTTTCGGGTCTTGTTTTTTGGTATTTGGATGGAGCTGGTTGGTGCGTTGGTGGACAAGTCCGCAGCCACGGACAACATGCCTTCGAATCACTCGATGTGTTGGAGATCAGATCCGGATCAAGAATCGCAGAGCCGTTGGCGATGGCCGGGACACGTCCGTGCCTTCGCGGCTTCATTGATCCCGCTTCCTCGCCGCGACACCGAGCAGTTCGTTTAGCCTGCCAGCGTTGTCTGCGTTGTCGATGTCGTCAATGAATGCCTCGATCTTCATGGCATGCTCGTCACCGAAAGCCTTTGCAGCTTCCCGCCGAAAGCGGTCACGCACGTCGCTTGCGCTTGCGTTAACCACATCGGCAAGCCGTACCCGGTGGGTCTTGCCATCGATGTCCTCGACTTCGACCTCACCTCCCTGTTGACCGGGATAGGCTTGCGTCATCTCATCATCGACTTCAAGTCTGATCATGCCGATCAACCGCCGCAAGGACGGATCGTCAAGCAGGCTGAAATTACTTTCCGACATGTCGCCGGTGAGCAGTGCGGCAGCGACGTTGTACTGAATGCTCATCTTTGCCTGAAGGATGTGAGCGAAAGGTCCGCAGTGGTTACAGCCGGGATAAAGCATGCCTGCACGTGGCACGCGAATTCGGATCGACACGATCCGTTCCGGACTGAGTGATGAGCGCCGCACGACAGCGAGCGCCGCCTGCGAGGGCGTCTGCGCAAAATTACAAGCTGGCACCGGTTTGTGATAAACGGACATGATTTCGGGTTCGCCATCAAACACGGTGACTGAAGAGGCCGCTGAACGTTTGTCTAGTGATGCAAAAAGCCCTGCTTCGCCGTCGAGGCAAGACGGTGAAGCGTACGCTCCGGCTTCGGCAAGGCGGGCTGCCGTCAGTGCATTGCGCGCGGCAAAGCCGGCCTGAAAGAACATCTCGCTGCCGCCGGTAAGCGCCCACTGGTTGAATCCAAGTGTGGTGTTGGTGCCCAGAGCAATTGCGCTGACGGTTGCCTCGCGATCGAGTCCGAGAACACACGCACCCGCAGCAGCCGCGCCGATCGGACCGCTGATCCCGGTGGGGCGGCGAATACGCGCAATCTCGGGTGTTATGGCGGCACGACCGACGCGAGCACCGACTTCGTAACCGGCGATCACCGCGGCACAGAATTGCCGGCCATTTACCTGTCGATACTGTGACAGTGCGAGCGTCGTTGGCAATACTACAATTCCGAGGTGGCTGACGCTGCCAGAGTGCATATCTTCGCGTACCAGGCCATGACCCATTACGGCATTGACAAACGCCGCGTCTGCATGGGAACTCATCGTTGAAGTGCCGATAATGGACGCGCCGCCGCTTTCTGCGGCCACCGATTGCGCCGTTGCGCCTGCCTGGACGCTCCACGGGAGATCTCGCGATTCAATGGCACAACCGACGAAATCAAACAGGCAGGTTTTGACTTTTTCAATGACTTCGACGGAGAGGTCCGTCGACCTCTGGGAAACACAGGCATCAGCGATTCGTATCGCTAGCGACGCCTGCACTGGACCTGGTTCAGCATTATCGGCAGGGCGGATTACAGCAGACATTGAACAATCTCCTGGCTGTGTGTTCTGTTGAGCCGCATCAGCCGCGTACTTCGACGCCGGCCCAGGACTCAATGACCCGGCACATTGACGTGAAGTCCGAATCGGCACCGTACATTGCCTTGGTGACCGCCAGCATCTGACGTACTGTGGCCCCGACCACCATCGGTACGCCGAGCGCTTCCGCCTCATCAATGCACAGGCTGACATCCTTGTAAGACAGTCCTGTGGTAAAGCCGAAATCAAACGTGCCGGGCAGCACCGAACGAGGAAACTTGTCCTGGGTCGCGCTGTTGCGGCCAGTGCTGGTGTTGAGAACATCGAGCATCACTTTCGGGTCGAGGCCTGCCTTGACTCCCATAACCATCGCTTCCGACGTGAGGGCGATTGCGGCACCTGCAAGAAGATTATTGGCGAGTTTCATCGTTTGCGCCTGACCCGGCACTTCGCCGAGATGAAAAACCTTGCCGAAGTTCGCCAAAATTCCTTTCGCATCGGAAAAAATGGCTCCGGGGCATGCAACCATGATAGCCAGCGTTCCTTCGCGTGCCCCTTTCACGCCACCGCTGACCGGAGCGTCGATGTAGTCAATGTGCTCGCTTGCCAATGCATCTGCGACGCGCTTGGCAGTGCGGGGCCCGATAGTCGAAAAATCGACAATACGCTTGACGGATCGTCCTTCCATCAGACCGTCTGCGCCCAGAATTACGCGCTCCACGATTTGCGGATTAGGCAAGCTTGTAAAAACCGTCTCGGCGGCCGAAGCGACCTCGCTGGCCGAAGCCGCACCTTGCGCGCCGAGTTTTTCCATCGCAGATACTGCTTCAGGATTCGCGTCGAAAACATGAACCGTATGCCCTGCGTCAAGCAGGCGCGTTGCCATCGGTCCCCCCATATTTCCCACACCAACAAAACCGAGTGTTGCACTGGCCATAGAATCCCCCCTCTTTCCTTGAGTGTTATGTCTGGCTTACTTCGGGCCTGCAGCCAGCCGTGCCGCGATAATACTCCGGCAATCATGAAGTGGCATTCGTACCGGGGGCACTGCGCGGCGACGGCTTTGGTGTTTGGTGGTGTCGCGCCGCAACAAACGAACCTTGCCAAACAGCACAACTATCATGCTGATCTTGCGCCGCATTTTCTGTTGCCGGCGCGACTACCTTGCAGCGCGCCACGCGGGCCAAAAAACGGGAGCGAATCTTGCCTCTGATACGAGTGTAGTCCACAAGCGGTGTCGACCCACGAACGGTTTTGCGACACCATGTGAAGGGAGGTAAACATGCCACATAGAAACGTAAACGGTAGCAAGAAAACCCGGAAGAATGGGCATCATCAGAGTAACGGCCCGGCGCGCCGGATCCGCAACAAGCGTGATTACACGCATGCGGCGGACATCATAGGCCAGCTCAAGCAAGAGGCAGATCAGGAGTCGGCAGCCGAGCTGCGGCTGCAAGCGCTGCTGCACGAACTTGAGAGGTACGATGATGATGTCGACGATTTTGAATCGGATTTCACTTTCGAAGAGGAATACGACGGCCCGTTACGCCGTTGGTCTGATGACCCGAACGACCTCGATTGAGAACGCTCTCCTTTGAGGTGACGCCGGTTCGCTCTGCCATTCGCCAAACCGGTATTGGTTCAATTCGTAACGGCTGACTATCCGACGGCCCGTACGGCCGTGCGCCCGGTAGACTTGCCCGACGCTGGTCCCGGATCGCTCAGGAAGTGTGCGAGCTCTGCCATGCCTCCGGGTTAAGCATCCGTTTCGGCTCGCCGTCCAGATACGCAAGTACGTTCTCAATCGACTCCCTGTAAAACTGGGAATAGATCTCCCCGGTGGCATAACCCTGGTGCGGAGTAAGGATCGTGTTCGGCAGGGTGCGCAGCGGGTGGTTGACGGGCAACGGTTCCTGGTCAAACACATCAAGTGCCGCGATCAGCCTGCCTGCTTGCAGATGTTCCAGCAACGCGTTTTCATCGATGAGTGGGCCTCGGGACGTGTTGATCAGAATGGCGTCGTCCTTCATTTTCGAAAGTTCATCTGCACCGATGATGCCGCGGGATTGCTCGCTCAGTACCAGGTGCAACGAGATGGCGTCGGATTCGGCGAGTAGCGCGTCTTTTTCCACGCACTTTGCACCGACTGCGCGGGCCGACTCTTCGGTCAAGTTTCGACTCCATCCAAGCACCCGCATACCGAGCGCCTGGCCGTATCGCGCCATACGCCCGCCAATTTTTCCAAGGCCCATCAGTCCCAGCGTTTTGCCTTCGAGCACGTTGCCGGCGGCCAGTGCTTGTTGAAACCTGCCTTCACGCATTGAGATATCTGCAGATGGAATATGCCGGGCGGCCGATAGCAGCAGACCGAGTGCCAGCTCCGCAGTCGCAGCGCTAGCCAGCGTGCCGCCGGTATGACAAATGGGAATTCTTCGTAATGTGCACGTATCGATATCCATAGTCCATGTTCGTGCGCCGGTTAATGCGATCATCTTCAGGTTTACCAACCGCTCGATCGTAGACTTCGGAAACGCGCTCCGTTCGCGCATTGCAATGATGATGTCGAAACCCAGTAATTGGTGGATCAACTGCGCCTGATCCTTGAATGGCTCGTCAAAGAAAACGACCTCGGCGCGTGCTTCCAGATCAATCCAGTTGGCGCTCCGCCTTGCAACTCCCTGCCAATCGTCAAGTACCGCTATTCTGGTCATATTGCCGGGATCCTCCATTGATGAGCGGCCTGGCCGGACAGTTTCGGCAGCCCGGTTAAATGATGTGTTTCGAACACTTCCTGTGGGTATTGCGTTCAGGTTTTTCCCAGATGATAGCCGCCGTCCACCAGAATCGTTTCTCCCGTGACAAGGGCCGCACCTTCAAGTAACCAAACCGCGACTTCGGCGACGTCGTCTGCCGACGCCGCTTTCTCCAGAGGAACCGTCTTTTCGTAGCCGGCCTTGAATTTATCGTAATCCTCTGCGTTGAATCGCGCGGAATGCCAGCGCGTGTCGATCAGCCCGGGACACACCGCATTGACACGTATCTCCGGCGCCAGCGCTCGCGCGAGAGCCAGTGTCAAGGCGTTGAGAGCGCCTTTAGATGCGACATAGGCGGTCGAGGACCCAACCCCTCTGACGCCGGACAGGGACGAAATATTGACGATTGCTCCGCCTCCGCCAGCCCGGATCGCGGGCGCGCAGGCGCGTATCATCTGGTACGGGCCGATAACGTTCACCGCGTAGATATTTTGGAAGTCCTCCGCGTCAAGTGCCTCGAGATCGGCTGCCGGGGCGAACTTGGTGACGCCGGCATTATTGATCAGGGCATTGATTTGTCCCCATTTGTCAATCGCCGCCTGAGCCAATGCGCGGCAGTCGGCATCCTTCGCCACATCTGCCTTGACCGCTATCGCCTCTCCCCCTGCAGCATTGCATTGCTCGACGACGTTTCGGGCATCCTGTTCGCTGCGTCTGTAATTGACCACAACGCGGCACCCTTTTGCCGACAGCTGTGTGGCACAGGCCGCTCCCGTGCCGGTGCCTGCTCCCGTTACGATGCAGACGGCATTCTTCAAATTCATAATCGCTCCCATGTATTGTTCATATTGTTGACCTGTGCCCCGTTGCTGGTTATCGAAAGTGGCGCAAACAGATATTCAGTTGGGTTCGTCTGCCACGGCTTTGCAAGACCTGTTTCTTTCGGTCGTGGATTTGGTTAGTCTAGACGCGAGATACCAGTTTTGTTGAAGCTGCGGTTCAGGTGTGGCGCCGCAGCCTGGATGGCAGTTTGATTCGAGTCCAGTTTAAATCGAGCCGGAGTAACAACGTAATGGCGCATGTAAAGACCGATGACGATGTAAAGCTCTATTTTGAAGAAACAGGGGCAGGGACACCAATTGTCTTTGCCCATGAGTTTGCGGGTGATTGTCGCAGTTGGGAAGCGCAGGTACGGCATTTCGCACGGCGCTACCGGTGCATCACTTTCAATGCGCGCGGTTATCCGCCCTCCGACGTGCCTCAGCAAGCGGCGCTGTATTCCCAACAGCGCGCACGCGATGACATTCTTTGCGTGCTTGATGGTCTGGGAATAGAACGCGCGCACATTGTCGGGTTGTCGATGGGCGCATTTGCGACCTTGCATTTCGGTATGGCGTACTCGGACCGGGCTTTGTCCCTGGTGGTCGCGGGATGCGGATACGGGTCGCATCCGGACCAGTACGAAAGTTTCCAGCGCGAAGCGAACGCCCTGGCGCAAACTATTCGGGAGGAAGGCATGGCCCATGTGGCTGCAACCTATGGTCACGGGCCGACGCGTATGCAACTTCGGGACAAGGATCCTCGCGGCTTTGATGATTTCATCCGGTTCTTTAGCGAGCACTCTGCGGAGGGTTCGGCTATGACAATGGAGAATTATCAGGGAAAACGCCCATCGCTCTATGCGCTCCAGAAGGAGATGGCGGGTATCACGGCACCCTTGCTTGTGGTGGCCGGCGATGAAGACGATGCAACCCTGGAGCCGTCTATCATGATGAAGCGCGCGATTGCCACCTGTGGACTTGTTGTACTGCCGCGGAGTGGGCACGTGCTCAATATCGAGGAGCCCGCACTATTTAACCGGGTGCTGGAGGATTTTTTTCATACGGTCGAGGCGGGGCGTTGGAGCACTCGCGAGATCGGGCATTCCTGAGCGATTATGCATCAAGCCCTTTCTCATCTTCGTGTGATCGACCTGACGCGGGTACGCGCCGGCCCAACGTGTGTCAAACAGTTTGCAGACTGGGGAGCCGATGTCATCAAGGTCGAGATGCCCAGCGTCGCGGCAGATGAAGGATTTGGTCCGCGCGCGGGCTCCGATTTTCAGAACCTGCATCGAAACAAGCGGGCCATAACGATCAATCTGAAAGACAAGCGTGGCATTGAGATATTCAAGCGCCTTGTCAGGACGGCCGACGTTGTTGTCGAGAATTTCCGGCCCGCTGTAAAACATAAGCTTGGTATTGATTACGAGACCTTATCGAGCGAGAACCCGCGGCTGGTTTATGCCAGTATCTCCGGTTTCGGGGAGGACGGGCCGTATCGCGACCGTGCCGGATTCGATCAGGTAGCACAGGGCATGGGCGGTTTGATGTGGGTAACCGGGTTGGCCGGTCAGGGGCCGGTGCGTGCCGGGATACCTATTGCCGACCTCAGTGCCGGTCTGTTTGCGGCAATTGGTATTCTGATTGCCTTGCAGGAGCGCAGCGTGTCCGGAAAAGGCCAGTGGGTGCAAAGCTCTTTACTCTCGGCGATGGTAAACATGATGGATTTTCAGGCTGCGCGCTGGCTGGTTGAAGAAGAGATTCCAGCTCAGGCCGGAAACGATCACCCGACGTCGATGCCAACCAGCGTTTATCCGACATCTGACGGTTTCGTGAACATTGCGGCAGCGGGCGACGCAATCTATACACGCATGTGTAACGCGCTGGGTATCCCCGGACTTGCAAATCATGCGGATTACGACACCGCAGATTTACGCTCCCGTCATCGCGTGGCGCTTAACGACGCCATCGCCAAACGTTCGCGTAAATTCACTTCAGAAAAATTGATCGAGTTGCTCAATCAGGCAGGCGTGCCTTGCGGCCCGATTAACAAGATGAACCAGGTGTTTGATGACCCGCAAGTAAAACATCTCGGAATGGCTGTTCCGGTTCCGGCTAACGGGTCGGGGGATCTCAACCTGGTAGGGCCGGCAATACGCTTGACGCGAACGCCTTCGCAGATGAAACGCGCGATGGGCGCGGCGGGTGAACACAATGAGCAGATTCTGCGTGAACTCGGGTACGCAAAGAGTGAAATCGCGGCTCTGCAGTCGGACAACGTAATCTGAGGTGAATTGATGAGCGATGGAAAACTGCGAGTCGAGCAGGAGGGCGCCATAGGCCGGATGATATTTGACAATACGGCACGCCGTAACGCGATCAACGCCGAAATGTGGCGCGCGATCCCGCAGGCCATTACCCGATTCAACAGTCTGCCCGGTGTGCGCTGTATCGTTCTGCGTGGAGAGGGGGAGACGGCGTTCGCAGCTGGCGCCGACATATCCGAATTCGAAACCAGGCGCTCCAGCGATGAAGAAGTGCAAGCCTATGAATCTGCCGTGACCGCGGCGCATCTTGCGATCGAGGCGTCGCCAAAACCAGTGATCGCGCTGATTCATGGTTTCTGCGTCGGTGGTGGACTGGCAACCGCGTTGTCGTGTGATCTGCGTTATGCCGGTGAGAGTGCCCGTTTCGCGATTCCGGCCGCCAGACTGGGACTGGGTTATGGCGTACACGGAAACAACAGGCTGGTCGCGACGGTTGGCCATGCGGCCGCACGTGAAATCATGTTCACGGCACGCCTCTATGATTCAACAGAAGCGTTGGGGATGGGGTTGGTCAACCGGGTGATGGCAGATGATGTGCTAGACGAATTTGTTGAAAATATCGCGGGAAAAATTGCAGCCAATGCCCCGCTGACGGTGGCCGCGTCAAAAATCGCATTCGAGGCGATCATTGCACCGGCTGGCGATTTTTCGAATGCGGAGTCGGCAATTACGGCGTGCATGCGCAGCGAAGACTATATTGAGGGCAGGCGTGCGTTTATGGAAAAACGCAAACCGCAGTTCAAGGGGCAGTAGCACTGTGCGTTGCTGATGGGCGTCGCAAGGTGTGGAATTCGTTGGCGTCAGACTGAACCGCCTGATGGCAGACACAGTATTGCCGCACGCGGGTGCTGGATTAACTCCGAATACCTGATGCAGGAACGATGATCCGAAGCCGTGGGAGGAATGCACGGCAGGATGCTTGAGTGTGACGGGTGGGTGCAACTGACCCGTTTGCCTGCATGGCAATGCACCGGAATTCCTGGATAGCCGGTACCCCTTGAGGCTACGGAACGTTAGCGATCGTGGTTTTTTGCATGGGGTGGCGCAGGATCATCATATGGTTGAGCGTATCCTGCTCCAATCTAACTAATCTTTTGTTGGGGGAATTTGATGAAGCATTTCATGCAGGCATTTCTGGTAGTTGTATGTTTATCGACCCCGGTTGCGCAGGCGGTCACAATTGACGCTCAAGTAGAAGGCCCGCTGCTTAAGAAGGACCGCGTGCTCGAGTTTGTAAGGCAGAACCTGGAAGGCGAGATTGCGACAGTCCCGGATATCGACCGGGGCGGCAAGCATCGTTTATTCGTACGCGTTGCTTCCAAGCATATCGGCCCGAAAAGCTGGTTTCTGTATTTGACTGAAGTGCAGTTGCAGCGGCGCGTTACTGATGTCGACACCCAGCGTGTATATTGGGCTTCCATTCGCTCGGCGGTCCTTTGGGGAACGGTACCAAGCGAGATTGAGGTCCGCGATGCACTGGGAACTCTCATGAGTGAAAAAGTAAGTCAGTGGAAACCGGATTAACACGGGCCGTCACGAATTGAACCGCAATGATGAAAGTCTTACGGAGGCACGATGAAAACGAGGAAATTGTTCTGGACGGCAGGCGCTTCTGCGTTGCTCGGAATTGTATTCGGGGCTGGTATCGCCGTTGGAAAAAGTGAGGCCCCGCAAGAACCGCGCGGCATCAGTGTGGGTGTTGTGAGCACGCTGGATCTTGGTTCGGAACTGACGAATCTGGACGGCCGGGAACTTCGGGTGCGGATCATTACGTTTGAACCCGGCGCTGCGGTGCCGTTGCATAGCCATGACGGCCGGCCGGGTATCGCCCATGTTCTCAAAGGCACGTTGACCGAACATCTGGAAGGGAAAGGGGTATTCCAGCGAAACCAGGGTGACCGGTTACTGGAGGACAAGAATACCGTGCACTGGGTCGAGAACCGCAGCGGGGAAACCGCAATGGTATTCGCGACGGACGTCTATAAACCGTGATTGGTAATCCGGGATCAAACGATCCCGTTGTTGCCAGATGCGCGATAAAGCAGCGCTGATCCAACGAGGTTGATAACGCGCCAGGACTGGCACCGGCTCAGGGAAGCTGCTCCAGCAACCGGCGTGCTTTGGTGGCCGGGTCGCTGTCCGGATGGACGAAAACAAGGTTTTCCAGGGCACTTCGGGCGGCGCTGGCATCACCCATTTCCAGATGGGCTTTGCCGAGCAGGAACATCGTGTCGGGTGCTTTCTCGCTGTCGGGATTGTTGTACAAGAGCGTCTCGCCAGTCTCGATCGCACTTTGGTATTCACCTTGGCGTAGCAGTGCCTCGGCCAGCCAGTAGCGCGCGCTAGCGGAAGCAGGGTCGTCGCTGTACAACTGCAGGTACGCCTGGAGCTCCCCGGTCGCCGCGCTGTAGGATCCCGCCTGATACTTCTCCAGAGCGGATTCGTAGAGCGCCTCTGGTGCACTCTTTGCCGCTGGCGCGGCAGCGGCAGATGAAACGACTTCATGCATTGCCGCCAGTGCTTCCTCGAGTTGCAGTAGCCGGTTTTCCAGTTCGACAATCTTTGCCTTGTCTTCGCTGTTATCGGCCTCGGGTTTTGTTTCTATCTTTCTGATACGGGCGTCGAAGTCGGTGGCGATCTTCAACTGACTTTCGCGCGAACGCTGAGCGCCTTCAATTAACTCTTCGACTTGTCCGCGTAAACCCGCAATCTCGTTCGTCAGCTCTTCGTTCTGATTGAGCAGTTGTATCAACTGATAGGCGACGCCATCCATTGCGGCCTGGGCCTGATCATCCGCCATGCTCGGCATAGCAACAGCACTTGCCAACAGCAAGGTTGTCGCGCTAAGAGTTGTTCTGAAGCGAATGCTGACCGGATTCATGTCGTTGCTTAACGGTGTTTTGCGTTCGTGCGGCCTGGGTGGACCGGCGATGTATATGTTGCTTCGCTGAACATGCTTACAGAAAACATTCACTCCTTGAACATCGGATATGCGATGTCGGCGCGCCGGTTACGTGCCCAGCTTTGCTCGTTCGCGCCGTAGGCAAGCGGACGTTCGGCACCGTAGCTTACCGCCTCGATCTGGCGTTTCGGTACACCCAGGGCGAGCAGTGCTCGCTGAACGGCATCGGAACGGCGTTGCCCTAGCGCAATGTTGTACTCGGGACTGCCGCGATCGTCACAGTTACCTTCAACGAATATTTTTACCGTTGGGTGCGTGATCAGGAAGCGTGCGTGTGCAGCGATAACCTGAGCATAGTCGGCTTTGATTTGGTAACGGTCGAAATCGAAGTAGATGGATTGCTCTAGCAGCAGCGGATTCGCCTTGCGCAGTTGTTCCTCCGTCACCATGCCCACCAGGCTGGTATCGTCGTCATCTTCCATGCGTTGCCTGCGTAACTCCTCGATTTGCCGGAGCTCTTCCTGTCTGCGTGCTTCCGCCTGGATGCGTTCTTCCTCCAGTCTGGCTTCCTCTTCGATGCGCCGTTCTTCTTCCGCGATGCGTTCTTCTTCCGCGATACGCTCCGCTTCTTGCCGTTGCTCTTCCGCGATTCGGGCCTCTTCCTGCTTTCGGGCTTCTTCAAGGCGAGCAGCTTCCTGTCGCCGGGCTTCCTGCCGCGCAGCCTCTTGCCGCACTGCTTCTTGCCTTGCGGCTTCCTGCGCGGCCGCCTCCTGCGCTGCACGCTGTGCTTCGCTCTGTGAGCTCCGGTTACCCAGACTCGAACAGGCCGTCAATGCGACGACCAGACTCAGAATCAATAAATGTTTCATTTTGCTACCTCCACTCGGTACGAATCATAAGGTCCCCAGGCGACACCCCGGATATCATGCGCATAGGTGGCAATGCCCCATCGGGTAGTGCCGTCGATGGAAATCGCTCCCAGCGCGCCGCGTCCTTTGACTTCAGTTGCATACAGGATCGCCTTGCCATTGGGAGAGAACGCAGGGGATCGGTCATCCTGCCCGGACGTCAAATATCTGACTTCGCCATCACCGAGGCTCTGGGCGGCGATGCTGAAGCGCCCATCTTCCATGCGAACGTAAGCGAACCACTCGCCGTCGGCAGCATATTTCGGGGATGTGTTGTAACGCCCATCGAACGTCAAGCGTTCGGGACGGGCGGAGCCATTGATGGATAGTCGATAAATCTGCGGGCTTCCGCCTCGATCAGATGTAAAAAGGATATGGCGCCCGTCCGGCGAAAAATTTGGTTCGGTATCCCGGGATCGGCTGTCGCTGAGGCGCTTTGGATTGCCGCCGTCAGCGCCGATCACGTAGATTTGTGAGCCGCCGTCTTTCGACAAAGTGACGGCAAGCTGCTTGCCGTCAGGCGACCACGCAGGCGCAGAATTGGTACCGCGGAATTTCGAGACGACTTTGCGCGTGCCTTTGGTGATGTCATGCACGTAGATTCTTGGTCTTTGTCGCTCAAACGAGACGTACGCGAGCCGTGTGCCATCCGGAGACCACTGTGGAGACATGATGGGCGAATCGGTCTTGTACAGCACCTGCCGGTTGTAACCGTCGGCGTCGGCGATCAGGATTTCTGACTTGTGCCCCTCTCTGGCGACATAGCAGATGCGTGTCGCGTAGGCGCCGGGATAGCCAGTCAATCTATCGTGCACTTTATCGGCGATGCGATGCGCCAGAAATCTGACGGTGGACTCCGGTTCAGACAAGGTTTCCTCAATGATCCGTTCTTTCCGGGCAACATCAACAAGGGCGTAACGCGCTACAAATTCCCGGCCGATTCTCGATACTTTTCCAATAACCACCATATCGGTGCCAGTTGAGGCGAAATAGTCGTAATCGACCTGGTCGTTGATGCCGGCACCGAGTCCCGATGCTTCAACCACTCTCAATGCGCTGCTACGCATCAGGTCTGCGGCCACGATCTGACCGATGCGGTGTTCTTCCGCTTCCTGCTCGTCGCCGTGGAAGGACAGCACGGCGATCGGAATGCGGCTGCCTTCTCCACCGACGACCTCGACGCTGACCTGTCCATTCGCGATCCCTGGCAGGCTGGCGAAGACAAGTGCGCACAAAGCGAACAGGTTGCGGATATCGCGTGTCATGAGGTTTACTCTTTCGGTCGAAAACTCAAAAGAAGATTTCGGAAACTGGCCTGAAACAGGCTCGGTTCCTTGGGTACCGGCAATGGTTGAGCTGCCAGTATCGCGCGCTCAACTGCCGCGTCATAAGTCGCAAACCCACTTGTTTGCAATAACCGGACCTGGGTGACGGACCCGTCGGGAAGTAGCGACACCTCGTAGTTGGCTTCCGGATTACCACGCAGATCCGGCGGCAATATGACGCGTTGGCGGATTTTGGCGCTGATTCGGGCGCGGTAATCGTCGGTTACCTGCCTGCCAGCAGCTTGCGTCGCCGCTTTCGCATCCTGCTCGTCACGACGCTGTTGCGTGGCGACTCGGATTGCCTCCAGTTCCTGTGCCAGTTTGCGCTCGCGCTCTTCGAGTCGTTGCTTTTGCTCGACGATTCTCGCCTCCCGTTCCTGGTCGAGCGTGTCATCGAGCCGTGCGCTTTCCTCTTCGCGCAGCAATTGCGCGAGTGCCAATGCACGCTGTCTTTTCAATTCCTCAACATCGACCTCCGGTCGCGGAGCGGGTTGCTCTGCCAGTGTTGCTGGCGTTCGGGACGGAGCCGGTTGTTCGATGGCCACGCTAGGTGTTTCAGGTGCTGTGCGCTCGATCTTTCTTTCACGTACCGGTGCTGTGAGATCTGCGCGAGGTGGGGTCGCTGCCGGCACAGGAGTTGGCTCAGATGCCATGGCGACATCGATTTGCTGCGGCGGTGGCGCCGGCTCAATTTGAGTGGTTGGCGGTTTTGGCGCAAGCGTTGCCGCAGGTTCCGGTACTGGCTGGAGTGCGGGGCGCGGCGGAGCGGGTTGCTGTGGCGATTTCACCGGCTTTGGATCGACTGCTGGAGGGGGGTTTCTTTCACGCTTCTGCACAGCCTTGTCTGGAGCAGGCTTGGGTTTGCTGACTGCAGAGGTCTTCTTTGCGGTCGTTGGCATTGACTCCCAGAGTTTGACGGAAGCATGCGGTTGAATTTTTTGCTGCCAATTCATGTTCAGCAACAGGACCGCGGCAAATGCGGCATGCACAGCCACGGTTAATACTCCGGCGGCAAGCGGCTTCGGCTCATCGTCGACCCATCGACTGTAATCAAGCGCAAATGTGCTCATGCCGGGGCTTTATATGGCGTGTCACCGTTGCGTTCAGGAACTGGGCAAAGCCAGTAGCCCAACGTTTTCAACGCGATTGCGGATCAGCATGTCCATCGTCTGCAGCACCAGGTCGTACTTGATCTCCTTGTCCGCGGTGATGATGACTGACTGTTGCGGTTTGCTCTCTTGCTTGTTCCGAATGACTTCCGCCAGTTCCTTGCGGCTGACGGGGCGCGCGTGACCTGATATGTCGTGGTCGATGACGGAGATCGACCCATTGGCGGCAATTTGCACCTCTATCGGCTCTGCGGGCGGATTGTCCAGGTCCCCAACTGAGGGTAAATTGACGATGCCGGGCGTAATCATTGGCGCCGTCACCATGAAGATCACCAGCAGGACAAGCATTACGTCGATGTACGGAACGACGTTCATCTGACTGACCAGTCGGGGTCGGCGACGAATTGCCACTACGCCTCCTCGCCGCTGCCAGATTCGTCTTGCAGTCTGTTGGACAGTTCTTCGATGAAACTGTCGAATCGCGTGGACAAGCGTTCCAGGTTGCGCACAAAGTGATTGAACCCGACCACGGCAGGGATTGCAGCGAACAGTCCCATTGCGGTTGCGATCAGTGCTTCTGCAATACCGGGGGCAACGCTGGCCAGGGTTGCCTGACCAACGTTAGCCAGCCCCCGGAAAGAATTCATGATGCCCCATACGGTGCCGAACAGGCCGATATAGGGACTGACCGAGCCCACGGTTGCGAGAAAAGCCAGTTTGCTTTCCAGGCGGTCTATTTCGCGCTGGTAGGTCGCGCGCATTGCGCGCCGCGCTCCCTCAAGCTGCGTTCCGGTGAGCACTTTTTGTCCTTTTTTTCGCAACTTGCTGACTTCACGGAACCCCGCTACGAAAATGCGACTCAAGCTGGCGCTGCGGTCGAGCGATTTGGCCGCGGTTTCGTAAAGCTTGGGCAGATTGTCGCTCTTGTGAAATCCAGTCTCAAACGCCTCTGCTTGCTCCATCGTTTCGCGAAACGAGAACATCTTTCGAAATATGTACCACCACGACATGATGGACATGCCGAGGAGGATGGCCATGACAAGCTGAACCAGAAAACTGGCGTTGCCGATCAGTGCCCAGAAACCCATGTTGTGGCTGACTTCCATTTACGATCTCGCTTTTCTTGGCGCGGTTGTGTCCGACGATGGTCTGTCTGACGCAGTGTCGAGGAGTGCCGGCGGTTTGCAGTGGCTCGATTCGTGGCCAGAATCAATGGCCGCAACCACGTAAGAGCAAAGTCCGTGCTAGTCACACCCTGGTGGCGCGCCGGGCGATGCTGGGTGTATCCGTTCACGGGAGTCCAATTGATTTGGTGGCGGACAAGGCGTCTTTACCGAGCTTCGTTCTTCCGGCGCCGGTGCTCAACGGATCACAATGTATTTTGTTTCTAATAAACATATATTTATAAGTTATTCTCGCAAACTGAACAGATGCCAATCAGCGGCACCTGCTGGAGCCTGAAACCCTGGGTGGAGTGCCCTTTCACCCGAATTCGCAAAATGTCGGATTGCGGCGTTCTCAACCGCCTCAAACCGGGTGTTTGCGACAAGCTTCGTCATGCGTCGCCGGGTGCAAGTCATGCGGCATTTACAGTGTTATTTTGTGTATAAATTCAGAAGCTTGAATCGATCTCCAGTCGACCCTGCCGGTCGCGTGCCGGACTTCGGGTTCGCCACAAGGTGGCAGCGAATGCGCTCGGACGTGGTGTGATGGCGAGTTGGATATTCGGGGAACCCTGCGCAAGCCGTCATGGCCAATACAGACTGTTACGTGCGCACCCGGCAACTGCGGTTATCGTTCACGCGTCGGTGTCACCGATCTCCAGCCACATCGCGTGTGTGTGGCGATGATGGGACACAGCATGGTGCGCACGCAGCGCTTTGATCGGGCGAGGCCGTGGCCTTCAGTGGAAACAAAAATGTCAGCAGCCCGGAACCGGCTGCATGCTTTGCGCCGCCGCTGTTTGCAGAGCTGCTCCGCGAAGATAAGGGAGTGGGTCTTCAGTCAACCGATTTCGATGACCGGCTCAGCGAGCCTATATCCTCGTATTCGGCCGAAGGTAGCTGAGTGTGCCGGAAGGTCTTGCCTCGCGTTCCGTCGTGTCTTGCGAAGCGTCGAGATCTTGTCGCGAACGGTGTCCGGTAAACAATGCGTTACAAAGTTTTTCGAAGCTCAGGCTCGGGCATTTCCAGTCGCCCTGGCCGGCATCGCAGCCCAGCATTCTGGCGGTATCGAGATGAACGTCCGACTCAATATCTACGGCTATCACTTCGATGTGCAGGCTGCGAGCCATTTGCACTGTCGCCGACAATACCGCCTGGGAGTGTTCGTCCTCGATTGCTTCGGATAGCAATCCAGGGGCAAATTTGATGGTATCGACCGGGAGATCGAACAAATAAGTCAGCGCCGATGCGCCGATGCCGAATTCGTCGATGCAAATACTGAACCCCATTTCCGATATCTCGATAAGAGCAGTGGCTTGTTCCGATGATATCGGCATGTCTGTTTCGTGGACACAGAACTGCACATGCTGCGGATCGATTTTGGAGTCAAGCAACAGTCCGTGCAGCTGTCTGATCAGGGACTCAGGTCGCGTCAGTTGCTGTGGGGAAAGTGTGTGAACTACGCGAATCGGCCAGTGCCCCATTGCTTTCCACTTGCGAATCGCTTCGAAGGTTAACCATAGCGCGGTCTCGCCCAAAGGAGCCGCCATGCCGGTTTCTTCGGCAATCTGCATGAAGTCATGCAGTTCAATCGTTCCAAGCCTCGCATGCTGCCAGCGCAGGAAGCTTTCCACACCGAGCAGTTCGCCTGATTCCATTTCGAAGAACGGCTGAAAGTGGACCGCAAACTCGTCCTTGAAGATGGCGGACCGCAGATCGCCTTCAAGTGTCAACCGTTGCTTCGCGCGGTCTCCCATTTCATCCGAGAAGAAGCAGATTCCGCCGTTGGCCGCCTTCTTTGCGTTGTGCATGGCAAGGTCTGCGTTACGCAGTAGCGTTGCTGCATCATGGGAATCGGTAGGAAATACGCTGACACCAATATTGGGGCGCGGCGCGAAACTGTGCTCGCCGATGTATGTCGGTGCGCTCAGAAAAGACTGGATTCTCACCGCCAGTTTGTTTACCACGTCGGGATCGCCAAGGCTGTCGATCATCACGGCAAACTCATCTCCGGCGAGACGTGCCATGGTGTCCTGTTTACGGCTAATGCGCGAGAAACGAGTGACCATCTCCCGGAGGTACTCGTCACCTGCCTCGCGCCCGAGTGTGTCAACAATGCTCCGATACTGTCCGCTGTTGATGGTCAGCACGGCGACGAACTTGCCCTCTTGCTGTGCATTGGTAAGGGCGGTTTGCAACGATTCCAGAAATCGCTCCTGGTCGGGCAGTTGTTTCAGGGGATCAGCGGGTTTGTTGTCTTGTGCCTGTCTGTGGTCTTGCTTACCTGTGGCAGCGTCCCGAAATGAAGCGATCAGACACCGGCCAGTCTCTTCGGAGTCGAAGCGCTTCAGGCTGATATCCAGCGCAATCTCGGCGCCCTCTTTGGTTAACGCGCGCATATCATGTAAATGATTGACGCCCGAAGCGCTTTGATCGTTTGCCGCCTGAAACAAGCGGTCCCTCCATAGCGCGTAATCGGCGCGGGATTCTTCCGGCGCAAGGTCCTCCGCCTTCTTTTGCAGCAATTCGTCAGCGGAGTAGTGCAACAGATTCTGCATGAGAGAGTTCGCCGCGATGATTGTGCCGTTCTCGGAAATCATCATGACCGCATCAGGGAGGGATTCGATGTGTTGTTTCATGTGTGGCTTGTCGGACACTCGGCGGCAGACGCGATGAAACAGGTAAAAAGCAGAAAACATGCCGCACGTGCGAAAGTGGGGTGTAACGCCAGGGAGTTGTGCGGACTTTTTCAGACGTGCCAGAAGCGATGCCTGAGCAATGAACCACGGGTGCGTTCTTGGGTAAACGTGAACTGCCAGCCGAACGATAAGAGAAAAATGATAATAGTCTTAAGGCAGCAAAAGGCTTGCGCTGTTGAAGCTTGGTGCCGCGATCCGGGCTGGACACCGCAACGCCCTGCGGCAATTGCCGTATCGCGAGGTATTGACGATCACTTTGCGATGGTTATCGTTGAGCCGAACGCGCCTGCGGGCACCCTTTATCGGTGCAAAGCGATAAATCTGAAGCAGGCGTCGTAACGCGGGGGCAGCAACCGGGCTTGTTTACCTGATCAAACGACCGGGAAGCGCCCCCGTGTGCTCGTCATCACGAACGATCTCGGTTCCAGCGACGAAAGTGTGCCGATATCCGTCAGCCCGCTGCAGCAGTCGTTTTCCACCGGCGGGCAGATCGTAAACAACTTCGGCCTGGCGAAGCTGTAAACGGTCAAAATCGATCACGTTTATATCCGCACGGTATCCCGGCGCAAGCAAACCGCGGTCGCTCAAGCCGTAACCGAGCGCGCTGTCACGAGTGTGCTTCTTGACCAGAAACTCCAGTGGTAAGCGATTGCCGCGTTTTCTGTCCCGACCCCAATGGGATAGCAGATAGGTCGGCGCACCTTCGTCACAGACGGTGCAAACATGGGCGCCGCCATCGCCAAGCCCGATGATGGTTGCGTCGTCGAGCAGCATTTCACGCACGACTTCGAGATTCCCACCCGAATAGTTCTCAAACGTGTGTGCGAGCAATTGCTTGCCACCGTTTGACATCATGGCATCCAGGGCGACTTCCCAGACGTTGCGCCCCGACGCCTTGGCCAGTGCGCTGATGCTGCGTTCGGGAGGCGGCTCGTAATCGAACTGGTCATCAACAATAAAGGTCCGTGGCATCCAATCGTGGACCATGCGCGCGTGCGCGTCCTGCGGGACGTCCGTCACCAGTGATCTGCGTAATTCCGGGTCATTCGCCAGGCGTTCAAAACGCTGCGATGGCGAAAGATCGGCGATGCCGGTCCAGGCGGGGTGAGTCGAAAACGGATTGATGGTGGTCTCAAGGCCCATCATGACAACAATCGGGCGGCAACCCACCTGCGCGTTAACGTTCAATCCAGCGGCCCGTGCTGCGTGCATTTTCGTTTGCGTCTCGCGCCACAAATCCGGAGCGTTATTGACTTGCAACAGTAGCAGCGACAATGGGCGACCTGACAACTCCGTTGCCATGCGGAGGATTTCGAACTCGCCTGGCCCGAAGTCCGAGTTGACTTCCAGTACACCGCGGCCAGCCCGTTTCATCGCCATTGCCAGGCCCCGAAGCTCAGCCTCGCCCGCAGACAGGCTGGGTGTGTTGCGGCCATCGCGTGTCAAATGTTTGGTTGTTCTTGACGTGGTGAATCCGAGCGCACCTGCCTGCAGTGCCTGCTCAAGGAGATCGCCCATCCTGGCGATCTCCTCGTCGTTTGGGATGCTCGTATGATCCGCTCCGCGTTCGCCCATGACGTAAAAACGAAGTGGCGCGTGCGGCACCTGCGCGCCAATATCGATCGCTTTCGGCGCCGCGTCGAGCACATCGAGAAACTGCGGAAAAGACTCCCAGTTGAATTTGACGCCTTCGGCCAGTACGCTTCCCGGGATGTCTTCCACACCCTCCATCAGGTTGATGAGGAAAGACGAGGTGTTCGGTTTTACCGGAGCGAAACCTACTCCGCAGTTTCCGAAAACCGCGGTCGTTACGCCGTGCCAGGAAGATGGAGTGAGGTAAGGGTCCCAGGTCGCCTGGCCGTCGTAGTGCGTGTGCACATCAACAAAACCCGGAGTAACGAGCAAGCCCTCGGCATTGACTTCCCGTTGCGCCGGTCCGAGGTCTTTATCAACGGCGGTGACCATTCCGTTGTCGATGGCAATATCAGCAATGCGTGCTGGTGAGCCGCTACCGTCAATGACATTGCCTTGACGAATGATTAAATCATGCATGGTGGTGCCCATTTGTTGCCTGTGTGATGAACGTCAGCAGTTGCGAAGTTCGCCGGTGTTAATGCAGTCGCGGTTTTTTCAGGAAGTCGTTGCGATCGGCTGACTTTATTTCAAAGCGCAAAACGTCGCCTTCGCGGGCAACGGTCAGCGGAATGACAGAGCCGGCCGGCCCAACCTGCCACGCAGTACGAAACAATTGCGCCAGGTTGTTAACCCGCGTGCCGCTTATTTCCAGGACCAGATCACCCTGCTTGACGCCGGCGCTGGCCGCTGGTCCGTTTTCGGCCAGGCCGCCGACAACAAGATTCTTGCCTGATTCGGTAGTGTACATGCCAAGCCATGGGCGGGGGGGCGTCCCTGCACGGCCAGTGTTGAGCATGTCTGGGAGTATTGGTGCAAGCAAATCGATGGGAACGATCATGTTGCCTTGAACCGTCTGGCCGTCTACGGCTTCTTGTACCAGAAGCGAACCGATGCCGAGCAATCGGCCATCATTTCCAACGAGGGCAGCGCCACCCCATTGAGGATGCGCGGGTGCAGTGAACAAAGCTTCATCGAGGACATATTCCCAATAGCCGGCAAACTCGCGCTTATCGACGATCTTCGTCTTCAAGGCATGTTGTCGGCCGCCTTGTCCAATGAAGACAACCTCATCGCCGGGCTGGCAGTTGCTCGCGCTGCCGGTTTCGAGCATCGGTACGCCAAGTTGCCCAAGTGGCTGGATCAGCCCCAATCCGGTTGCCTGGTCATATGCCAGTGGGTATCCGGACACGACGTTGCCACGATTGGTTGTCAGCCAGACAGTTTCGGCCTCCGTAATCAGGTAGCCAATGGTGAGTATCAGACCGTCTTCACGAATGACAACACCATTTCCAACGCGCTCGGTTCCCAGAATTGACGCGGTAAACGCGTCCTCCGGTATTTCCGCGCGCACCGTTACCACCGCGTCCAGTGCCGTATCCAGTTCGAAACCGACGTCATCAGTATCGGGTTGCAGTTCTTCAGGAAACGACCATTCTTCGATATCAGACATGCGCAGGAGCCAGAATCGTATAGGGTTAATTGCTTGCGCAAGCTGTCGGGCACGGTGCCAAAAAAACCGGATGCGCAAACACCGTTTGTGCGCAAAATTTTACGCGAATGTCAGAGCGCAGTCTGCACCGGCAGCGCTGTGTTGATTAAATCCGATCGACTCATCAGGCGTGGCCATCACGGTGCGTTTAAACCGGATTCAGTCCTGTCTTGATCCGCGCCTCGCGAATCGGCAGGTTGAACAGGGCGGCCAATACGGCCAGACCTGCGTCGAGGTACCACATCGACGTGTAGTTCCCAAGCTCCACGATGGTGATGCCGCCAAGCCAGGCGCCGAGAAACCCCCCGACCTGATGGGACAGCAGAGTCAGGCCAAACAGCGTTCCGAGATGCCGCCCTCCAAATAGTTTGCCGACAATCGCTGCGGTGGGCGGGACCGTCGCCAGCCATGTGAAACCCAGGCCGCCGGCAAAAATGAAGAACGTGAGTGCTGTTTTCGGCGCTGCCAGGTAGGCAAGAATCAGGGCAGCGCGAGACGCGTACATCCAGAACAGCAGGTACTTGCTTCGATATTTCTGCGTGCCCCAACCCGCGATCAAACTGCCGGCCACATTTGCAGCACCAATGATGGACAACGACCAGCTGGCAACTTGGGGGGGCTGCCCGCACAGTTCGACCTCGCCGGGCAAGTGCGTTACCAGAAATGTGATGTGAAAACCACAGGTGAAGAATCCGGCATGCAAGAACAGGTAGCTGGGGTTGGTCAATGCTTCCGCAAGCGTTGAGCGAAGACTCCTGTCAGTCGGCGCGACTTGATTGATGCCGCTTTCTGCTGCCGCAAGGTCCGCCGAAGCAGGCGATTTTCGGGCGCGCAGCATGCGCGTGAGCGGCAGCAAGGCCAGCGTCACAACCGACAACGTCCACAACGCTGTCATCCAGCCGGTTGCGCTGATCAGAAACTGTGAAAGGGGAGCAAAAAGGAATTGGCCGAACGAACTTCCCGCATTGATCACACCGAAAGCGAACCCGCGCTTCTCTGCCGGGACGTAACGCCCGACTGCGCCAATGAGCACAGAAAAGCTGGCAGCGCCGGCGCCGATTGCGGCGAGCACACCCAGTGTCAGAATCAAACCGGAAGGCGTTTGTGCTAATGGCGTCAATGCTGTGCCAAGTGCAAACGCCAGAACCCCCGCCGCCAGGACGCGGCCCGGTCCGTAACGATCCGCAATCGCACCGGCGACCGGTTGAACCGCTCCCCAGATAAAGTGCCCGATAGCCATCGCCAGGCTGATGCCGACAATACCTATTCCGGTAGAAGTATTCAGTGGCGAGATGAACAGACCCTGTGACTGCCGCGTTCCCATTATCACCATGAGGATCGCACTTGCGATCAGAACCATGCTCCAGCAGGAGAGTGAAGAAGGGGTGGGTATGTTCGAAGGGGGCGCGCGCAACGGAAAGTGAGATCTTATAAGGCAGGGAAACCGCCCGAATGTTCGCGGAATCCGCTAGCGAGCATTGTTGCTAGCGTTTTGATCTCGATGCCGTTCGGGTGCGGGAACTCTTAACATTCCGGGAAATTACCAGGTCGGCCAGCAGCTCAAAATCGGCTTGCAATGTGCTGCTGCGTCGCATCACAAGCGCGATGCGACGCGCCGGAATACGGTGGGAAAACGGCCGTGCCGTGAGGCGAGTGCCTGTCAAGGCGCCTGCTTTGATCACCATTTCCGGCAGCAAGGTTACGCCCATGCCGTTGTCCACCATTTGCAGCAAGGTAAACAGACTTGTGGCTTCCAGACCGCCATGGCGTGACGCCATTCTGCGCGCGCCGCACGCTTCGATAGTATGGTCACGCAGACAGTGTCCGTCTTCGAGTAACAGAACACGCGCCGGATCAATTTCCCTGACCGCGATTTCCTTTTCACGCGCTAGCGAATCATCTTGGCGCGCAACGAACCAGAATTCATCCCGGAACAGTTCCCTGGTGATGAGATCACCGGTGTCATAGGGCAGTGCAATCAGCGCGAAGTCAAGGTCACCAGAGCCGACTTGCTCAATCAGGCGCTCGGTCAGATCTTCGCGCAAGTAAAGCTGCAACTGCGGGTGTGCTTCGTGAAGCGCAGGCAATACCTGTGGCAGGAGAAACGGCGCGATAGTGGGTATAACGCCAAGCCGGAGCAAACCGGTGAGAGGTTGCTGCGCGCCCTTGGCAGTTCGTACCAGATCTTCCGCCTGTGCGAGCATCGTGCGTGCGCGCTCAACGGCCTCGGTGCCCATCGGCGTGAAACGAACATTGCGTTTGTCACGCTCTACCAGCATCACCCCCAAGACGTTTTCCAGTTCCTTGATACCTGCTGACAGGGTCGATTGGGTGACAAACAGGTGCTCGGCAGCGCGCCGGAAATTGAGTGTCTCTGACAGGGTGACAAGGTAACGAAGCTGTCTTAACGATGGCAGTGCGCTACTCATTGCGTGTCGTGTTCAAGGTACATGTTCGCTATTCTATCGGTGTGTCCCGTGTTCGGGACCAAGAGGAGGTGATTCGCGCGGGAACGATGAATTTCCGGGGGAGGTGAGCTGCTGCTCTGGAGCGAACAAACAAGAGCGCTCTGGCAGTGACCTCGATTGACTGGCCGTTCCCAATTGGAAGGGCCCACGAAGATTGATCTTCGTGGGCCCCCTCCCTGTCGCTCTTGAAGGCGACTGCTCTCCTCCCCCTGTTACGGGCGAATGCAAAAAACTGGAAGGCGAAGATTAAGCGGGTTTCGTCACGGTGTCCAGTTCGTCAGCCGGATCCTCCGAAAATTCGAGCTTGACAAATCGCATTACGTAGCTTCTCGATTGGCGGGCCGGTCCGTAAATCTTCGTCTTGCTGTCGTGCCCGGCGGTGGCCCGTCCAATGCGCCCGACGTTTCGCGTTCGGGGCGTCCGTCTGAAGGGGTCTTCCGGCTTGAACTCCAGAAATGTGCGCTTCCAGCGCCAGCGCCTTTGGCACAGATCGAGAATGCTGATCAGAACAGGGTTTTTTGTTGCGCATTTGCATCGACCACTGCAAGAGCGGTCATGTTTACAAGTCGCCTTACCGTAGCGGTTGGCGTCAGAATGTGCACCGGTTTGGCGGCACCCAACAGGATTGGCCCTACTGTTATGCCTTCACCTCCAGCCATTTTCAGCAAGTTGAATGCGATATTGGCAGCATCCATATTTGGCATGATCAGCAGGTTCGCCTCACCCCGCAATTTGGAATCGGGATGCATGCGGTCGCGAATCGCTTCAGACAAAGCAGCGTCGCCGTGCATCTCGCCGTCAATCGCCAGATCAGGAGAGGCGCGCTCAATAAGGTCGAGCGCCCCACTGAGTTTCAGCGCAGAGGGCGAATCGTCGGTGCCGAAGTTGGAATGAGAAAGCAGAGCCACTTTCGGTTCGAGGCCGAAACGCCGCACTTCGTCGGCGGCCATAAGGGTAATTTCGGCAAGCTGTTCCGGAGTTGGATCTTCGTTAACGTAGGTGTCCGCAACGAACAGCGTGCGCTGTGGCAGCAGCAGTACGTTCATCGCGGCGAAAATGGATGCTTCCTGCCGGCGCCCGATCACGTTGCCAATATGTCTCAGATGATCCTTGTGGCGGCCGAAGGTTCCGCACAACAAGCTGTCCCCGTCACCACGCCGTAACAACATCGCGCCGATCAATGTGGTCGACTGACGTACATGCGAGCGGGCATCATCGGGGGAGACGCCTTTGCGCCGCATGATCTGGTAGTAGTCCTGCCAGACCTCCTTGTACCGCGGGTCGCTTTCCGGATTAACCACCTCGAAATCCCGGCCGGGTACGAGGCGCAAGCCGGTCCTTTTGATTCGCATTTCGATCACCTCGGGACGGCCAATCAGAATTGGCTCCGCGAGGTGTTCATCGATGACCGCCTGGACTGCATGCAGCACGCGCTCATCCTCGCCCTCGGCGTAGATCACTCTTTTCGGTGCGGCCTTTGCTGCTGCAAATACCGGCTTCATCACGAAACCGGAGTGATATACGAAGTTGCTGATGGTCTCGCGATACGCTTCCATGTCTGCGATCGGCCGTGTGGCAACACCGCTGTCCATTGCCGCCTGTGCGACGGCCGGGGCGATCCGGCTGATCAGTCGGGGATCAAATGGCGTAGGGATGACGTACTCGGGTCCAAACGATAATTCCTGACCTTCGTATGCCGAAGCCACGATGACCGATTGTTCGGCCTGGGCGAGGTCAGCAATTGCGTGCACGCAAGCCAGTTTCATTTCGTCCGTGATACGGGTTGCGCCCACATCAAGTGCGCCGCGAAAAATAAAAGGGAAGCACAATACATTGTTGACCTGGTTCGGGTAGTCGGAGCGGCCGGTAGCAATGACAGCATCCGGCCTGACTGCCTTGACATCCTCCGGAAGAATTTCCGGATTCGGATTTGCCAGTGCCAGCACCAGGGGCCTGGGTGCCATCGCCCTGACGCCGTCCTTCGAGATAGCTCCGGGGCCGGAGAGACCCAGGAAAATGTCGGCACCTGGAAGCGCGTCGGCGATTTTGCGATGCGCTGTTTTGCGCGCGTACCGCGCTTTGTTCGGCTCCATGTTTGGCTCGCGGCCCTCGTAAATGACCCCTTTGGAGTCGCATACGATGATGTTTTCAGACTTGATGCCAAGTGTGACGAGCAGATCGAGACAAGCGATTGCGGATGCGCCTGCGCCCGAACAGACGAGGCGTACTTCGTCAATTTTCTTTTCGACTACCTTGAGCCCGTTTGTCACGGCGGCGCCGACGATAATTGCCGTGCCATGCTGATCATCGTGAAACACCGGAATGTTCATTCGCTCGCGTAGTTTCTTCTCGATATAGAAGCATTCCGGCGCCTTGATGTCTTCGAGATTGATCCCGCCCAAAGTCGGTTCAAGCGCGGCAATGATATCCACCAGTTTGTCGGGGTCGGTCTCCGCCAGCTCGATGTCGAAAACGTCGATCCCGGCAAATTTCTTGAACAGACAGGCTTTGCCTTCCATGACCGGTTTGCTGGCGAGCGGCCCGATATTGCCAAGCCCGAGCACCGCTGTTCCGTTTGTGACGACGCCTACGAGGTTGGCTCGCGAGGTCAGTCGTGCCGCTCGTGCCGGATCCGCTTCGATGGCCTTGCACGCATAGGCGACTCCTGGTGAGTAGGCAAGCGCCAGATCCCGCTGATTGGTGAGTCCCTTGGTCGGTACAACCGATATTTTTCCTGCGACGGGAGACTCGTGATATTCGATTGCGGCAAGTTCCAGTGGGGCGGTCATGGATACTCCTTTTTCGGCGGTGCAGTTTATGCAAGTCAGAATATGATACGCGCAGAGTTGCCGAAGCTTCGGTCCGAGATTGTGCCCATTGCTGTTGCTGATCGATTGCTCTCGGAAACCTGGTGAGGCAATGACGGTCGCGTCGCGTTTTGGATTGTCCATTTCTTGCTCTGGTTGTTGTTCTGGGGTTCCCACCGGCAAAGCGCGCGACGATGCCAAACCGGGAACCAGCCCGGGCAGTCGCAATGAGGCGGCGCGCCGTTTTCAGTGTGGGAGTAATCGTATGCGGGCCATACCTTGAAGGTGGCGGTTATCGGCGCCGGCATTAACGGTGTCATGAGCGCGTGGGCCTTGCTGGAGCATGGCCACGAGGTAGTGCTGTTTGAACGAACCGATCCGATGGGCGCGACCAGCCGTGCGTCGACAAAATTGCTGCATGGTGGCCTGCGTTATCTGGAACACGGTGATTTCGGACTGGTCCGTGAGGGGTTACGGGCTCGGGCCTGGTGGCTGAAACACGCGCCGCGCCACACTCGAACCATCGAGATTGCAATTCCGGTTTATCGTCATTCAAGGCGTTGGCGCCTTACGCTGAAAAGCGGACTGCTCCTCTATCAGTGGCTGGCCGGAAGCCACGACCTCGGCGGTCATCGCTGGATGAATACCACTGCTCTCGCTCACCAGGTACCGCAACTCAGTACCGATGGCCTGAGAGGCGCCTATGTGTTCCGTGACGGCCAAATGGACGATCACGCGCTGGGAAGCTGGGCGTTGCAACGGATTATCGAAATGGGGGCGCAGGTGAGATCACATACGCCGGTAGAGCGTATTGATCTCGCCGGGGAAGTCGTGACATTGTCAGGCCGGGAGCGATTCGACAGCGTGGTGAATGCATGCGGACCCTGGGCTGCCTCCTTGCTCGAGCAAAGTGGCATGGATTCTCCGCATCGACTTGATCTGGTGCGCGGCAGCCACTTGCTGGTTTCACCGCGCCACCAGCTCGGCTTTCTGGTGGAATCTCCCGACGATGGCCGACCGTGCTTCATCCTGCCTTACGGCGAGCACACCCTCGTCGGCACCACTGAGGTGCGCCAGGGGCTCGACGAACTGGTCGAGTGCAGTGGTGATGAGCGAGCCTACTTGTCGCGCCTCTACAGCGCTTATTTCGATCCTGGGTTGGAAGCGGGCAGCATCGTGTCCACATTTGCCGGGATCAGGCCACTGGTGGCCTCGGAAGAAAGCAGGGCGAGCGCGGTGACGCGGGAATCGATGATTGTGCGTCAAGGCAATACATTGACGATTTATGGTGGCAAATGGACGACGTCGCGTGAGCTCGGGTTGCAGGTTGCGAAAGCTATCCGGACCTGGTCAACGAGGATATGAAAATGAAATGAAGCCCTCGTCCGGCACGCCATTGCAAGGCTGGCGCACCGCCTCTGAATTGCGCCCACTGTGGCAGGGATGATCCGGTCGAGCCATCGTTAATACTTTGACGGGTCGAAAAAAAGGGGGTATAAGGCAGTTTGCAAGATTCTCAAGCCGAGAAATCGTTAGCCTAGACTGTCCGCGTTCGCGGTGCTTTTCCGGTTCCCTGATCTCTCCTTGAAGTTCTGGCAGTTCGGGCGAAAGCCCTTTTAGTCAATTTTTTTCAAGTTAGGAAGAGATATATGAGTACCGGTACCGTAAAGTGGTTCAACGATTCAAAAGGTTTTGGTTTCATCACCCCGGATGAAGGCGGAAAAGATCTTTTCGCTCATTTTTCGGCGATTCAGGGCGGCGGCTTCAAGACCCTCAAAGAGAACCAAAAGGTATCCTTTGATGTGACGACCGGCCCGAAAGGTGACCAGGCGACAAACATTACGCCGATCGACTGATCCCACCGGGATCAGCCTACAAAAAAGCCCGGGTTTTCCCGGGCTTTTTTTATGGGTCCTATCGACACTCGGTAGCTAAACACCGAAATGGATCGCTGCATCCGCGGCGGCTTTAGCACATGGGGAGTTCGCCAATAAAGGTGTTCGTCCTGGATTTTTTTACCAAGGCGCCATGTTTCATCAAGGTGCCATGTTTTACCAAGTCACCGCGTTTCACCAAGAACCACGCGCTTTCCCGGCACTGAGCCCAATTTCACCGCGCCAGCCATTGCCGGTGCCTTGATCAGGCGGCAGCGTTACTGGCCCGGCGCCGCCGCTCTACCGGCGCCGCAGCCTTGCGCTGCCGGCGGTCGGCGAGTCCGGCCCGGGTGATCAGCTGCCGCCAGAAACGGTCGCTCTGATCGGACTTGAACTTGATATACAGGGCTACGTGCTCCGGATACGCGGTTTTGGCACCAATGCGGGAGAGGTGATCTGTTCCCGGCGTCTGAGACATCGACGGCGCATTGTCTGACTCCCACGCGCGCATGATGGTCTGCCAAAGCGAGATTTCAAACGGGTCGTCATCCTCTTCGAATCCGTATTGCCATTTAAGAAACGATTTCTCGGCCGGAGAAAGGTCCTGATCACGGATTTTCAGGCTCATTGATACCTCACATTGCCTTCAAGGGCTGGTGTACGTTTGCTGAGCTGCGCCAAAAAAGGCATCAAGTCAACGTCATCACATCAAAAATACCACGATGTGCGCTCAGAATCGAATCTGTATCAACAGGGTCATTGGCATCGACAACTTCCAAGGTTACCCATGTGACGACGCAGCACCCGCAGGGTTCCACCCGAAATGCGATCTTCCGCCGGTCCCAGAGGTCGACCGTACGGGCCACTTCAATCGCCGCGTCTCAGGGTAAACACGCGAGGCAGAAGCCAGAACCATTGAACGTAACCGATAAGAGTCGCACCAAACCATGTCAGCAACGGCGGCCCATAGCTGCGCCACAGAGGTGCAGGCATACCGGCCGCATTTGCAGCCGATTGCACCAGCGGCTCAAAATGCGGTGCAACCCAGACCCACAGCAAGCCGCCGGGAAAAGCGAGTATCCCCATTGCCGCCTCCAGAAACTGGCGATGCTCAATGCGCTGGCCTGCGCCATCGACGAATCCCCAGCCAAACCACCACACCGCGAGCACGGCGAGACATAGCGCCAACCAGCCAAACCTGAGCGTGCGCTTGACCCGGACAGTCCAGTGGTGAGGGCTGACGTATTCGCGCGATTGCTTTCGTCGTCTCACCATGTATCAACGAAAAGCGGGCCGGAGTCGAGCGCACTGATCAGCCTCATCATGCGCGCGATTCATTTGAACGGCAGCATGGGACAGGGCAAACTGCGGCGGAGAAACGAAAATGGGGAAACACGGTGCTGTCAGTTCGGGATTCATATGATGCCTTGTACAGCGAATTTCGCTGGAATATTCCGGATCGCTACAATATTGGCGTAGATGTATGCGACAAGTGGGCCGACGGCAGTCAGAAGCCGGCCCTGATCCATGAAACAGATCGTGGCGACATACGCCGATACAGTTTTGACGAGCTGCGCTCGCTATCGAATCGTACCGCCAATATGTTCGCGGCGCATGGTTTAGCGCGGGGCGATCGCGTTGCCATACTGCTGCCCCAGCAGCCCGAAACCGCGCTTGCTCATATCGCTGCCTACAAGCTCGGCGCCATTGCGGTTCCACTGTTCACCCTGTTCGGAACCGATGCGCTCAGATATCGCCTGTCGGACTCCGGAGCACGGCTGATTGTCACTGACGTGGCGGGAGCGGAAAAGATTTCGGAGATTCGCGACCAACTACCACAACTCAAGGCAGTACTTTGCGTTGATGGCGTAGCGCATGGCGCTGAAGATTATCACCGCCTCATTCAGAGCGCGTCGGATACTTTCGATGTGGTTGACACGGGCGCGAATGACCCAGCGCTGATTATCTACACCTCTGGGACTACTGGCGCCCCCAAAGGAGCTTTGTTGCCGCATCGCAGTCTGCTTGGCCATATGCCCGGTGTGGAAATGTCGCATGATTTTCTCGGCGTCGAGGGCGACCTGATGTGGACACCGGCGGACTGGGCATGGATCGGTGGTCTGATCGACATACTGTTTGCCGGGTGGCATCTAGGCATTCCGGTGGTGGCGCGGCGCTTTGGAAAATTTGATGCTGAAGAAGCTTTTGACCTGATGGCGCGCCATGCCGTGCGCAACGTGTTCATGCCACCGACAGCATTGAGAATGCTGCGCACGGTCGAAAATCCGGCAAGCCGCTGGAAGCTGAACCTGCGCTCCCTTGCAAGCGGCGGCGAGTCGCTCGGCGTCGAGTTGTTGCAATGGTCCAGGGAAAAGCTCGGCCTGACGATCAATGAGTTCTACGGCCAGACCGAGTGCAATATGACGGTCTCGTCCTGTTCGAGATTGCTGGAAGTCAAGCCGGGTGCGATCGGGAAAGCGGCACCCGGTCACGAGGTTGCTATTGTCGATCACTCGGGTAACGTTCTGCTTCCGGGCGAGGAGGGAAGTATTGCCGTGCGGACGCCGGACCCGGTGATGTTTCTCGAATACTGGAACAACGCATCGGGAACGCGGGAGAAATTCACCGGCGACTGGCTAATCACCGGTGATAAGGGTCTGATGGACGAGCAGGGCTATCTGACCTTCGTGGGCCGCGATGACGATGTAATTACCAGTGCCGGATACAGGATTGGTCCCGGGCCGATCGAAGATTGCCTGTTATCGCATCCTGCGGTGCGAAATGCTGCCGTCGTTGGCAAGTCCGACCCCGAACGGACAGAAATTGTCGCCGCTTTTCTCGTGTTGCGCGACGGTTATCAGCCAAGTGACAGCCTCACCAAAGCGCTTCAGCAACATGTGCGTAAGCGACTGTCAGCGCATGAATACCCGCGCCAAGTAAGCTATGTGGATGCCTTGCCGCAAACGCCGACCGGCAAGATTATCCGGCGGGCGTTACGCGACGCAGATGGTTGACACCACGCGTTGTTGACACCCCGCGCGGGGCTGCGCTGCTCTGGCATGCGGAGAGCGCATTCAGCGGCGAGTTATTGAAACCAGCAGTCTGATTGCCGGTTTTGCAGCCAGTCGAAGCTAGATCGACTCGACGAAGCTGACCAGCGCGGCGCGATCCTCCGCCGGCATGCCGCGAAAAAGCTCGCGTGCCGTCTGCGCTTCTCCCCCGTGCCAGAGAATGGCTTCGGTGACGTTGCGGGCCCTGCCATCGTGTAGAAGGTCGCTGTGCCCGTTGACTGTGGAAAGCAGGCCGATTCCCCATAGCGGCGGCGTGCGCCACTCACTGCCGGTCGCCTCAAAATCGGGCCTTCCGTCGGCGAGGTCTGGTCCCATGTCATGCAGAAGCATATCGGTATACGGGTGGATCGTGACATCTGCCGCGGCAGCAATGTCGTGCGGAAGACGGTCGGCCGCTGCCGTTTGCAATTCCGGGACATGGCAGGTGCTGCACTGTGCCTGTGCAAAAAGCAGTTCGCCTTTCCTGACTGCCGGTTCGTCAGCGTTTCTTCGCGCTGGAACTGCAAGCGTTCGCAAATAGAGCGAGATATTTGTCAGACGGCTCGGGTTGACTTCGGGGCGAAAAGTATTGCCCCGGCACCCGCCTTGTCCGCCGCACATTGAAGCCGAAGGTGTATCCAGGCATTTCGCCTGCACGGACGGGCAATTCTCCAACTGGAAGAGGTAGGTCGTCGCGCCGATGTCGCCGATAAACGCGGCCGCAACCTGCTGTCGAACGCTGGGCTGATTCGCTTTCCATCCAAGTCGACCCATTGCCCGGCGCTCGTTTTCCACGTCCCGAACATAATTCGGCCTGCCGCTGACGCCTTGTCCAATTTGACGCTCGGCAATGGCCAGCAGTGTTTCATCAGGAACCGCTTCGAGCAGACCAAGACCGACGAGTTGCGGTGCTACCCGTAGCGACATCATGGTCTGGTCTCCCAGTCCGCCGAACTGCAGATCGTCGAATCCGATTTGCGGCATACGCAGGTTGATAACCTCGCCGCCGGCGAGTTCTACCTCACGTGTGGAGTAGGTGACGATAACCTTACCTTCGGGAGGCACCCGCCCCTCGATTCCGCGGTTCTGTAACTGGTCGCCATAAGCGGGATGCGGTAACGGACCACCAAATTCGTCATTCCCGATGACGCTCAAGCGCACCAGTGGGCCGCGCACAGCCTCGCCGCCATGGGGCACCGCAGGCGAGCGCCCGTTTGCTTCATGGCAGTGCACACACCGGTCCTCGTTAAACGTTGGTCCGAGGCCCCAAACACCGGAAGGATCGGGCGCTACAACCCACGGTTCATTGAACTGTTCCCTTCCACCGGCGAAACGCTTGCCTTGTTTCTTGTTGAGCGTGGCAATCGGAATGCTGTACGCAGCCGGACCCTGTTCCATGCTGGTCCAGGGTCCGGCCGTGAGCCAGTCCGGATGTAGTGTTTGCGCAGCACCCGCCAGCATGACGGTGGCACACGCGGTTAGCGCAACACCCGGGCGCAAGGCCCGCATCATGCTGGCCCACGCTGTCAATGATCGTCGTCCCATGGGCTATGCTTGACCTCTGGCGGTACCCATATGGTTTGGTACACCTTCTGCAGATCTTTCTCCATGGCGAGTTCATCGCTGACGGAGATTTTGGAATATTTCTCCTGCGTCGGACTGGTAAAGCGCTTGGTGTTGAGGCTGGGCGCTGAAATCACTTTGCGCAATTCGCCCTTGCACTTCTGGCAGGCGTCCGGCCGCGGGTCGTTCATGCCATGGCTGGTGCGGTAGATGACCTTGCACGGATCACAAGCGTACTCGTATATAGGCACTGCAGTTTCTCCCTTTAGACGGCTCTCTATCGACCGGGGCCTCGAACCTCATGTTGCGTGACTGAACGAGAAGGGGCCGATTCCGTACCCGGAATCAGCCCCGCCGCGTGAAAGCTCTTGAAAACCTTACGCGTGTGCCGTTGCCCTTAAGCCGGCTTTGGCAGTCATCGCAGATTGCTTGTCGATGTTCCAGATACGAGCAGCGTTCTCGCCAAACACCTTGCGGCGAATTTCCGGCGTGATCCTCGGATAGCCGTGACCTTCGATGAGTTCGTCAGGAATCTGGAACTTGCGGAAGGCCTCAATCTGCCATTGCGGGTTGCCCCACAGAAGCGAATCAGTGCCCCACAGAACGTAATCCGGCCCCAGATCGCGCAACAGCGTTCCCAGCACATGCGCGCACTCCAGCGGTCGGCTTGTGACCGTTGCCGCGAAGGTTGAGCCGATTTCACAATACAGGTTCTTGCGCTGTGGCTTGAAACCTTTCAGTGCCGCCAACTCGTTGTGATACGGCCACGCGGAGTGGTAGGCGATAAAGTTAAGGTCGAGAAAGTCATCCGCCGTTGCATCGAAGTCTTCGCAATGGGCGTACCGGGCATAGAACTGCCCGAACGGGATGCCCTTGTGGCAGCCGATGTTCTTGACGCCGAGCTTGCGGCACTCTTCCCAGATCGGATACGCGAGCTTTTCATCATCGAACCACCAGCCCTTCTGTGGCGTGGCATCAAACGTGTAGAGTTTCAGGCCGGAAATCTTGTAGTCATCGACGTACATGCGCAGACGATCAAGTGTTTCCCCAATACCCTGGTTGGGTGTTAATCCACCGGCCAGCATGACTGTGTTGTCTGGCCAGTTATTGCGCACACCAACCTGATACTCCATCGGAATCATGTCCTCGCCGCCGTAGTGCTCGCGGAATCCGAACGGGTTGAATATGCCGACTGTCGTGTCACTTTCCTCCAGTATCAACTTGCCGTAGTTCTCGACGTTCATGTCACGCGTGCCATTCGCCATGCCGAATGCTTTTCCGAGGTCGTCAAGCAACTGCACGAACCACATGCCGCGCTCGGAGGTGTTCACCCCAAGCTGGTAATGTCCGGGACGAGTGCACACGTGCGTGTGGACATCGACAATGAAATCGCTGCTGGCGCGCGCAAGGTGTATCGCTTCGTTCTTGGCATCGACATCTGCCGCTTCGGCAGCACCCACTTCAAAAAACTTTTTCCCGGTGACTTCGTTTGCGGCCAGCATCGCTGCCGAGAATCCAATTGAAGACTTGATGAAGTTACGGCGCGTCATGCCAGCCGCTTTGGCTTTCTCGTCCATCTTCTTGGAAATCTGCGGACCCATGTTGCCGGTCATGAACAACGAGGTGCCGATTTCATCAGCCTTGAGCGGGTCGGTTGGCATTTCCTCCAGACCCTTGAAATGATTCAGGATGTTGAACTCCATGTGGCGCTCTCCTCCTCAGATGGTTTTTATCGTTTGCATGAACACCGGCGCGCCTTTATTACACCGGCGATACACGCTTTTGTTTATCTTGCGGTGCGACTCTTTTGCTGCGGCGTTTGCTTTGTGTTCCAAGCGATAAACACGCTAGCCCTGAGTTGATCTGTATGTCAACGTGCTATTGATACTTTCGGCCACGCATCCGCGGCAATAAGCGCAATAAGCAACATTAGGACTGAAAACCATGCGTTCTTGGCACTCGCAGTCGAGTGCTGCCAGACAGTTTCCGAAAACAACGGACGAAGGCATGTTGCAATGCGCAACACTGTTTGTACGGTGCAAGGTGGGAAATTCCCCGATCAATGCAGCTTGCGAAGAATCCGAACTGGTGAGGTGAGAATCGCGTCCGTCTCCGATGCCAGTCGGGCATCAGTAAGGTGACAGCGTTTCCTGTTTTTTAACTGATCGAAAAGTTTGGGGCGATGACATGCTTCACGTTGTCGGTTGGCTCGCGTTCACGAGGCGTATTAACTCGAAAGTGCGAAGCAAATGGAATGTTTCGAACGCGCGGTCGACCCCGTAGCGCTATGCGATACGCATATATAAACAGCATGATGCACTTGCCCGGCCGCCTTTGGAGAGGTCCGTTGAGCTAAGCGCGCCTGCGGGCATCACACGTAGCAGCTTGTAAAAACACGGCATATCATCCCCCAAAGAGGTATGTTCGCGTCTGCATCCTGGCTCGCGCTGACCAATCGCGGCAGATTAAGTCGCCTTGCAGCGACGTCGCCAGAATAGTGGATCATGTGGTTACCGCCAATGCTGCATGAGATACCTCAAGTTAACAGCTGGCTAGCATGCGGCTGTCGCCCAGGCGCGACAAACAAGACTGGTTTGAGTGCCTGGCGCAAGGGTTGCAGGTTATGGCTTATCAGGCGTGCTATTCCTGGTTCGATGCCGCGCTCGAAGAGTGAGCCGGCAGTGAAAAAAAGGGGGGGCGTCGCCTAAATCCCGAAACTAGGGGGAATTATGTCGTTAACAGAAGCAATCCTCATCTGGCCGGATCGGCCGGCACTGTCGTTTCTGGTGCTGTTTGTGGTTACCGTGCCGTTCCTCTATGTGGCTCGTGAGCCGGTACATGCGCTGATCGGAAAATTCGTGCGCACGTTGACGAACCCGCTGCGCCTCATTGCGCGTTGGCTATCCGAGTGCGCATTCAGGATGCGCGAGCGAAACCGTGAAGTGCTGTTTTCCCTGGGCAGCAGCGAGATGCGTCTTTCGATCGAGCGCGAGTTCGAACGTGTCACCACATTGGTTCAGCGCGATCTCGAAGGTTATCCCGTATTACAGCGAAAACTCATGGATGAGATCGCCGTAATCGAAGAGGACTACAAGAGAAGCGGCGAGGTGCCGCCCCCGCCGCCCGAGTGGGTGAAGGCTGTAGAGGGGTTCGCAAAGATCAAGAACAACGGTGACGGTGTCGTCGAGAGAATACTGGCGGACATCCGCGACTCGATAGAGGATATTTACAAGAAAATAATCGCTCAGTACCGGGGTGCCTACCAGGAACGCCACCACATACTGAAGCGCTCACTGCCGTTCTGGCGTACCGCGAACCAGACGCTGTTGCGGGTTGAGCGCAACATCACCGGCTTGCATGACAGTGCAGCAAAGATCGACGCCAATGTCATCAAGTTGCAGGGGATCTTTGGAAAAAGCAACAACACCGAAAACGTTCTCACCTCATCGGCTTCAACCCAGTTTTTCATTTCCGCGCTGGTCATGTTGATTGCAGCCGGTGGGGCCTACGTTAACTTCAAACTCATTTCGCTTCCGATGTCCGCCATGGTGGGGGGCGGCGATTACATCACCGCGAATCTGCGTGCGGCCGAAGTCGCTGCACTGGTGATTATTCTGTTTGAAGCGCTGATGGGCCTCTTTCTGATGGAAACGCTGAGATTCACCAGCTTGTTTCCGCTCGGAAACATCACCGAGAAAATGCGTGGTTACCTGATGTGGGCTTCGCTGATCATTCTTGTTGTGCTTGCCGGCGTTGAGGTGGCGCTTGCCGTTATGCGCGACGCGATTGTTGCTGCGGACGTGGCTCTGAAACAATCGCTTGGTAGTGGCGAAGCGTTCGTTGCGGCGGAAGCTGGTTGGGTGACCAAGATTCCGACTTTCGGTCAAATGATTCTCGGCTTCACGCTTCCTTTCGCGCTCGCATTCGTAGCGATCCCGCTTGAGTATCTGATTAATTCCGGGCGCGTTGTGCTGGGCGTGCTGTTCGTGCAGCTGTTACGCGGCGTGGCCTTTGCCACCCGGCTGATTGCCACCCTGATTCGTGAAGCCGGCAAGTTGCTCGTTGCGTTCTACGACATCTTGATCTTTGTGCCCCTCGCCATTGAGCGCTGGGTGATGCGCTCTAGAGAACAGAATGATGGTGCGGGCAAGGTGCCGCCGGTTTCGGCGTTTGAAAAGCAGGCGGCGGGGAGATGACATGAAGCACTTTTCGATAAGGCACTTCGTCAGATCGGGTCTCCTTATGATGCTCGCGGCTGGTTTGTCCGCCTGTGCCGATCAGCAGAGCTACCACCACTCAGTTTACATGCTGGTCGATACTTCAGGGACTTACTCTGAACAGGTCGGCAAGGCGCAGAATGTGGTCAACTACCTGCTGGGCACCTTGCAGCCGGGCGACTCGCTCGCCGTAGCGCGCGTCAAGAGCCGGAGTTTCAGCGAGAAGGATATCGTCGCCAAAGTGGCGCTCAATACCGACCCGCTGCAGGTTACGTCGCAGAAGCGTGCGTTCGCCGGAAAAATCGACGAATTTGCCAAGTCGGCGAAATCGGGTAGCGGCAGCCGCTACACGGATATCAGTGGCGGTGTTATCCAGGCCGCTGAATTTCTCAGAGAAACCGGTGCCGGCCGAAAGACGATCATTATCTTCTCGGACATGCAGGAAGAACTCGACTACAAGACAGTCCGGGATTTTCCGATCGAGCTCGACGGGATTCGTATCATTGCGCTGAACGTGACCAAGCTGGAAACCGACAATATTGACCCGCGGCGCTACATGGACCGCCTGGAGTGGTGGGAGGAGCGTGCGCTGGCGGCCGGTGCTTCGGAATGGAAAGTCGTGAACGATATGGAGCATCTCGACCGCGTATTCTCCTCTCGCGGCTAGCGACCGATCCCGGTGGCCAAACGGCTGCTCGCTGAGGTTGCCACGGTCTGACGGCGCGCGGCTTCCCCGGAGTTTTTAACGGTTACGTCTCACAGGTCACCGTGATTGCGGCGGTGCCGATTGCGATTGGCCGGACGCAGGCGCGAGCGCTCGGTCGCTGACAAACGGGTTTGAGCGTCTTTCTTCTGCGAACGTTGAAACCGGTCCATGGCCCGGAACGAAGCTGAAGTCCCCGCCCAGAGGCCAGAGCTGCGTCGTGATCGAATGAATCAGTGTCGGCAGGTCGCCGCGCGGAAAGTCGGTACGGCCAATCGAGCCCTTGAACAGCACATCGCCAACGAAAACCACCCGGTGTTGATGTTGGACGAAGACCACATGGCCGGGCGTATGTCCGGGACAGTGCCGGATTTCGAAAGTGATGTCGCCGACATGAACCTCATCTCCGGTATCGAGATAACGGTCGGGCACAAACGGTTGCAGTACCGGAAATCCGAACTGCCTGCCTTGTTCCGGAAGCTGATCAATCCAGAACTGATCGTCTGCGTGTGGACCCTCAACAGGTAGTCCGAACCGCTGTACCAGCTCGGCGGTGGCGCCGCAGTGGTCGATGTGGCCATGGGTTAGCAGAATCTTTTCAAGGCTTGCTCCGGCGCGATCGACAGCGTCCAGCACGGTATCCAGGTCTCCTCCGGGGTCCACCAGAGCCGCCCGTTTCGTTTTCTCGCAAATCAGCAACGAGCAGTTTTGCTGAAATTGCGTAACCGGAATGATGGCGACTTTCATTTTTGCCTCAATGCCTTATCCAGGCGGGCAATTCCGTCTTCCAGCCGTGTCTGGCTGGCGGCAAAGCACCAGCGTACGAAGCCTTCGCCCTCTGGTCCGAAGGCGACCCCGGGAGCCAGTCCCAGGCCGGCCGAGTCGATCAGTCGTTTGCAGAACGCCAGACTGTCCTCGGCGCCTGCAATCCGGAAAAAGGCGTACATGGCGCCGGACGGAACACTAGCTTCGACGCCTGGCAGCGCCATCAGGCGCTCAAGCAGAAAGTCTCGGGCGGATTTCAGGCGGGCGTTGAAGTCGCGCACGGTCGGCTCACCCAGTTCCAGGGCGCTAACCCCGGCACGCTGCACGAATCCCGGTGCACAGGACGTGTTGTACTCAATCAACGTTGCGACGTTTGATGAAAGCGCTTTTGGCATAACCATCCAGCCAAGGCGCCAGCCGGTCATCTGCCATGCTTTGGAAAACGTGTTGGTACTGACGAGACGATCATCCGGATCGGCGATATCCAGAAACGACGGTGCAATACCTTGTTCGTTTTCGAAATAGATACGTTCGTAGGCATCGTCGGCAAGTATCCATATTCCATGGCGGCGGCAATGCTCGAGGATCGCGCGTTGCGATTCATTATCTATGGTCCATCCGGTCGGATTGTTCGGCGAATTGACGTAGAACGCCACGGTATCGGGCGTGAGTGCGGCAAGCAGACGCTCCAGATCGAGATGCCAGCCATGCGCCGAGAACGTCAGTGGAAACGCGATCGAATCGGCGCCGAGAATCTTCGGGATTTCCACGAGGTTGGGCCAGACAGGTGTCACGGTGACGACGCGGTCTCCCGGGCCAACCAGCGCCTGGTTGGTGATCATTAACGCTGACATGCCCGAATTGGTTACGGCAATGTTCTCTACGCCGGTTTCGCCACGGGTTTTTCCATGTATGCCGCTAACGTAGTGAGCGATCGCTTCGCGCAACGGCATGATGCCGAGGTTCTCTGTGTAGAAGGTTTCGCCAGCATCCAGTGCGTCGGTCGCTGCGTGCCGGATGAATCCCGGCGTCACCTGATCAGGTTCGCCAAACCAGAAAGCCAACAGATCCGAACGGCCCATCCCGGCGTTGGCGACTTCGCGTATTCGCGACACATTTAGTTGGCGGACCGCTTCCCTCGCGGTGAGCTGTCGATTCTGCATGCGTGTCTGGAAGCAAAGGGCGGGATTGTCGCACGCGGGCGCGGGGGCGGGAGGAAAAAGCGATAATTGCGCGTACGTTGCCAGGCAAAAAAAACCGGCTACCTGGGTAGCCGGCCAAGTGGGTGGGGCGCGTGTTTACTCCTTTGGACAGGAGATGCGCCCCGCCCGTCGGGATTCCTTCGAAATGGCGTCCGGATCATTCCGTGCGCCTATGCGGCGCTGAACGATCTGATCCTTCTGTGTCGTGCTGTTCTTGAGCGCGGTCAGCAGTGCGGGGTAAGTGAGGTCTTCGACGGCTGGCCCGGTTGGGGTCGATGACTGTTCGGATTTCAAGGCTGCATTGAATGCCGGGCCTTGTGAAGGTTGTCGCATGTTTGTATTCCCCCGCTGTGCGTTTGATTATTGTGTTGACGCAGCCAGTCTGGATCGCGCACCGGTTCGAGTAAATCGCTTTGCCAATGGTTGATTCCCGGGACGCTATTGGTATCAAATAATGGCACTTCGGCTTGTTACAGGGGGGGATGAGGTATGTCGGAAACCGTCGCCATGGTGGGCGGATTGAAACGCATTCTGAAAATGCGGCGAATCAACTATGCGCAAGTGGCGGACGCGCTCGGTTTGAGCGAGGCCACGGTCAAGCGCATGTTTTCGAAGAATGAATTCTCGCTGCAGCGATTCGAGCAGGTATGCCAGTTGGGTGATGTCAGCGTTGCCGAATTGGCGAGGGAGGTGGATAGCGAGAAGAACTACATCACCCAGCTCACTGAAGAGCAGGAAACACGCGTTGTCGGTAATACCAAGCTGTTTATTGTCGCCGTCTGCGTTCTCAACCACCTCACCCTTGAGCAGATTATTGCCATCTATGATCTATCGGAAACCGAGTGCATCCAGTTGTTGCTGGAGCTGGACCGCATCCGTTTCCTGCAACTGCTGCCGAACAACCGGATCAAGTTGCTGGTTTCGAGAACGTTTTCCTGGCGTACCAACGGCCCGATACTGCAATACGTGAAGGAGACCGGAGCTGAAGACTATTTCCGGTCGCGCTTTGATGGGCCCGGTGAGCACGTCACCTTGATCAATGCGCTGCTGTCCCCGGCATCGTCTGCGCAGATCATCAGTCGTCTGAAACGTATTGGCCGGGAATTCGCCGAGATGCACGATGACGACAAGCATCTGCCACTCGGAGAACGCCGTCCGGCCAGCCTTTTGCTCGCCATTCGGCCATGGGAGCCAGAGGCGTTCAAGCAGTTGCGGCGCTGACGGCCGAGCGTATAATGCAAATCATTCTCAATACGGTGATATTCCTCTCCAGGTGTCTGCAACCATGAATACGGGTCCGAAGCGGCTTTCCGACCTGCCTTTGGGCACCCCGGCGCGGGTCAGCCATGTCGATGACCGGGCGCCTGCCGACAGGATTGCCACCCGGCTGCGAGACCTCGGTTTCGTGAAGGGTGAGCCGGTGCAAATCGTTGCTATCGGACCCATCGGGGGCGATCCATTGCTGGTGCAGGTGGGATTCACGCGCTTTGCGCTGCGCCACGGGGAAGCCAACAGAATTATGGTGGATCCGGCGTTGGCCGAATCTGCAGAGGACTGAACGAAACGCCATGGCAGCCATGCGTATCGCACTGGTCGGTAATCCGAACTGCGGCAAGACCGCGTTGTTCAATCTCCTGACGGGAAGCCGGCAGAAGGTGGGGAACTACGCGGGCGTCACGGTTGAGCGCAAATCAGGCCGGCTGAAGACACCCTCCGGGCGAACTCTGGAAGTGCTCGACTTGCCGGGCGCCTATACCCTTTCGGCCAACAGTCCGGATGAAGAAATCACCCGGGACATCTGTCTTGGCCGTTTTTCCGGCGAAGAGCAACCCGATGCAATCGTGTGTGTAGCCGACGCGACCAACCTGCGGCTGCATCTGCGCTTCGTTCTAGAGTTGCAGCGGCTCGGGTTGCCGATGATTCTGGCGCTGAACATGAGTGATGCCGCGCAACGCCGCGGCATCCGTATCGACGCTGCCCGGCTGCAGAAAGAACTGCGCGTGCCCGTCGTGGAAACCGTGGCCGTGCGTCGGGGCGGTGCGGCTGAACTTATTGCGCAGATCGAAAAAGACCTGCCCCCCGTGCCGGTAGCCTTGCCCGACGATGCCGATCTGCACGCGGAAGTCAATCGCATTCTGGGCGAAGCCGTCACCATGCCCAGTCGCACCGCGCATTTTGACGATGCGATTGACCGTGTGCTGCTGCACCCGGTTGCGGGCCTCGCTATCCTCGTGACGGTGATGTTTTTCATGTTTCAGGCGGTGTTTGCGTGGGCAGCGCCGTTCATGGACGCCATCGACGGCCTGATTGGAGTGGTAGGCGCGTTTGTCAGCACTACTCTGCCGGAGGGGCCGCTGCGCGGCTTGCTGGTCGAAGGGATCATTGGCGGCGTTGGCAGCGTGATCATATTTCTGCCCCAGATTCTCTTTCTGTTCCTGTTCATTCTGGTTCTCGAGGAAACGGGCTATCTGCCGCGAGCTGCTTTTCTGCTCGATCGTATGATGGTTGGCGCGGGGCTCACCGGGCGCTCATTCATTCCGTTGCTGTCGAGTTTCGCCTGCGCGATCCCCGGAATCATGGCCGCGCGCACTATTCAGGACCCGCGTGACCGGATTGCGACGATATTGGTGGCGCCGCTGATGACCTGCTCGGCCCGGCTGCCCGTCTACACGCTGCTGATTGCCGCGTTCATCCCGCAATCGACGGTTCTCGGCATGTTCAATCTGGGCGGCGTGGTGCTGTTTGGCCTCTATGTAGCGGGTATTGTCGGCGCGCTGGGTGTCGCATTTGTGATGAAGCGGCTGCGCCATGATCGCGAAGAGCACGCGCTGATGCTGGAGTTGCCTTCCTACCGGTTGCCGAACCCGCGCGACATTGCCATCGGGCTGTGGGAGCGGGCCCGGTTGTTCATTGTCAGGGTCGGGAAAATCATACTGTCGATCACCGTCATTCTGTGGATTCTGGCGACTTACCCGACACCACCCGCTGACTGGGCGGGCCCGGCGATTGATTACAGTTTTGCCGGCAGAATTGGCCATTCGATCGAGTGGCTGTTTGCGCCGATCGGGTTCAACTGGCAGATCTGCGTAGCTCTGATTCCCGGACTGGCCGCGCGAGAGGTCGCAGTGAGCGCGCTCGGAACCGTGTACGCCATATCCGCTGCAGTCGACGACCCGACGGCGCAGTTGCTGCCGATTATTTCATCGCAGTGGTCCTTCGCGACCGGCATGTCATTACTCGCCTGGTATATCTTCGCGCCGCAATGCCTGGCCACGCTTGCAGTGATGCATCGCGAGACCAATTCCTGGGGTGTGGTCGCGGCCGCCGTCATTTACCTGTTCGGACTGGCCTACCTCGCATCTTTTATTGTCTTTCGTGTAACGAGCATGCTGACATGAGTAGCTACGCCCTGCTCGAAACCGTTATCGTCGGTGTGATCGGGTTGATCAGTGCCTGGCAGGTGATGAAGATCCTGATGCCGCGCACAACGCAAGGGTTGCGTACCTCGATCGCAACCCGGTTAAACCTTGTGCAGGGAGAAAGGCATTTGCCTGCAACCGGGCCATCCGAAGCGGGATCCAGCGGCTGCGGGGTCGGTTGCGGCAGTGCCTGTAATGGCTGCGGTGTCGCTGCCCGTATCATCCAGCCCCTGGCCGATCAGCACAAACCTTCGCACTGATTGAAACCCGGCCGCGCCGTGTTTGCCGCCTGTGGCCAAAACGCAAGTGGTTACTTTCGGCGAGTGTCACGCCAATATATGGACGCAAGTTGACTGGGTGGGTGTCCGTTGGCTAGCATCGCTGCCTCAAACTGAAGGGAATACAACATGGCTACGCAGCAATACCAGAACTATATCGCCGGGGAATGGGTTAATGGCGCCACGACTTCGCGTGATATCAATCCATCAGACACGTCGGACGTTGTCGCCGAGTACGCCCAGGCGGACAAGGCACAAACTGAAACCGCAATAGAAGCGGCACGGCAGGCAGCGCCCGCCTGGGCCAACTACGGTGTTCAGGCGCGAGCCGATTTGCTCGACAAGATCGGCAACCAGATTCTTGCCCGGAGCCAGGAACTCGGTCAGCTGCTCTCACGCGAGGAAGGCAAGACCCTGCCTGAAGGGATTGGTGAGGTAGTGCGCGCTGGCAACGTATTCAAATTCTTCGGTGGCGAGGTATTGCGCCGTGCCGGTGAGTTGCTGCCCTCGGTGCGTCCGGGTATCGATGTCGAACTCGTGCGCGAACCGCTCGGAGTGGTCGGCATTATCGCGCCATGGAATTTCCCGGCGGCGATTCCGGCGTGGAAAGCCGCGCCTGCACTGGCCTATGGAAACTGCGTTGTATTCAAACCCGCCGATCTTGTTCCCGGTATGGCGCATGAGCTGGCCCGGATCATTGTCGATGCAGGTATGCCGCAAGGCGTGTTCAACTTCGTGATGGGACGGGGAAGCGTTGTTGGCGAAACAATCGTCAACGATCCGCGTGTGGATGGCATCACCTTTACCGGTTCGGTTGATACCGGGCAAAAAGTTGCTGCAAGCGCGGTGGCGCGCATGGCCAAGTTCCAGTTGGAGATGGGCGGTAAGAATCCGATGGTTGTGCTTGATGACGCGGATCTTAATATTGCCGTCGAGTGTGCCATCAATGGCGCGTTCTTTTCGACCGGTCAGCGCTGTACCGCTTCATCGCGGCTGGTTGTAACCAAGGGCATTCACGACAAGTTCGTTGCGGCGATGATTGCGCGGATGAAAACCCTGAAAGTGGACAACGCGCTGAAGAAGGGCACCGACATCGGTCCGGTGGTGGACAAGAGCCAGCTCATCCAGGATCTGTTCTACATTGAAGAAGGCAAGAAAGAGGGCGCCAAACTCGCTTATGGAGGGCTACAGCTAAAGCGCGAAACCGAAGGCTTTTACCTCGAGCCCGCCCTGTTCACCGAAACGTCGAACAGCATGCGCATAAATCGTGAAGAAGTGTTCGGGCCGGTCGCCACCGTCATTGCCGCGAAAGACTATGATGAAGCACTGGCGATTGCGAACGATACGCCTTTCGGGCTTTCGTCGGGGATTTGCACTACGTCGCTCAAGCATGCGTCGCACTTCCGCAAGAACAGCCAGGCCGGCATGGTGATGGTCAATTTGCCCACGGCGGGCGTTGATTATCACGTTCCGTTCGGAGGCCGAAAAGGGTCGAGCTATGGCCCGCGTGAGCAGGGGCGCTACGCACAGGAGTTTTATACAACAGTGAAAACGTCGTACGTTTTGGCCTGACGCTGTTCTCTGGCAGGGAATGTTACGCTCATTGGGGGGTGGCAGATCGCGCTGATGCGACGAGGCCGCCGGCCATTCCTGAGCGTAGCAATGGAGATCAGGTGATTTTTACGAAGATCGCCTCGGCGAGGCGATCCAGATTCGCAAGGGAAGTATCTTTTGCCTCGCTCCATTCAAGTTCCGGGGAACCGAATTGTTCATGCAACCGCTTGCTCACCCATTCGTAATCCTCTCGTCGCTGCAGCCGCACATACATCTCCATCAGGCGCAGGTAGGCATATGGTGATGCCTCGGGGAACAGGGTCGTAAGCTGCTCCAGCAGGGCCGTTCCCGAGTTCATGTGCTCTTCGTCGAAGTGGCGCTCGGCATCGATCAAAAGCTCTTCCAGTTCCGAGGCTGGTGCCGGGACGCCGGCAGCGATACCTGCTGACGTGCCGCGGATATCGTGCAACTGGTCGCGTACGGCCGGTGGTAGCAAACGAGCCACGGCGGCACTGTTCTTCGAAGCAGATGTGGTTGTCGTGGTTGTCGTGGTTGTCGTCGTTGGCTCAGTGGTCCGTCGTGTGCTGTAGATGGAAGGGGCTTTGGGTTTCGGTGCGCTGCTTTGCTCGTCGCTCTTGACCGCGGCTTTGGTTTGGAGTGAGCCAACGCCGACACCGTGCGGGCTCCGCGTCGGGTCCCAGGCACCGCCGCTGAACAAATGCGCGTAGCGGTCCTCGTGCAGGTTCTTGATTGCCAATATTTCTCCCGCCACGTCCGGCGGAAAACCCTGCCGGTCGGCACGGCTCGGGAACAGCAGGTCGTTGAGATACTCGGCGGCGGCCGGCTTGCCCCAGTCCTCGTTGAGTTGCTTGGCAACGCGCTCGAATTGTTCAACCAGGTGCGTCGGGAATGGCACGTTGGCGTCGCGGCAATCTCTCGCGATACGCCCGAATGGTTGATCAACTTTCTTGTTCATCGGCAGCTTCCTGATCGTGCAATAGGGACATAAAAAATATCGGGTGCAGACGGGCCCAGCGTTACCGGCCATACACCCTTTTGGATTTTACGCTATTTGCCGGTGACGACGGACCGCTTCTGGCCGTGCTCTGTCGATGGTGAAAAAAGGTCGCGGGCGCTGCGGCAACTGCCGGGTGACCGGGCTGCAGAAAGGACGATCTCCGGGGCTGGGGCCCAGAGAGAGCACGCCACATTTCTCCTGATCAAGCCTCTGTAGAGTGATCCGGTGTGAACCCACCGTGAACCCGCACCTGGCGGCGCGTGATCTGCCAGTGTACGCAGGGTTGTTGGAAAGTATCGCAAAGCACTGTTGTCGCGCGTCGGCAGTCGAAGGCGCTGGCAGGGTCTAAGTAGCAATGATCGCCTCGCCGGATTTAGTCACACCTTGTTTGATCGCACCGTGTCCCATCGTGCTGTTTCCCATCGCACCGTGACTAATCGCACCGTGACTAATCGTGTTGGTTACGCAGGCTCTTGCTAGAATCACGCGTTTCCGCCTTGAGCAGATCATGACCTCAAACCTGTTTACCCCCATCTCGCTGGACGCGGTCACACTGTCCAATCGTATTGCCGTCTCTCCTATGTGTCAGTACATGGCCGAGGACGGAACGGCAAACGATTGGCATCTCATGCACTACGGTCAGCTTTCGATGGGAGCCGCCGGGCTGCTGATATTCGAGGCCACGCACGTGGCGCCGGAGGGGCGCATATCGCATCGCTGTCTCGGTCTTTACAGCGATGAAAACGAAGCTGCAATCCAGCGCGTGGTTGGTTTTTGCAAGTCGCATGGCGTCGCCAAACTGGGTATTCAGCTCGCGCATGCCGGGCGCAAGGGCTCCGTGCATACGCCCATGGAGGGCGGCAAGCCGCTTGGCCCGGAGGAAAACCCATGGCCCACACTGGGGCCGTCAGCGTTGCCGTTTGCCCCCGGGTGGCATGTTCCAGCCGCCCTGTCCGATGAAGGTCTGGCGACAGTAAAGAAGCAGTTTGTCGATGCTGCCGTGCGTGCCGCGCGAATTGGCTTTGATGTGGTCGAACTGCACGTTGGCCACGGTTATCTTTTGCACGAGTTTGTCTCGCCGATCTCCAATCAGCGCGCTGACCAGTACGGCGGTTCTCTGGACAATCGCATCCGTTTTCCGCTGGAAGTGTTCGAGGCGGTACGTGCAGTATTGCCAAAAGGAATAGCGTGCGGAGCGCGGATCACCGGCTCGGACTGGATTGACGGCGGTGTCTCGCCGGACGAAATGGTGGTGTTTGCAAAAGAATTGAAATCACGTGGTTGCGCCTTTGTTGACGTGACCTCCGGCCAGATAGATCCACGTCAGAAGATTCCTTTCTCACCCGGCTACAACGTCGAGTTCGCAAGGCGCGCAAAGAAGGAGGCCGGCATTGCCGCCATGTCGGTCGGCATGATTACCAGTGCGCAGCAGGCCGAGCGCATCGTCTCTGCCGGCGATGCCGACATGGTGGCCCTCGCGCGCGGCGCCATGGACGATCCTCGCTGGGCGTGGCATGCGGCGCGTGAACTGGGTGCTGAAACGCCTTACCCGCCGAACTATCAGCGCTGCCATCCATCCGTCTGGCAACCCTGATCGATCGCACGCGTTGTTCTCTTCCGTTATCGCTGACGCGCGAAAATGACCCTCGCCGAGATGATTCGACGGGTGCTGTCACCGGCTCGAGCCGCAAAGGATACTGGCCCGAGCGAGACCGGTAACGCCCTGGGGACCTTTGCCGGCGTTTTTACGCCGAGCATTCTCACCATCCTCGGAATTATTCTCTTTCTGCGCCTCGGTTACGTTGTTGGCAGCAGCGGCCTGATCAAGGCGCTTGCGATCATTCTGCTTGCCAACGTCATTTCTGTGTTGACGACGTTTTCGGTCTCGGCAATTGCCACCAACTTCAAGGTCAAGGGCGGTGGGGTCTACTACCTGATCTCGCGTACGCTGGGACTCCGGTACGGCGGCTCGATCGGGATCGTGCTGTTTCTTGCACAGTCGGTGTCGATTGGTTTTTATTGCGTTGGATTCGCTGAAGCGCTCGCTGCGATAGCCCACATCGACAATCAGTTTCTGGTGCAGATCGTCGCTGCAGTTGCCGTTATCGCATTGTTCGCGGTGGCGTGGCGAGGAGCTGACGTCGCAACCCGTGTGCAGTATTTCGTGATGGCACTGCTGATCGCATCGATCCTGTCTTTTGTTGCCGGCGCGGTGGGCCAGTGGGACGGAGGTGTGCTGGTTCAGAACATGCGCCAACCCGATCAGTCGCCTCCATTCTGGATTCTGTTTGCGATTTTCTTTCCCGCTGTCACCGGTTTTACCCAGGGCGTTGCCATGTCGGGCGACCTTCGCGATCCCGGCAAGAGTATTCCGATGGGCACCTTCCTCGCCGTCGCACTCTCGATTGTGGTCTATATCGGGGTCGCGATCCTGTTCGCCGGCAGCGCCTCCAACGCAACCCTGGCGGGTGACTATGCCGCCATGCGCAACATCGCTTCCGCCGGCTGGCTGATCGATGTCGGTGTAATCGTTGCAACGCTGTCGTCGGCATTGGCGTCATTTCTTGGTGCGCCGCGGATACTGCAGTCGCTCGCCGGTGACCGCATTTTTCCGTTCCTGAACTGGTTTGCTCGTGGCGCCGGGCCGGGGCGCAACCCGCAACGCGGCGTCGCGCTGTCCTGTGTTATTGCACTTTCGGTCGTGGCGCTGGGGAACCTGAATGCGATCGCACCCGTAGTGTCGATGTTCTTCCTGGTTTCCTACGGCCTGGTGAATTACGCCACTTATTTTGAAGCAACCGCGGCAAGCCCGTCGTTCCGTCCGACGTTTCGCTGGTACAACCGCCACCTCAGCCTGATCGGGATGGTCGCCTGTGTCGGTGTCGCGGTGGCGATCGACATCTGGTCCGCCGTTGTTGCGATCGCTATCCTGTTCGCCATCATTCAGTATCTCCGGGTCAAGGGCAGCGCGGCACGGTGGGCCGACAGTCGCCGCGCGTTCTACCTGAAGCAGGTGCGCGAAAATCTTCTCGCAGCTTCTCGGGAAGTAGAACACTCCCGCGACTGGCGGCCGCACACCCTGGCTTTTTCAGATAGCCCGGAGCGCCGCGCCAGGTTGCTGCGCTTTGCGTCCTGGGTCGAAGGCGGCAGCGGCCTGACCACCGTGGTGCGCGTACTCGAAGGTGAAGGTGTGCGCATGCTCAAATTGCGTGAAGCCGCGATCGAGGAAATGACAAGGGAACTCAAGGAATACGGTTCCAACGCGTTTCCGATGGTCATCGCCGCACCCAGTTTCGAAGCAGCGCTGCCCGTCGTCGTCCAGGCAGCGGGTACCGGGCCGATCAGCATCAACACGGTGCTGGCCAACTGGTTTGATGGAAAATCGGGGATTATCAGCGAGTGGGCCAGCAGTCGTTTCGGGCAGCGGCTGCGCACCGCATTCCGGCTTGGCAGCAATCTGCTCATTCTCCACTCTGAACAAGCCGAGTGGGAAGCGCTGGACAAATTGCCAGGGGCTGACCGGGTCATCGATATCTGGTGGCAGGCCGACAAGACCGGTCAGATGATGGTGTTGCTTGCCTACCTGATGACGCGCAACGAAGAGTGGAGCAATGCGACCATTCGTGTTCTGGTGCCAACCGGTAACGAGGGCGCGGAATTGCATCTGAAGGAAGTCAAGGCGATTTTCTCCGCCGCACGCATCGAGGCCGAGACCGAGGTAGTCGTTGATGCTGACAGTCAGTCAGTGGTAACGCACTCGGCCGCTGCTTCCATCGTGTTTTTCCAGTTCGGAATTCGCGAAGGGCGAATCGTCGACCCGTTCGGTAATGACGTGAACGCAATTCTTCCGGATCTGCCGATGGTGGTGATGTCAATGGCGGCGCAGGATGTAGACCTCGATGCGCAGCCGGACCAGGGCAACGCCGCGCAAAGTGCCGCGCTGCTCGATCGTGTCGAAGATGCGCGCAAACGCGCCGCACGCGCGCAGCAACAGGCTGAAGAGGCAGCCACCGCAGCCTCCCGTGCCGTTTCCCTGTTAACCGAAACCGCGACCAGGGGTGCGGATCAGGAAAGTGTGGAAAAATTGCGTAAAGACGTTGAAGCGGCACAGGAACAGGCGCAGGAAGCAGCACGCCGCGCCGTGGTCGCAGCCGGTCGCAGAGAAGTGGCGGAGCGCGCAGCGCGCGAGGCCGGACTGGACGTGCCCGATAAGTAAACGAGAAGCCAGGTAATCATACCGGCCGTCGCTGGAAACCCTTGCCGGCAGGAAGCAGCACACGTCACGGTCGCTTTCTTTTTCGAACCGCATTTACTGCTTGTTTATCGGTACTCGCCTGCGTTTCCGTTCCGCGCAGCAAGGCAATCGTTGACTTCGGGCGGGTCTCGCCTGATTGCGTGCCAGGTAATGTGCGGGTGGAATTGCGGTGCCGATTGGTGGAGAATGATCTATCCGATCTGTTGAGCAGGTGCGTTATGAAACGTCATCGCATAACCGGTTTGCGCCGCCGTAACTTTCTTGTGACGGCGGCCGCCACTCCGCTGATTCTCGCAACTGGCGGTCTGAAATCATCAAGGGTTCTGGCGGCAACGCCATCCTGTGATGACGGCGCAACGCCACGACAAACGGCCGGACCGTTTTACAAACCCCAGTCGCCGCGGCGGTTGTCACTCATCGACCCCGGTATGGAGGGACCAAGGCTCAAGCTGACTGGCCGGATTCTGTCCACCTCATGCCAACCGGTTGCCGGTGCAGTGATGGACTTCTGGCACTGTGACGCCGATGGCAACTACGACAACCGTGGCTTCCGTTTCCGTGGACACCAATTCTCTGATGCACAAGGTATGTTTTCTCTGGAAACACTGATGCCCGGGATCTACCCCGGGCGCACACGCCACATACACGTTATCGTTCAGGCGCCCAACGGCAGGCAGTTGACCACCCAGCTGTACTTTCCCGGTGAAGAGCAGAACGAACGTGACTGGATTTTCGATCCAGCCCTGATGATGGACATCAAGAAAGCGGACGCGCAACGTAATGCGCGGTTCAACTTTGTGCTTGATATTGGTCGTAGCGGCTAGCCCGGTACTCTGTGCAGCTTCTGTTATGGGTCACCTTTGAACGCGGGAACGGCCCAACGGCGTCGCGGGCGCGGCGTTGGTGGGTCAACCGATGAGATGCACCAGCCACAGGCTGATCGACGGGAACAGGAAAAGCAGAATCACGCGCAGGAAATCAGACGCAAGAAACGGCAGGACGCCTTTGAAGGTCTCCAGGACCGGAATATCGCGCGCGAGGCTGTTGATGATGTAAATGTTCAGACCAACCGGTGGATGCACCAGACCTATTTGCATCACCATCAGCACCAGAATGCCGAACCAGATCGCTTTGTCGCTGTACTCGAGCCCCCACAAATCGAGTCCCATCACAGCCGGGAAAACGACCGGAATGGTGAGAATCACGGCTGACAATTCGTCCATGAAAAACCCCAGCACGATGTACAGCGCAATGATGCTCGCGACGATGGTTAGCGGCGACCATTCGAGGCTGGTCACCCAGTCCGACAAATGCGACGGCATCTGCGACAACGCCAGAGCACCATTGAGCATGTCAGCGCCGAGGAAGATGAGGAAGATCATGCCCGCGGTTTCTGCTGTGCCGAACAGGCAGCTCCGGAACGTTTTCCAGTTCAGCTCATTGCGCAGCAGCGCGGCAAAGAATGTCCCGGCGGCGCCGACAGCAGCGCCCTCCGTCGGCGTAAATAAACCGGTGTAGATGCCGCCGAACACTATCGAAAAAACCGCGGCAACCGGCCAGACCTCGATCAATGCCTTGAGGCGCTGCGCGGCGTTTTGGCGCGGTTGCGATGGCGCCAGATCGGGACGCAGTCGAACCGTCAGCCAGATCACAAAGCAGTAGCCTAGCGTGGCAATCAGACCCGGAACAAAGGCCGCCAGAAACAGTTTCGCAATATTTTGCTCAGTGAGAATGGCATATACGACCAATGGCACCGACGGCGGTATCAGAATGCCGAGCGTGCCGCCGACCGCAAGTGTCGCGGTGGCGAGGCGGCCCGAGTACTGATGACGGCGCATTTCCGGAAGCGCGACCTGCGACAGTGTCGCAGCCGTGGCGACCGAGGAGCCGCAGACGGCGCCGAACGCGGCGCAGGCGTAAATTGAAGCCATCGCCATGCCGCCACGAAAATGCCCCACCACGGAGTTGGCAAACCTGAACAGCGCGCGCGACAGGCCGCCCTGTGTCGCAAACTGTCCCATCAGAATGAATAGGGGAATCACCGACAGGTCGTAAACGGAGAAGCGCGCAAACGCGAATCCCTTGAGGTAATTGAGCAGCGCGCTGTCACCTGCCATGGACCAGTAGCCGATCGCGCCCGGAATGAACATCGAGGCGGATAGTGGTACGCGCAGCGACATCAGCACCAGCATCGACACGAACAGGGTAATGCCGGTTTGCAGACTACTCACCGCTTGCCTCTTTCCAGCGGCGCCACGACAGATCCAGTGCGACCAGCGCTGTCAGCGCCAGACCTGGCGTCATCAGAAGGTAACTGACCCAAAGCGGAAAGCCCCTGATCATGGTGACCTCGCCGGAGGCCTGTGCAGCCAGTGCCCCGACGCCGGCGCGCCAGGCCACCAATGCCATCATGATGGCGACCAGCAACCCGGCGAATGCGTCGAGGTATCGTTGCGTACGTGTCGATGCACGTGCCGTGACGAAATCGACGAACATGTTGCCGCCTTTCAGGTGGCACCATGGCAAGAAACCGCCGATGGCGACGGCGAGCCCCACTTGCAACAATTCGAAGTCACCCTGTATCGGGGTGAAACCGGTGGCGCGCAGTGCGACACTTGCGCACACCATCAGCGCGAGCCCCACCAGCACCACTCCGCCGAACAGCGCCGACGCTGCGCTCAATGCCCCTAGTGGCGCTGAAAAAAGAGTGGTGGTTTCCGGTTCCTGCGTTTGCATTCCGAACGCGCCGTGCGATTCAACTCAATGCGGCCAGGGTTTCCGGGTCGGATATCACAAGGTTCGCGTTACCGCTGCCGGACGACTGGGCATACTCCCCGAATTGGGCAGCGGCGAGTTGGCCTTTTTCGCCAGACATGGCGCGAGTTGCTCCGAGCATGGTGGCAATGGCACGTCCGCCCATTTCTACGACGCCGCTTCGGGCGTAATCGCCAAAGCCGGCGATTACGGTATCGATGTCACCGCGTTTTATCAGGGCGATCATGCGCTTGTCCGCCTCGATGCGCTCATCGCCCGGCCAGTGTTCGCGTCCGCGCACGAGCGCATGTGTAAGCGCGCTGCTGGCAACCACGACTGCGCGCCGGTTCAACTTCCGGGCAACCGCCTGAATCGCTTCACCCGCCCGCAGACATTCATCCAGGTCAGCTGTCAGCACAACCGGAATGCCGACCACGGCAAGCTCGCCATCCGGGTCGAGGTGCGACAACGGAACGAAGGTGCCATAGTCCCAAGTGTAATGCTCCGTCGTATTGCGTTGTGCCGGGATATTCAATTGCTTCCATTCGTCCAGCAGCGCTTCGGCGAACACCGGGTCGCCGGGGTAGCGATACGGCATTCCCGGAATCAGGTCCGGTGCTTCGTCGGCAACACAGATGCCCTTGTGTTCGGCCTGGCACGTGGCAAACCAGTTGAATGTCGATACCCAGTGCGTCGAGATCACAACCCACAGATCGGGCTTGAGCGCGCGCAGCTTTTCCCCGAGCCGGCGCTCGCCCTCGACCAGCGTGGTCTGGTAGTGCGGTGTGATTTCCGCGCGCGACAAGGTCGGAACATGTGCCACAACACCGGTTGCAATAATTCCGCTCATGGGTTGTACTTTTGCGTCAGTCGGCGGGCGCTGTTCAGTAACGCACTGCCGTCCTCGCCTCGCTCGTTCATGTCGTCCACCCAACCCTGAATAACCGGTTGCGCGAGCCTTTGCCACTCATTGATCTCTTCCTGCGAAATCACGTTGATCGACTTCGGGTCAAGCGTGGCCTTGCCGGCTGCGTCTGCGTCGGCAAACACCTTGCCGGCCCAGCCGGATAGCTCTACGCCGCTGTTTGCATCGAGCACTTCTTTCTGTTTTGCGCTTAGCCCGTCATAGCGTGCCTTGTTCATTGCAAACAGCAAGGTGGTGGTATAGATCGCCGGTTTTGATGCGTCGGTTTCGCTATGGAACTTCGTCAGCTCGTCTGCCTTGATCGCCGGCACGATCTCGTACGGCACGATGGTGCCGTCGATGACGCCCTTGGCGAGCGCCTCTGGAACTTGCGGTATCGGCATGCCAACGGGTGTTGCACCGAGTTGTTCGATCAGTTTGTTGGTCTGACGTGTCGGTGCACGTATTTTTAGCCCCTGGAGATCCGAGCGGCTCGTCACGGGCTTGTCGACCATGTGAAAATATCCGGGGCCATGAACATGCAAGGCGAGTAAATGCACGTCATCAAATTCGCCGAGCGCGTTTTCTGCAACGTAATCCCACAGTGCCTTGCTGGTCGCTTCGGCGCTCTTCATCATAAACGGCAGTTCAAACACTTCGATACTGGGAAATCGTCCTGCCGAATAACCGGGAATGGTCCAGACGATGTCCACCACGCCATCCTTCACCTGGTCGTACAACTGGGTTGGTGCACCCCCCAGTTGCATCGCAGGGTAAATCCGGCACCTGAGTTCGCCATCCGATTCTTTTTCGATCTTCTCGCACCACGGAACGATAAACTTTGTGTGTGCCGGCGCACGCGGCGGCATCAGATGGTGAATTTTCAGTTCCTGCGTGTCCGTCTTCGAGCATGCCGGCAGTAACGTGGCAAGCGCCAATACGGCAAATAGAATTCTGGATTGCATCGTCAAGCCTCGCAGTCGTTCGGCACCTGCCGGTAAGCGTTCAACCTCAGACAAAGCGCACTGAAACGCTCCCAAGTCCCTGAAAACGCGCAGTCACCGAATCGCCTTTCGCTACGGCGACGGCCTCGGTAACCGCACCCGTCATGATGTAGGTGCCAGCTGGAATGTGTTCCCCGCGTGCGCCCAGCATATTGGCAAGCATTGCCACGGAGTTCGCTGGATGACCCAGCACCGCGGCACCGGCGCCCGTTGCAACTACTTCGCCGTTTTTTTCCAGCACCACGCCAAGCGTGCGCAGATCGAGTGCGCGGGCGTCGCCCGCAAACCCGCCAGCCACAAAACGCGAAGACGACGTGTTGTCCGCGATCACCGATTTCAGGTCGAACTTGAAATCCCGATAACGCGAATCGATCACTTCCATCGCCGGCAGTACGAAATCGGTTGCGACAAGCACGTCACCTATATGGCAGCCGGGGCCACGCAGATCCGTCCTGGTTACGAAAGCGATTTCGGGTTCGATTTTCGGATGGATCAATTCGTCGATGCGTATTTCCTCGCTGTCGCCACGCGCCATGTAATCCATCAGGAATCCGAAGATCGGTGTCTCAACGCCCATCTGGGTCATCTTGGCACGGGAGGTCAGTCCCATTTTCAATCCGGCGAATTTCTGCCCACGGTCCATTTTCGCTTTGCGAATAGCATACTGAATCGCGTAGGCGTCATCGAAATCCATATCCGGGTGAGCCTCGGTAATCTTCACCACGTCCTGCGTGTTGAGTTCGGCCTGTTCGAGGAGGGATGCGAGTTGTTGAATGGTATCGTCGTCAAGTTTCATATAGCGTCTTTTCTGATCGAGTTTCCCGAATCGGACATTCCGAATCCGTATCTCAGGCAAACCGGCAAGAAACGTTGCCGATACCGTTCAGGCTCATGCGCAACACGTCCCCGGCCTGAATCGGGAACATGATCGAGAGCGAGCCCGAGAGGATGACTTCACCCGCCCTGAGCACGATGCCCAGTTCACCGAGGGTATTTGCGAGCCAGGCAACTGCGTTGACCGGATTGCCCAGCGACGCTGCACCGGCACCCGTGCCGATGATCTCCCCGTTTTTTTCCAGAACCATGCCGCAGGTCGCGAGATCGAGTCCACGTGCACTGATGGCCGTATCGCCGAGAACGAAGGCGGCCGCCGATGCGTTGTCGGCAACCGTATCCTGAATCCGGATTTTCCAGTCCTTTACGCGCGAATCGACTATCTCGAACGCCGGCATGATGCACTCCGTCGCGGCGAGCACGTCCGGGCCCTTGACGCCGGGTCCGGCCAGGTCCTTGCCGAGGATGAACGCGATCTCGCCCTCGCCACGTGGTTGACAGAACAGTTTGGCGTCAAGAGGCTCACCCTCGTTGTACGTCATGCCCGATAACAGATGCCCGAAGTCGGGCTGGTCCACCTTGAGCATTTGCATGACCGCCCTGGCGGTGATGCCGATCTTTTTGCCAACGATGTGTTCGCCTTGCTCAAGACGACGGTCTATCGTACGCAGCTGCACGCGATAGGCTTCATCGACGGTGATGTCAGGTTCGCGCTCGGTAATCGGTGCGATCTGGCGCGCATCGCGCCAGGCATCAAACAACTCGTCGCCGAGTGCGGTAATGTTTTTCTGGTCCAGTCCCATGGTTATGGCTTTATGACAATGTTTCGGTAATCAGTATACGGCGCCAAAGAATCCCCGTGGATACACTATCCGGCGCGGTCGCTGGATAGTGGCCCATGGTGCAGCAACCAAAGATGCGGAAGCCAACGGCGCGCGCTGCTATGTGTAAAGCGCATCGATCAGTTTCCGCATTGCCGGGCAATTACTTTCCCGCCTTCTCGTCGTTGTCCTCGCGCTTGGCAATGTTGGCGAGCATTTCTGCGCCGCGGTTGGCAGCCGAAAGCCCGCGAAACAGAAAGCACAGATTGATCACGCCTTGCATTTCCTCCCAGGTCGCGCCGGCGCGCCGGGCGGCGATGCCGTGCAGGGTGGCGGCGTCATTCAGATCCATCAGTAACATGCCGAATAGCATCAGTTGGGAAGTCTTGACGTCAAAGCACTTCGGATACATGCCGTGCTCGCGCATCTGCTCCTGCAGTTCAACCATCTTCGGATCGAGTGCACCGGTGACGTTCAGGCGAGCTTCAATACGCGGCGGCACGAAACCGAGTAGTTCTTCGTATATTTCGCCCCGCTTTTCGAGGCTTTCGGATTTGTCGGCATACGCGCCGATCCTGCGTTGGACGATGTCCTTGTCTATGCGTGGTGGCAGCATCTGTTGTTCCTTTCGTTGCCGGCGTTGTTTATGTGATGTCCCGTTGCTACGCAAGGTCTATTCAGGCGTCATTTGCCGCACGAAACAGGCGCTCAGCACTCAAACTTCGATGCCGCCAACGCATTCGGGACTCAGGTGCTGTGTACTCTAGCCGATTTCAAGGGAGTCATGATAGATGACTGAATGTTCAGCGAAGACTCAGCTTCGGCTCCGGATCAGCGTGAAGGGCTTTCCCGGTTGACCAGGTAGATGCCTGTCACCACCAGCGCAGCAGCAAAAGCAAACTGGGCGCGCAACGGTTCGCCGAGTACGATTACGCCACCCAACACGCCGAACAACGGAGCGAGAGAAGAAAAGGCGGCGAGCCGTCCGGCGAGAAAGCGGGTCAGTAGCCAGAACCAGGTGAGATGACTGGCAAAGGAAACGATGATTCCCTGGAAGGCGATGCTGGCAACGGCGGTGGTCGTTATTGCGACGACGCCTGGTTCGCCGATGAGTAGCGACATCAATGGCAGAATCAGGGCGGCGACGCCGATCTGGTAGAGCAGCGTTTTCGAGGCACTGGCATGCGATAGCGCCGTCGTGCGGATCACCACAGTTGTCGCGGCCCAGAAAAACGCGGCAATGACGCCGAACGCGTCGCCAAGCAATGACGCCGGACTGGAGAAAAAACCATCACCGAATGCAACAGCAATGCCGGTGAAACCGAGCAGTACGCCGCCCCATTGATAGCCGACCAGTTGTTCTCCTTTGACGAACAGGTGTACGCCAACCGCAGTGATTACCGGCGTGAGATAGACGAAAACCACCATGCGCGATGCGCTGGTATACGCGAGGCCGGCGTAAACGAAGAAGAACTCGCCCGCGTAGAGCGCGCCCGCGATCAATCCGGGCCACAACGTACCGTCGCGTTCGAATAGCGGGGTGCCGCGCCATCGTGCCCAACCGAACAGTAGTACTAGCGAAATGGTCGATCGAAGGCCTGACTGCATGACTACCGAAACGTCGTCTGCGGCGAGTTTGATCGCAACCTGGGTAAAGCCCCAGATCGATGTCAGCAGCACCATGGTTGCAATGGCGCTGGCGTCCAGCGGTTGACGTTGGTTCATTCTGGCGATGAGGCCTGTTGTGCGTAATCGCGCATCAGGCAGGGGCCCGGGTCAATCGTCGTTGAGGGAAGGCATCCAGTAGGTCGGCCGGATGGATGTTGCCGATGTTGCATTATTCACGACCGATACGCCGGTGGCGATCAGGGCGCTGTCGATCCCGCACGCGGTGGCCCCGGCAATATCGGTTTCGAGTTGATCTCCGATCATCACCGCGTTGCGCGTGCCGAATCGGTTCATTGCAGCTTCGTACAGATCCCCTTTTGGTTTTCCGAGTCGGTCGAAAACCAGATCACGGCGTTGCGGGTAGCGGCGCCGCAGGGCTGCCTCGATGATCAGTGCGACACTGCCCGCGGCAATCCCGAACCGGTCCTCACCGTGCGGAAAAATCAGATCGGGGTTGGGCAGCACAAGGCGAACCGGCTTGCCCGCGTCAATCGCCCTGAATAGCGTCGACAATGTCGCGTCAACTGTTTCGACAAAGTTGTAGCCGTTTTCGTCCCCCACCACGAGTACATCGCATGCACTGCT
>DATKYN010000063.1:0-16789 GCA_035528435.1 Burkholderiales bacterium
CCGCTGGCAGGAAAACACCAATCAAGGGGGAGAGCATGCAGACACGAGCCGCCGTGGCGCACAAGGCGGGCGCACCGCTAAGCATAGAAACGGTTAACCTCGACGGACCGCAATCAGGCGAAGTCCTGGTCGAGATCAAGGCAACGGGAATTTGCCATACCGATGAGTTCACGCTCTCGGGTGCCGATCCGGAAGGGCTGTTCCCTTCGATTCTCGGCCATGAAGGCGCCGGCGTAGTTGTTGACGTTGGTCCGGATGTTAAAACGCTCAGAAAGGGTGATCACGTCATCCCGCTTTATGTTCCTGAGTGTCGCGAGTGCGAATACTGCACCTCGCACAAGACCAACCTGTGTCAGGCTGTTCGGTCCACCCAGGGGCAAGGCCTTATGCCAGATGGCACCAGCCGGTTTTCTATCGGCGGGGAGAAACTGCATCACTACATGGGTACTTCGACGTTTTCGAATTTCACCGTGGTGCCGGAGATTGCGCTTGCAAAGATCCGCGAAGATGCCCCTTTTGACAAGGTGTGCTATATCGGCTGCGGGGTGACGACCGGAATCGGAGCGGTGATCAACACGGCCAAGGTCGAACCCGGTGCAAACGTGGTGGTGTTCGGCCTGGGCGGCATTGGGTTGAACGTGATCCAGGGTGCCCGCCTGGCGGGTGCGGCAATGATTGTCGGTGTCGACCTCAATCCAAAGCGCCGGGCGCTTGCCGAAAAATTTGGAATGACCCACTTCGTCAACCCGGCTGACATGAAGAAAGACGAGTTGGTTCCGTATCTGGTCGACCTGACCAAGGGCGGCGCAGACTACAGTTTCGAGTGCATCGGAAATGTCGACGTCATGCGACAGGCGCTCGAGTGCTGCCATAAGGGATGGGGCGAGTCGGTGATCATCGGAGTAGCGCCGGCAGGCGCCGAGATTGCGACGCGGCCGTTTCAGCTTGTGACGGGACGGGTGTGGCGCGGCACTGCATTTGGCGGTGCCCGGGGACGCACTGATGTGCCGAGAATCGTTGACTGGTACATGGACGGCAAGATCAACATCGATGATTTGATCACGCACACACTGGCGCTCGAAGACATCAACAAGGGTTTCGACCTGATGCACGCCGGTGAGTCGATTCGGTCGGTTGTCGTGTACTGACGAGCGGCCGGTCGATGTGCATGGACTGGCAGCATCATCCTCAAGCCAAGGCGGTGAGCGAATGCACGCGGAGCGACGGTGCTGCTTTCGTGTTTGCTCCGGGCTAGCCGGATTGTTCTTGCCCGGCCGTTGGAAATTTGGCGGACTGCTCGCCACAGACAGTATGGATAGGCGAAGATGATGAAGGCGATCAGCGAGCACAAGTGTTTCGACGGGGTACAGGGGTACTACAGCCATGATTCCCGCGAAACTGGCTTGCCAATGCGTTTTTCTGTGTACCAGCCGCCTCGGGCGCGGGAGCACAAGGTACCGGTCCTGTTCTATCTGGCAGGGCTCACGTGTACGGAAGAAACTTTCATGATCAAGGCGGGTGCGCAGCGCCTCGCGGCTGAGCACGGCATTGCACTGGTGGCTTGCGACACCAGCCCACGCGATGCCGGAGTGCCCGGAGAGGGGGACGACTGGGATTTTGGACTTGGTGCCGGCTTTTATGTCGATGCTACACAGTCCCCGTGGTCGAAGCACTACCGTATGTACAGCTACGTCGCCCGGGAGTTGCCCGGCTTGATCGCGGACGCGTTCCCGGTTGACAGCGGCCGGCAGGGGATCTTCGGCCATTCAATGGGCGGACACGGTGCGATCACCCTGGCACTTCGCAATCCCGGGCAGTTTCGATCGCTGTCGGCGTTTGCGCCCATTTGCGCGCCCAGTCGCTGTCCGTGGGGTGAGAAAGCTTTCGGCGGATATCTTGGCGATGATCGTGCGGCATGGGCGCAGCACGACGCGACGGAGTTGATCTCAAGACAAGCGTATGACGGCCTCATTCTGATCGATCAGGGAATGTCGGATGTATTCCTCGAAGAGCAGCTTTATCCCGAAGCGTTCGAGGCTGCAAGTAAGAAAGTGAATCAGAAACTGACGTTGCGGCGTCATGAGGGATACGATCATGGATACTTTTTCATTTCGACCTTTATCGAAGATCACTTGCGTCATCATGCGGCGCAGTTGAACGCATAGGTCCGGATGCGGCGACGGAGCGCGTAAACGTATATGCAAAAGCTCCTTGTTTACCAGTCACTCTGGGCGATGGAGCGCAGGCGTCCGGACGGCCTGGAGTGGACGCTGCCGGAAAAACTGGAAATGATCCGGGATGCCGGATTTGACGGCTGCGGCGTTCGCTTCTTTGACCTGGATTATGCGCGCGAAGTCACCGGGTTCTTGCGTCAAAACGCAATGACCTGGCAGGCGCAGTGTTATCCGAAAACGGTTAAAGACCTCAAACCCGTCCTGGAACATGTCAGCGAACTCGGTGCCGATCACATCAATCTTCAGCCCGACGTCAAGCCGTACCGGCTCGATGACTGCGTGCCGTACATCGAAGGCTGGCTGGACCTCGCCGACAGGGCCGGACTGGAACTGCACATCGAAACCCATCGTGACCGGATGACCACCGATCTGTTCTTCACCTTGCATCTGCTTGATCGTTTTCCGGATCTTCGTCTGACGGGCGACCTTTCACATTATGTTGTTGGACGAGAGTTCTCGTGGCCGGTCAGTCAAGAGAATCATGCGCTCATGCACCGGATAATCGATAACTGCTGGGGTTTTCACGGGCGAGTCGCCAGTCGAGAGCAAGTGCAGGTTCAGATCAGCTTTGCGCATCAGAAAGACTGGGTCGATCTGTTCATGGGCTGGTGGGAATACGGTTTCCGCTCCTGGCGGCGGCGGGCGCCGGCCAACGCCACGCTGACGTTCCTGTGTGAACTGGGGCCGAAAGAGTATGCGATGACCGGTCCGGACGGTTACGAACTGTCCGACCGCTGGCAGGAATCACTGATGTTGAAAGACATGGTGCGTGCGCTCTGGCAGCGCATCGAAGCCGAAGACGGTGCGGCGGATATGTCGCCGTGAAAGCCGTCCGGAGCGTACAATCATTCGAGGTGTGTTTGCGCAACGATGCGAACCATCAAGACGCACCGGTGTTTGCGTCTTTTGTTGCAGTCCAATAACGAAAAACAGGAGGGGATCATGAAAGCGTTACGTTTTGTGAAACGAAGTGCTGTTCTGATTGGTACCGTGTTGGCGATGTCGACTATCGCCCAGGCGGCCGATCCCGGATTTCCGGCGCCGACTGGCGACCGCAGCCTGGTTCCGTCGGGCGCGAAGCTCGACAGGGTATTCGACGGCGGCTGCATGCTGACCGAAGGCGTTGCCGCCGGCCACGACGGCATGATGTACTTCAGCGACATCACCTTCACGAAGTTCTGCCGGGACGCGACCGGAAAGTATGCGCAGGCTGGCAACATCTGGAAGTTCAATCCGAAGACAGGCGGCACCACAATCTTTCGCAGTCCGTCCGGCATGTCCAACGGTATCAAGTTCGATCGCGACGGCAATATGATCGCTGCCCTCGGCGCCGACTATGGCGGCCGCATGCTGGTCAAGACCGACATGAGCACGGGCAAGACCTATATTCTCAGCGGGCTGTACAACGGCAGACCTTATAACGCGCTCAACGACGTAACCATCGATGAAAAGGGCCGGATGTACTTCACCGACCCCCGTTATCTTGGCCACGAGCCGGTCTTTCAGGATGGCTTTGCGGCCTATCGCCTCGACACGGACGGCAGCGTCACGCGGGTCGCGACCAACTGCGGCAAGTGCAATGGCATTCTGATTTCTCCGGACCAGAAAACAATGTACATCGTCAGCAATGACAACGGATGGCTGGAGTTCCAGAACCTGCAAGAAGGTGAAACCACCGTGCAGGCGGGGCATTTGTTGCAGGCCTATGATGTCGATGCCGCTGGAAACCTGAGCAACCGTCGCGTGCTCATCGACTACTCCAAACTCAGCAAACCCTGCAGTGGCCCCGATGGAATGATTGCCGACGAACGCGGAAATCTCTGGGTTGCTTCGCGCTGCGAACACCGGCCCGGCATTCAGGTTCTCAACCCGCAGGGCAAGGAACTGGCCTACATCTCGACCGGCAAGGAAATGCCGACCAACGTCGGGTTCGGGCGCGGTGCGGACGCCAACCTTCTGTATCTGACATCCGGCAAGAGCCTTTATCGCATCCGTGTCGGCGTCAAAGGTTATCAATTGCCGTAGGTTGCGGGATTAATCAGTACGCGGCCGGGGGGCGGCTGCCCCCCGCCGCAATCTTCTTGTATTGACGCCAGGAGTTTTTCATGGAAAGCGCGCAGCTATCATCCTCAACCAGAGCATTGAAACGTCTCAGTGCAGCCGAAGTTGAAGCCTACCAACGCGACGGATTCTATTCCCCGGTTCGGGCGATGTCGGAAGCGGATGCGGCCGGGTATCGCGCCAGGCTGGAAGCCTATGAAGCCGACCATCAACCCATCATGCAAACGGCATTGCGCAACAAACCGCATCTGGTCTTCACCTGGATCAACGAACTGATTCGCGATTCGAGAATTCTGGATGCCGTTGAAGACATTCTCGGGCCCAATATTCTGGCGTGGGGTACGAATTTCTTTATCAAGGATCCGCACGATGACGCGTTTATCTCGTGGCATCAGGACTCCACTTACTGGGGTTTGTCCCATCCGGACGTTGCGACTGCGTGGATTGCACTGTCGGACGTGACCCCGGAGAACGGTGCAATGCGCATGTTGCCCGGCAGTCATCTGCTGGACCAGTTGCCGCACGTTGACACGTTTGCCGAGCACAATTTGTTGACACGCGGGCAGGAAGTGCAAATCGAAGTTGACGAAAGCAAGACGGTCGATGTGCCGCTCAAGCCGGGCGAGATGTCTCTGCATCACGTGCGCACTGTTCATGCATCGAATCCGAACGCGACCGGCACCCGCCGAATCGGTCTGGCCATTCGTTACGTTCCGACCTATGTAAGCCAGATATCGGGCGCGCGGGATTATGCGACCCTGGTGCGCGGCGAAGACACGTATAACAATTTCGTGCTGGAGCCGGCACCGAAAGTGGATTTCGGAGCGGAAGAGATGGCCTTGCATGCCAAGATCGCGGAGGAATCGTTTCAGATTCTGTACCGCGGTACGGAGCGCACCGGTCCGCGATAGCGGACCGGGAAAATACTGGCTCCGCGATAGCGGACCGGGATAACAGCCTCGCCGGCGATGCCGGTATGAGGCGGTGACAGGGGGAGCAAGAAATGAAACGGGCGTGGGCGATGCTGCTCTCGGCGGCAATGTTGGTGCTGTCGGGATGCGGTGAGCAGGACCAGCAGGAGGGGGCCGGGGGCAGCAACGATGTCATCGAGTGGAAAGCCCAGTCCTTGTGGCAGGCGGGGACGCTGCCGCACAAGATTTTCGAAGAGTTTGCACAACGCGTCGGCGAGCGCTCCGGTGGCAGGTTGACGATTGAAGCGCTCGCTCTCAATTCGATTGTGTCGTCGACAGAAAGCCTCGATGCGGTCGGTGCTGGCATATTGCACGCACAACATAGCGGCCCTGCTTATTTCACGGGTAAGGACGCCGCGTTTGCTTTGCTCAGCGATCCGCAGGGTGGTTTTGAAACCCCGGCGCAAATGCGCCAATGGATGGATACAGGCGGTGGCCTGGCGCTGGCGCGAGAACTGTATGCCCGTTACAACGTGTTTTTTGTTGGAGGGGTCTGGTACGGCGCGGAAAGCCTGGTTTCCAAAAAACCGATACGTAAACTGACGGATCTCCAGGGTGTCAAGATACGCGCACCGCAGGGCATCGGTCAGGACATCTTCCAGCTACTGGGAGCCGCACCTGTCAACCTTCCCGGCAGCGAGGTTTATACCGCTCTCGAACGCGGTGTGGTGGATGCCAGCGACTGGGGAACGTTGTCGATGAATCAGGATCTCGGCTATCACAAGCTTGCACCGTATCCGCTCTATCCCGGCTATCACTCGATGCCGATGGCCGATTTTGCCGTCAACATGAGCCAGTGGAACAAGCTGCCCGATGATCTTAAAGCGCTGGTCGAAGCGGAGGTCGCAATTTTTGCGACCGAAATGATCGAGCGAAACAAGGCCGCTGACGAAGCGGTGCTGGCGCAGGCCGACGAGTTGGGATTCGAAGCCATCGATCTGCCAAAAGAGGAGCGGCGTAAATTCCGCGAGATGGCGCGCGGTGTGTGGAAGGTGTACGCGGCCCGCAGTCCCATGGCACAACGTATTTACGATTCGCAAGTCGCATTTCTGAAGCAAATTGATCTCCTCGACTGAACGCGTCCGGCCGGCAAGATCGGAATAGCGCATGTCCGAGCGCACAGTCGTCACGCGGGCCGCGCACGCGGTGGGAAATGCAGCGAGTTACCTGTTCTTGCTGATTGTCGCCATCAGCGCATTTGAGGTGCTGATGCGTTACGCCGTCGGCCAGCCGACCATATGGGTGCATGAGCTGTCGATCGCGTTCGCTGCGACGTGTTTCGTAATCGGTGGTCCATACGTGCACGCATCGCGGCGGCACATCACGATAAGTTATGCCTTTGAAAAAATGCCGCCGGGCATGCAGGCCTGGGCACGGCTGCTGTGTTCGCTGCTGACGCTGGCGTTTCTCGTGTGCCTCACATATGCAACCACCTTGCAGGGATTGCAGGCGTTACAGCACGGAGAAATGACCGGCACTGCCCTGAACTGGCCAATACCAGCGTATCTGAAAACACTTTTCGCTGTTTGCGCAGCGGTGATGACCGTGCAAACGGCGATGCATGTCATTGAAGACGCGAGGCGAATAGGCAGGTACACCTCGTTGGGATCGAACTCGCCGGAATCCAGTCAATGAGCATCGAATGGATCACGATACTGATGTTCGGCGGGATGATCCTGTTGTTGTTGCTCGGACTGCCGCTTGCGTTTGTCACCGGCTTTATCGGCGTCGTGTTCACCCTGGGACTTTACGGCCCCGCAGGCCTGCCCCTGATCGCAAGCCGCATCTACACCTTCATGAACGAGTATGCACTGGTCGCGGTGCCAATGTTCATCCTGATGGCGTCGATCATGGAACGTTGCGGCGTGGCGAAAGACCTGTTCAGCGCCATGCGGGTGTGGGCCGGCGGACTGCCTGGCGGTCTGGCCATACAGACGATGGTTGTCGCGACGATCATGGGCGCAATGACCGGCATTATCGGTGGCGAGATCGTGTTGCTTGGCCTGCTTGCGTTACCCCAGATGTTGCGCCTCGGTTACGACAAGAAACTCGCAATCGGTACCATTTGCGCCGGCGGTTCACTTGGCACGATGATTCCACCCTCGATCGTGCTGATCATTTACGGCCTCACTGTCAATGTATCGATTGGCGATCTGTTTATTGCCAACATCGTGCCGGCACTGATGCTGTCCGCGGTTTACATGTCTTACATTTTCATTCGGTGTCAGTTGAACCCGAAACTGGGGCCAATCGCACCGGCTGAGGAACTTAATGTCGGGGCGCTCGCGAAGTTTGCACTGCTCAAGGGTCTTGCATTGCCGCTGCTGGTGATTTCCGCTGTGCTCGGCACAATCTACTTTGGCATCGCCTCGGTCACGGAAGCGGCCGCAATGGGAGTCGTTGGAACCCTGATCGCATCGGCAGTTCGACGCGAGTTGTCGTGGACCATTGTTCGTGAATCCATTCGTCAGACGATGCAGACCTGCGGCATGCTGTTGTGGTTGTCGTTCGGCGCGACGGCGATGATCGGCGTCTACAACCTTGCCGGCGGTCCCGGCTTCATTCGCGAATTGTTTGCCGGCCTCGATCTTCCAGCCCTTGGCATCATTTTCCTGATGATGATGATCCTGTTCGCGCTTGGTTGCATCATGGACTGGGTCGGTATCTGTCTGTTGACCATGCCGATATTCGTGCCTATCGTGCAAGGGCTTGGTTACAGTCCGGTGTGGTTCGGCGTGCTTTTCTGTCTGAATATGCAGCTGTCTTACCTGACACCGCCATTCGGGCCGGCGGCGTTCTACCTGAAAGGTGTGGCGCCACCGGAAGTATCGCTCAATGATATTTTTTCGGCGATGTGGCCGTTCCTCATTCTGCAGGCGTCTGTTTTGTCGGTGGTTGTGTTCTATCCGGAAGTGGCGTTGTGGTTGCCGCAGCTTGGGGACTAGTGCGACGGGCCGGTTGAATGTTTTCCCCCGCGTGTGAAGGCGTCCGAACCGTGGGGGTGACAACGGAGTGAAACAGGAGTGCGATTCAAAGCAGCCGTATTGAACGCGGTCGGCAAACCGCTCGAAATCGAAGAACTCGAAATGCAATCGCTCCAAGCGGGAGATGTGCTGGTGCGGGTGCGAGCGAGCGGCTTATGCCACACCGATCTTGAGGTCATTCAGGGATCGCTTGCTTATCCCATGCCCATTGTTCTCGGGCATGAAGGCGCCGGCGTGGTTGAGGAGGTCGGTGCCGGCGTGACGCGGGTACGCCCGGGCGACCATGTTCTGCTCTCGTGGAACCCGCATTGCGGTCACTGCTTCTACTGCGATCGCGACTTGCCGATTTTGTGCGAGCTGTTCAGACAACATCAACCACACGGCCACTTGCTCGACGGAACTTCGCGCATGCGACGCAATGGTGAGGAGGTACATCACTACTCCGTTACGTCGACACATGCCGAATACACGGTCGTTCCGGAATCGGGTGCCGTTCCGATCGCCAGGGAGATTCCTTTCGACCGGGCCTGCATCATTGGCTGTGGCGTCATGACAGGAGTCGGTGGTGTCATTCGAAAGGCCGAGGTTGAGCCGGGCTCGAGCGTCGCTGTCATTGGCTGCGGTGCAGTTGGCCTGAACGCACTTCAGGGCGCGCGGCTGGCAGGTGCTTCAACAATCATCGCGGTTGATCTGGGTGAAGAGAAACTTGCGCGCGCACGTAACCTCGGTGCGACCCACTGTGTTGATGCCGGTGCTGGAGATGCTGTTGGCGCGGTCTTGCAACTGACGCATGGCAGGGGGGCAGACTATGTTCTCGAATCCGCCGGAAATGCCCAGGTGTTCAGAACCGCAGTCGAGATGACGCGCCCTGGTGGAAGTGTGATCTGGCTGGGGAAGGTGAATGCCGATTCCGAAGTGAGTTTCCGCTGGGGTTCGCTGATGGGTGAACGGCAGATGGTGCGTTCCAGTTACGGTAATGCACGTCCGATGCGTGACTTCCCCTGGCTGGTCGACGAATACCTCAAGGGTCGCCTCAAGCTCGACGAGTTGATTACGCGCCGCATTCGGCTCGATGAAATCAACGATGGTTTCGACATGCTGGCCCGGGGTGAGGGGATACGGACGGTGATCGTTTTCAAAGACTAGCCCTTACCACAGAGATACAGGGAAGGAACAATGCTGAGAGGGCAATTTCAATATGCAGACAACTCATGCCGGATGAGAACTTGTTGTCAAGCAACGAGTTCATGGCGAACCGTTGCGGTATGAAATCTATATTTCAGTGTCCTCAGGTCATGAGTGATTGCGAGCCACGTGGATGCGTTTTCCCGTTTCCATGTGGCGGCATTTCGTTTTTTCCGTTCTCCGTGCCTTTGTGTCACCGTGGTAAAGGACCATTTGGCAATGCGTGACAAAGAGAACTACCGTCACCCGCCACTGCAGCCCGAGTGGATCGATCGGCCTCATCAAATTGCGGAGTTGGGCGACCTCGCCCTGGAAAGCGGCGAGGTAATCCGCGACTTTTGCCAGTCATACGTGACGCACGGGACGCTGAATGCGCAACGCAACAATCTCGTGCTGGCGTGTATCTCTCTCACGGGGAATCATCACCGACTCGACTTTCTGATCGGGCCCGGCAAGGCACTCGATACTGACCGGTTTTTTGTCGTTTGCGCTGATCCGATCGCAAACGGGCTATCGACCTCGCCGTCCAACAGCGCCAGCCAGGCAAGGATGCGTTTCCCGCGATTCGGGATTCGTGACATGGTGCATGCGCAACATCGATTGCTGACCGAGGTGCTGGACGTGCATGCCATGCATGCGGTCATCGGGGCTTCGATGGGCGGTATGCAGGCGCTGCAATGGGCGGTCAGTCATCCCGGGCTGGCGGGGCGCATCGTCGCCATGACACCGATGGCGAAAACCCACCCCTGGGCTGCACTTGTCGTGGAAGCCGCGCGCCGTAGCTTGACTGCTGATCCAGAATGGAGCGAAGCCGGTTTCGGTTCGCGTCCGGTTCGCGGCTGGGCGGCTTATACGGCCTTGATGACGGCGCTGCTGGCGCGCACGCCCGCGGCCGTTCAGGAGTTCGCGCCAGATCTTGGCAGTGCCCAGCGCTGGTTGACGGCATTGACGGAACAGAACGCGGCTGGTGGCTTCGACGCGCACGACTATCTGTATCAGTCATGGGCATACGAATCGCATGATGTCGATGCGACGCCTGGTCTGGCGGGTGATGCGCTTGCTGCGATCGAGGTGCCGGTGTTGATTGCAGCCCCGCCGCTCGATCTGTTCAACCCGGTGGAGTCGGCACACGAAGCGGCGCGGCGCATTCGCAATGCGCGCCTGGTGGAGATTCCGTCAGTGCAAGGCCATCAGGCCGCGACCGCCACGCGCAGTGAAGACAGCAAGTTTTTGGGACGACACGTTAGAAAGTTTCTTGTGCAATGAATGATTCGTTTGATCTGGATCGAGGTGGCGGAATTCGGGCGCGGGTCGCAAGCTTCGTATCCGTTGCAGCCGCATCGCCATGACAGATGGACGCTGATCCGAGTCTGGCTTTGACAGCAATTGTGCCAGTTCAAAACAAGTCCGCCAGTTCAAAATCTGTTCGGCAAGTACAATCAATGTAGCAAGTGCGGAAACCGCGCCGAAAACACAAAACGCAACAGGGAGAATAGCTAATGATCGTGGATCATCGTACCTACAACATTAAACCCGGCAAACTCAACGACTTCCTGAAGTTGTACGGGGGCGAAGGTTTTCCGCTGCAAAGGAAGCATCTCGGCCACTGCGTCGGCTGGTACTCCAGCAATGACATCGGACCACTCAATCAGGTCGTTCACATGTGGGCCTACAAGGACTTGAACGACCGCGAACAACGGCGCAACCAGTTGGCTGCGGACCCCGCCTGGGGGCAGTACCTGTCAAAGGCTACCGACTATCTTGTCAGCATGGAAAACAAGATATTGCGGCCGGCACCTTTTTTTACGTTACCGGAAGTGAAGGGCTGAGTGCCTGGTTCGGCGTGTTACATCAGGGCTCTTCGACCAGAAAAAGCAGGGCCCGTTTGGTCAGGGCGCGCGCCTTGTGCGCGCCACCGTCGCCTGCCGGAATCAGCAAGGCGCTGCCCTGGGGGAACTGTTCGATTCTTCCCTGGAAGTCTATTTCGAGATCGCCTTCCAGTACGACCCCGGTGTGTCCTTTCCTGCACCAGTCCGGCTCGATGAAATCGCTGGTAAATTCGAGTAATCGCACTTGCCGGTTGTCCTTGATGATGGACTTGAAGCGGCATCCGGGTAGTGGATGCTCCCACTGGGTATTTTCGAAATCAAGACGGAATTTTGTAGTGCTCATGCAAGCCCCTCACATTCAGGAAACGCAACGGTTGGTCGGAACGCGCGTTCCCATAATGCATCCGGGGTGTTGCAAACTCAATCGTCATTTCCGGTTGATCAAAAACCGGTTTCAAGGAGAAATGCATGGGTGAATTTTCCCGTCGCGATACGCTTAAGACGCTGGGCGCTGTTGCTGTTGCCGGTGCAGCCCCCAGCTTGTTGCTTCCGTCGCCTGCATCAGCCGCGTTTGACGTCAAGCCGGAGAAGGGTGCCAGCATCAGGATGATGCGATGGCGTCGGTTTATCCAGGGCGACGAAGATCAGTGGCTGGCAAATACCGCAAAGTTCACGCAACTCACGGGTGTCAAGGTTCGTGTCGATAACGAGGGGTTCGAGGACATTCGCCCGAAAGCGGCGATGGCCGCCAATGTTGGATCGGGACCAGACATTGTGCTGGGATGGATGGACGACCCGCATCTGTTTCAGAATCGACTGTTAGACCTGACTGACCTCGCCCAGTATCTTGGCGGCAAATACGGTGGCTGGTATTCGACCGCCCGGCGCTACGGAACGATCAACGCTGGCAGCGACAAGGGAAAGTGGATCGGATTACCGCTCGGAGCGGGTGGCGCGCTGCTGAACTACCGCACTACCTGGTTGCAGGAGGCCGGGTATGAGTCGGTTCCCACCGATTTCGGGAACTACCTGAAAATGTGCAAGGCGTTGGCGAAGAATGGTCATCCACCGGGATTTGCGCTGTCGCACGCCACCGGGGATGCGGAAACCTGGAGTCACAACGTGCTGTGGGGATTTGGTGCCAGGATGGTGGACGAAAATAACAAACCGGCCATCAACAGCCCGGAGACGATTGAGGCGATCGAATACATGCGTGAGTTGTATTCAACTTTCATCAGGGGAACGCTGTCCTGGAATGGTGTATCGAACAACAACTCGTTTCTCGAAGGGCGCATTAGCCTTACTTCCAACGGTCCGTCGATCTATTACGTTGCGAAGAATTCCGAAGACCCCGGGCTACGGGCGATCGCCAAAGACATGAACCACGCGGCCTTTCCGGTCGGTCCCTCGGGAGTGGCGGCCGAGCTACACCTGCTGTCGCAGGCCTACGTGTTCAGATATACCAAATACCCCAACGCCTGTAAGGCTTATCTCAAGTTCATGTGGGAACGTGAGCAGTACGAGCCGTGGCAGGCGGCTTCGACCAGCTACATGTGCCCGCCATTGAAAGCCTACGCGGACACACCGTTCTGGAAATCAGACCCCAAATACGAACCGTTTCGCAATGTGGTCGAGCGCATGCGGTGGTCCGGATATGCGGGTGATGTTGGTGAGAAATCGGCATCGGCACTGGCAGACTGGGTCGTTGTTGATATGTTTGCCACGGCTGTTTCTGGTCAGAGCAGCCCGAAGGATGCCGCCCGTGACGCCGAGCGCAGGGTGCGTCGCGCATACCGATAGGGAAGATCATACGAAGCATTGGGGCGTCGCGACTTACCGGGCCTACTTCTGCCGTTTAATGGCGGCAGGGTTCGTGATCGGGTTGTCATCCGTCGTGTGCCGTTAATTGACGGGGCCGCGCGTTATCAGGGCGCACGCTCCCTTGCTTGTTGCGGCTGATCGATGCCTCGCGCAATGAGTACGCAGAGTCTGGCGAATATCCGGCGCCAATGTGTCAACTACCAGACAAACAGGGCAGAAATGACCTGTCTGCAGAAGCGATTTCATACGCCTTGTTCACGCTGTCCGCACGGCGGAAATTTGCTGGCACCTGGTCCGTGACTTGCATTATCCCTCCCGCATTCGGTATCGATCGTAATACTTTGCAAACGTAACTGATGCAGCACCCGATTGGTGCCGCCGCACTGGATGCAAACGAATTGGTCGTAATCCAAACAGGCGCGATCGTGGTCAGCGTATTCCTAACAGCCGCACTCGTATTGATGTGAAAAGTACTGGTGCGAAAAGCAGCGACGGCGGGAAATAATCATGTGGTGGACAGCGGTTTTCTGGATTGTCTATGGCGTCGGTTCGACGCTGTTCGTGTTTTATTTATTCAAACTTGGAAACTCTGTCGCGAACGGTCGCAAGATGCCTGTAGAGAAAAACGTCAAGGGGCTTCATGGCGCTGGATCGGATATGGCGATGGAAACGCCCGCGGTTGCCGGCGCGCCACTGGATTACACGAGGCGACCGCATGTGTTGCGAGCGCAAACTCCTGGTGTAAACAACGTAACTGAGCCCGGACTATCGATCGATACGAAGGGCGTGACGATCCCGATGCTCGCGCAAACTTCCGCCATGCTGCAGGCCGATTCTGCTTTGCATAGGCAAGAAGAAAAACTCTCCTAGGTTCTCGTGAGCTCTATATTGCGAGTTGTGGGCGATACGCAGACAGGCCGCCCCGATACGACGAATGTGATCCCGCAGCCTGGCGCCAGACAACGGCTGGCGTCCCGGATGCCAGATCCGGTGGCACGGCGGCGCAAGCAGCGTTCCGAACTCATCATGCTGAGCGAAGGCGTGCCGATTGATCCTGGCCTGCCTCCCATCCAGTTGGCTGATGGCTTTGTTCCCCGTTCCAGGGAAGATGTTGCTTTGCGCGCGCTGTGCGTCTTGATGACAGCAATCAAAGCCGACCGCATGCATCAGACGATGGTTTTGCGCGTGGTCAGGCAATACGGGCTCGCGAATTACTTTTCTTCTTCTGAGAAGGACTTCATTCGCGAACTGAATCCCGCGGATACTGAAAAAACACAGTTCTCATGGCGATATGAGTCAGCATGGGTGCTGCTGTGGGCGCTGGGGTACGTGGATGGTCTCGACAGTCCGGGGGCTAGGTGCAATGCCGATTTGGCTGTCGAGCGAATGCGTGACCAGACCACAGATTCGTTCGTCGACGGCGCGCAGTTGCGTCCGATCGACCGAATTCTTGACCAGGCCGATCTTGTCTACCGTTACCGTTGTTCCCTGGTTGATATGGCAGCGCAAGACCAGAGCCCCCCCGCCGGTCTGAATGCGACGATCGTGCTCGAACGCTACCATGCGTTTAACTGGCTGGTCCGCTATAGTGACCGCGATTGGGACGAGGTCGTGGCCGACCAGTGCTGATGGCGGAGACTGGTTGTCAGTGATGATGCTGCCGTTGCCAACATTGACGGGTCAATACCTGGTTCGGAACTGACATACCGATCTCTTTGCGGGAGGTGCGCGATGAGTGGTGAGCTTGGCAATGCCGAACTGACTGTGGGCGACATCCCTTCTTTCAAGGAAACCTGGCCTCACATCGAACCGTTTGCGCTTACGTTTGACGGTTACGGCTACTGGGGGTCGATCGAGAAATGTGCTGAGGTCGCATCCAGACCGCCCGGTACTCTGACACAATTGCGCACATGGCTGTTCTTTGAAGCACGCCGTTGGCGTCATTTGGGGAAACAGCCGGACGCTACGGCGATGAAACGCATACGGGCGGTGTTGTTCGCGATCAAGGAAAAGGTCAAAACCGGTGACGTTCGTTGAGCGAACGGCTTGGGCAAAATGAACTTCCAGCATGCTTCCGGGACCAATTACCTTAGGATAAAGGCAAACAGGTGGAACAATGATCAGATTTCTGATTGGAATCGCTGCTCTGACAATATCTGCTGCTGCTTTAGCGCAGGAAAGTTACACCGTTGAAGGAGTTGCCAAAGTGCGCGAGAACGAAACCGCGCGCTTTTATTCAAACTCAGTGCGCGAAACGGGCGGGCTGCGGCTTTTTGAAGTGGTGATCCGGTACGCTGATCCGGACGACGCGCCGCCCGGCGGAACGGCATCGCGCAAAATAACTTATCGCGCGAATTGCGACAGCCAGGAAATGTCAATCTCCGTTATCGCGCTCCGCAATGCCAGAGGCCAGACTACCAAGGCGATTGCGGTACCGCCAGGCGCCGAAGAGTTCTTCAAGCCCGAACGTGCTTCACTCGAAGATGACTGGTTGTATCGCGTCTGCGGCTAGCGGCGTGGCTCCTGCCTAGTCTTTGCCTTCGCTTTCGGACCACTTCTGCATCAGCGTGTTGGACGGCAAGCTCTCGTCGAGGAGCTTGTTTGCTGTCTCGATTCCTGCGACAGGTAGTCCTTTCGGGTCCAGCGCGCCAATCTGTACCAGCACCGACGCCTGGTCCCAGTATATGTGCTCGTTATAGAGCTTGTCGCCGCGGAATTTGACGATCGCCACCAACGGAATCTCGACCCGCTTTCCGGTGGGCGCAAGGCCGGGCAGCATCCAGTCAATCTCGATATCGTGCGTGAAGCAAAACAGCAATTCATCTACCAGAATACCTTCGCCGATCGTGCGCGAAATCGGTATCAGGGTTGTGTCCTGCGGCGTTTTCGGAATGAAGTGGTGTTTGTAGAAGCGCCGCAAATGTTCGTAACCAACGCCGCCGGTCATGGTCGGGATATGATTCACGTACGGTTCGGCCACCATGGTTTTCATGGTGGCGTCGACGTCCCGCGTCGCAAACTCATACTCACAGTGCTTGTCCCAAAGGGTGGAGAAGTCGTAATGCGGCCCCATATTTCGTCGGAACAGTGCGATAGAACGGTGATGCGCCATGAGCGCTGAAGGCTTGTTGTAATGGTCTGAAGCCGGGCGTGCGAACGCGTGATCAACGCCGGGATAGACATAAATCTCCACGTTGTCGCGGCTCGCGAACACGGACTGGATCTTCTGTACCTTCTCTGCCGGAGCGTACTCGTCGTCGGCTGCAAAGTGCATCACCATCGGAACGTTGATTTTCGATGCTTCATCCAGATATTCGTCAATACTCACGCCGTAATAGGCAACCGCACAGTCAACTCCGGAGCGTGCCGCCGCAAGATACGCCAGCCTTCCGCCCAGGCAGAATCCGATCGCACCGATCTTGCCAACGACTTCCTCGCGTGTTCGAAGTAATTGCACTGCGGCGGTGATGTCTTCCATGCCCTTGTCGGTATCGAATTTCTGGAAAAGCCCGAATGCCTGCTTCCAGTCGTCCTCGCTATAGCCAAGCTCGATGCCGGGTTCGATCCGCCAGAACAGGTCGGGCGCAAGCACGACATAGCCTTCCTCGGCGTAGTAATCGGCGACCTCCTGAATGTACGCATTGATGCCGAAGATTTCCTGGCACAACACAATGCCTGGCCCCTTGCCCGATGCGGGTAAAGCC
>DATKYN010000064.1:0-55133 GCA_035528435.1 Burkholderiales bacterium
GTTGGCGAACAAGGTGCCCTGAAAGTATTCGGCAGCGGCAGCAAACCCGATTTCAATCATGAACGCGTTTAGAGCCTGCGTTCCTTTGGCTGTAGCTGACTCGGCTGCAGCGTCACGGAGTTGATCATGAGCATTAACTACAGCGAGAAGATTCCCAACAACGTCAACCTTGCGACCGATCGAAAGCTGCAACGGGCGCTGGAACACTGGCAGCCGCGTTTTCTGGACTGGTGGCAGGAACAGGGGCCAAATGATTTTGCCGCCAATGACGTCTATCTGCGCACTGCCGTCGGTGTCGATTCGCAAGGCTGGGCCAGCTACGGCCATGTCAGGATGCCAGACTATCGCTGGGGGATTTTCCTTGCCGATACGATCCCCGAGCGCACCATTGGCTTTGGCGACCATTACGGAGAACCTGTCTGGCAACAGGTTCCGGGAGAGTTGCGCTCGCAATTTCGTCGCATCATCGTCACCCAGGGCGATACGGAACCGGCGTCGGTGGAGCAGCAGCATCTGCTGGGACTAACCTGCCCCTCCCTGTATGACCTGCGCAACCTGTTCCAGGTAAACGTCGAAGAGGGACGCCATCTGTGGGCAATGGTGTATCTGCTGCACGGTTATTTCGGGCGAGATGGACGCGAGGAAGCGGAGCAGTTGCTGGGCCGCCATTCCGGTGATGCCGATAACCCTCGCATACTCGGCACCTTCAACGAACCGATCAGCGACTGGTTGTCGTTTTTCATGTTCACTTATTTCACCGATCGCGACGGAAAATTCCAGCTCAAGAGCCTGGCCGAGTCAGGCTTCGATCCCCTGGCTCGCACCTGCCGCTTCATGCTCACCGAAGAAGCACATCACATGTTCGTCGGCGAAACCGGGGTCGGCCGTGTCATCAAGCGCTCGCTGGAAGTCATGAAAGAACTGAACACCGAGGACCCGGAAAGAATTCGCGCACACGGCGCAATCGATCTCGACACCATTCAGCGTTATCTGAACTTCTGGTTCACCTCGTCGCTGGATCTGTTCGGCTCGGAGGCATCTTCGAATGCCGCATCATCGTTCGCCAGCGGAATCAAGGGCCGGCCGGATGAAACGAAGTACGAAGATCACGTGTGCCGTGAAGCCACGTTCGATCTGGAAACACCGGATGGAAAGCACACCGTCGGTTTGCGCAACGCGATGAACGAAGTCATGCGCGAATCGTACGTCAAGGACTGCGAGATCGGGCTGAAACGCTGGAACATGCAAATCAAGCGCGCAGGATACGAAACGGTATTACGCCTGCCAAGCAACCGCTTTCACCGTTCAATCGGAAGCTGGGCAGGTCTCCCGGTTGATCCTGCCGGAAACCTCATCGGCCAGGAAGAATACGATCAGCGTATCGCGGATTGGCTTCCGGGCGAAGGCGATCGGACTTTTGTCCACAGCCTGATGCAGCGGGTGATCGAACCCGGGAAAATGGCCGGCTGGATCGCACCACCCGATCGCGGCATCAATAAACTGCCGGTTGACTACGAGTATGTACGCCTGAATTAGGGCTTGTTAGCGCCAGCTGGTTTGCGGGGGAAGTGCTCACCGCGCAGGACGCGGAGAACCCAGAGCAAAAACCTCCGGAGTTCATGTCTTACGTACGGAGTGGCACCGGTAAACCCATGAATTGGGCTACCCCCGGCGTTTACTCTTTTTCTTGCCGACTTGAATTAGCTGTGTAAGCCATTTTTCCTCAGCACCCTTTGCGTACGCGTACCCCTTGGTGCGTACCCCTTTGTTGCGCACCCTTTGTTGTGTACCCCTTAATGAGCGCCATCAGACCACCAAAACCTAGTCCTGCTTAACGAGGCCCGAAGTGGTCAGCGTAAACGTCTGGTCGGCAGTCCGGGCAGCCTCGGGCGAGTGGGTTACCAGAATACCGGCGGCCTGGTTTTGCTTTATCTGGGACTTCAGCAAGGAAAGAATCTGCCCGGCCGTTTCCGGATCGAGGTTTCCGGTCGGCTCGTCCGCCAGCACCAACGTAGGGCGATGCACCAGTGCACGGGCGATCGCAACACGCTGCAATTCTCCGCCGGACAACTCCCGGGGCATGCTGTCGGCACGCTCGCTCATCCCGATCGCGCGCAGCATTTCAGAGACACGGTCCCGCGTCGCTGCGGAATCAGTCTGTAACAGTGCCAACGGCAGCTCAACATTCTGGGCCACGGACAGATACGGCAGAACATGGAACGCCTGGAACACGAAACCCATTCGTGCACGCCGAAGTCGCGTCAGTTCGTCATCAGTGAGCCCTGAAAGACTGGTGCCATCGATCAACACATCACCCGCATCCGGTGCGTCGAGCCCGGCAACGATATTGAGCATGGTCGATTTGCCAACACCCGACTCGCCCATTATTGCGACGTAATCACCGGCCGACACGTCGAGACTTAACGAACTCAGAACCGCGCGGGGATTGGGTCCGCCGAAGCGTTTCGATATGTCGCGCACGGACAGCAAAGCGGAAGTCATGTGTCCCGGGTAGGCAGAAGTGGCTGAAAATAACGGACAGTGCGCGTCAAGGCAAATCAAACAACAGTATTTCCGCCTGGCGGCCGTGTTCGATAACAACACGCGCTTCATCGCGCAGCTTGATCGCGTCACCGGATTCGATTTTCGTGTCGTTGACGTTGATGCTGCCGCCGACAACATGCAGATAGACTTTCCTGCCTACCGGCACCTCGTACTGCAACCGCTCGTCGCCGTCGACCAGCGAAGCAAACAGCAGCGCGTCCGCGTTGATGCGCATTGAGTCACCACGCCCGTCCGGCGAGGCCAGCAGACATAACTTGCCACGCTTGGCTGCTTCCGGGAAAAACGTCTGCTGATATTCCGGGTCGATCCCGATTCGATCAGGTTCAATCCAGATTTGAAGGAAGTGAACGGGTTGGTCTGCGGAGTGGTTGTACTCACTGTGCAACACACCGCTGCCGGCACTCATGCGCTGCACGTCGCCCGCCCGTATTACCGACCCCGTACCCATTGTGTCGCGGTGTTCCAGGCTTCCGGACAACACATAGCTGATGATTTCCATGTCGTGGTGCGGATGCGCACCAAAACCGGCACCGCCCGCTACACGGTCTTCGTTGATCACACGCAGTGTCCCGAAGCCCATATGTTCGGGATCATGGTATCCGGCAAACGAAAACGAGTGGAAGCTCCTGAGCCAGCCGTGGTCAGCGTAGCCACGCTCGTTAGCGCGGCGAATTTCAAACATGGTGTGCTCCGCAAACCTGGTTCGCAGAAAAACAACGGGCGAGAGCGCCCGTTGTCGCGATCTTTGTTCGAATCAGTGCCAGTGCCGCGTTTCTAGTGTTCCCGGCTTTGGGGCGAGGTGACCACGCCAGCGCCGGCAGCCATCTCGGCCACTTCACGCTCCTCGGGAATCATGTGCACTTTGCGCACGATCAGGGAGTAGGCAACAGGAATGATGAACAGTGTCAGTAACGTGCCGATCGACATGCCACCGACGATGACCCAGCCAATCGCCGCGCGCGCTTCAGCGCCAGCACCAGAGGACAGCGCCAGCGGTAAGGCCCCCAGCACCGTTGCCAGAGCCGTCATCAGGATCGGCCGCAACCGCAGCGACGAAGCTTCGATAATGGCTTCAGCGCGTTCCATACCCGTGCGGCGGAGCTGATTGGCGAACTCGACAATTAGAATACCGTTCTTGGTGATCAGGCCGATAAGCATGACGAGACCAATCCGGCTATAAATGTTGAGCGTACCCCCGGTGCCAAACTTGGCGTTTAGCCACATTGCCAGCACCGCGCCAGCAAATCCAAGCGGCACGGTCAGCATAATGACGAGCGGGCTGACAAAACTTTCAAACTGCGCTGCGAGTACAAGGTAAATAAAGACCAGCGCCAGCACCAGCGTGATCAGCATTTCGTCCCCGGTCTCGCGGAACTCGCGCGACGCGCCATTGAGATCGGTACCAACCGACTTCGGCAATTCTTCTGCGACCACCATGTCGATGAAATCAAGCACCTCACCAAGGCTGGCATCCGGCCCGACGTTGCCGTTGATAATGGCGGCGCGGAATTTGTTGAAGTGGTTGAGTTCTTTCGGCGCGACCGTTTCTTCGAGTTTCACCAGGTTGGAAAGTTGCACCAGTTGGCCGCTGCGCGACCGAACATAAATCGAAGTCAGGTCGGTCGGCTGACGGCGCTTGTCGTCTTCCATTTGCAGAACTACGTCGTACTGCTTGCCCTCGCGTTTATATCGCGTCACATCACTGCCGCCCAGCAGCGTTTCCAGCGTGCCACCAATGGTGGACATGGAGATACCGAGCGTGGACGCCTTGTCGCGGTCGATGTTGACGCGCAACTGCGGCTTGTTGAGCTTCAGGTCGGTATCAAGGCCGGTGATGCCGGGATAGTCGCGCAGTCTGCCCATCACCTTGTTGACGTATTCCTGCAGCTGCTCATAACTGTTGCCGTAAATGACGTACTCGATGTCCTTCGCCAGAAAACTCTGGCCCAGCGAAAGCGGATCCTTGGCAAAAGAAATGACACCAGGAAGTCCGCCGAACAACTTTGGGGTCAATTCCTTGGTGATAGCAAGTTGACTGCGCTCGCGCTCATCCCAGTGTTTGAGGACGGCGAAACCGATGCCGAGATTCACCGGGTTCGGACGATCCAGACCCGGGGCAACCACCTCGAACAAGGTGTCGATTTCGGGCACATCCTTGAGCACGGCCGCGACCGCGCGCATGTAGCGATCGGTGTACTGCATCGTCGAGCCTTCCGGCGCAATCGCAAACGCCATGAACACGCCACGATCTTCAACGGGAGACAGCTCCGGTTTTAGCTGCATGAACAAAAACACCATCCCGGCGAACGCCCCGAAAAACACCAGCACGATGAGCCAGCGCAGCTTGAGCGCCCCCATCAGCAGGAATTTGTAAGCGCTGTTCATGCCCACAAAGAACCGCTCGCTGAGGTTGAACAGTTTGCCGTGGCCCTCGTGCTCCTTGAGCAATATCGAGCACATCATCGGCGTCAGTGTCAGCGCGACAAAACCACTTACCACCACCGCCGCAACAACAGTCAGGGCAAACTCCACGAACAATTGCCCCACTCGACCGGTCATGAAAACCAGCGGCGTGAACACCGCAACCAGGGTAATGGTCATCGCCACCACCGCGAAGCCGATTTCCTTCGCGCCTTTTACAGCAGCCTGGTATCGCGTCATGCCCTGTTCGATATGGCGGTGGATATTCTCCAGCATCACGATCGCGTCATCGACGACCAGACCAACGGCAAGCACGATCCCGAGCAAGGTCAGCACGTTGATTGAAAACCCCAGCACATACAGGAAGAAAAACGCGCCGATCAGGGAAATCGGGATCGTGACAACGGGAATGAGTGTGGCGCGGACGCTGCGCAGGAACACAAATATCACCAGAACCACCAGTGCCAGCGCTTCGAGCATCACCTTGTATACGGAATTGATGGCGGCGGAAATGAACTCCGACGTATCAACCGCGACCCGCATACTCATGCCCTCCGGTAGACCCTCTCCCAGGCGCGGCACCATGTCGCGCACTCCCTGGGCAATCGCCAGGGTATTGCCAGTCGATTGTTTCACGATGCCGAGGCCAAGCGCTTCCTGGCCGCTGACGCGAACCACCTTGCGGTTTTCGTACGGGCCCGGCGCGGCGTAGCCGACGTCGCGAATGCGAATCGGATAACCGGCGACTTCACGGATCACCATGTCGTTGAAAGCCTCGGGGCTGCGCAGATCGGTCTCGGCAAGAACGGTCAATTCGCGCTCAGTGCTCTCGATGCGCCCCCCGGCGGAATCGAGGTTTTGCCTGCGCAAGGCGTCTTCGACGTCCTGCGATGTCAGTCCATGCGCCGCCAGCCGTTCGCGATCGAGCCATACGCGCATTGAATAGCGGCGCTCGCCGCCGATGATGACAGTGGCAACACCGGGCACCGTTTTCAGGGGGTCGGTCAGATAGCGGTCAGCATAGTCAGTCAGCTCCATCGGCGAATGACGGTCGCTCATCAGTGCGATCCACATCACCGGCCAGGCATCGGCCTCAATCTTGTTGACCACCGGGTCGTCAGCCTGTGCCGGCAGCAGCGTCTTGACGCGCGCGACCCGATCGCGCACATCGTTGGCGGCCGCTTCGACATCGCGGTCCGTCACAAAGGTCACGGTGACCTCGCTGACCTCCTCGCGGCTGCGGGATTTGATGGTATTGATTCCCTCAATACCCGACAGGGCGTCTTCGATCGGTGTCGTTATGACGCTTTCGATAACCTGGGCCGTCGCGCCGGTGTACACCGTTCGCACCGAAACAATCGGCGGATCGATCTTCGGATACTCACGTACCGACAACCGGTCGAAGGAAATCACGCCCAACAGCACGATAAGCAGACTGAATACGGTGGCAAGCACCGGGCGTCTGATGGAAATCTCGGAGAGAATCATTTTCTGCCTCCTTTAAGCCGGCTCTGTCAGCCCGGCTTGTCGTCGCCGCCTTGCGGCGCAGGGGGGGCACCCATGACCATCACCGGGGCGCCGTCACGCAACTTGATTTGTCCTTCGGTGACTACGACCTCACCAGGAGCGAGGCCTTGATTGATTTCAACCTCACCGGGACGGCGGTTACCAAGCTGGACCTTGGTCAGCATGGCTTTGCCGTCGACAACCTTGAAAACAAAATTGTCCTTGCCCTGAGGCCAGAGCGCCTCTTCGGGAATCGTAATCGCATCCGGCCGGGTCGACATCTTCAGCGCTACACGAACGAACATACCCGGCTTGAGCTTGAAGCTATTGTTCTTCACGCGGGCACGCATCAGTGCTGTGCGCGTTTGTTCCTCAACGGCCGGCTGAATCGCGTAGACACGTCCTTCGAACTGCTCCCCGGGGAACGCATCAACGAGCAACATAACCCGTTGATTCGGCTCTACCTTCGACAGGTGAACCTCCGGGATGCGGAAGTCGACCTTGATCGAGCTCAGGTTCTCGAGAACAACGATATCCGCTCCTGCCTTGACATATGCACCGGGGCTGACCTCGCGCAATCCAACGATGCCCGGGAACGGCGCCCGGATATAGGTCTTGTCAACACGAACCTGCACTTCCTGCACCCGCGCCTTGAGCCGGTCAACCGCCCCTGCCTGGACGTCAAGCGCCTCCTTGGTGATGAATTTCTGCTCGTACAGCTCCTGGGCGCGGGTGTAACGCTGCTCCTCGGTCCGCAATTCCGCATTCACTGCAGCCAGTTGCGCCTTGTACTCGCTCGCGTCAATGGTCACCAACCGCTGTCCGCGCTTGACCGCCTGGCCTTCTTCAAAGTGCAGGCCCACAATTCGGCCATCAATTTCGGGACGAATGATCACGGACTCCTCCGCCAGCAGCGAACCGACCGCCGTCACTTCGTCGACCACCGGTCCAACCTTGACCTCCACGGCCTTGACCGGCAGCCCCCTCGGCTTGGCTGGCGCAGCGGCCGGTTGCACCGGTTTAGCCGCCTGATTGCCACCCTCCGGCTCGGAGCCACAGGCCGAAAGAAGCGCGGATACTGCCAACGCTCCGAAAACGAGAAAAGAGCCGCGAAATTTGAACAAGGGGATACCTCTTGCAAGCTTTTCCGGGCGCAAAAAAAGTCGGCCCGCTGAACAAAACGGCCAGCTCGGCGACCGGCACCGGCTGGCTTTGTGATTTTCTATTCCGCTATTTCTATTTACTGCCTTAAACCAACACTGCCGTTTCTGACCGACGAGTCAGTTATTTCAAGCAAATGATAAACGACTTTTAAAAGACCGGCTATGAAAATCTGCCCGCCGGGCGCGCGATGCGGCAACGCGTCAGGTGTCGGATTGCTCTGCCTCAGCCGATGCGATTTCATCACGCACCTGCGTCATATCCACAGCGAGCATCCGGTCCAGGAGCGATTCGAGCGACTGCGCCGGCACCGCACCTGGTTTCGAGTACAGGATGACTTTTTCGCGCACGACCATCAGGGTCGGGATCGAGCGGATATCAAAATGCCCTGCCAGCTCCATTTGTTCCTCGGTATTTACCTTTGCAAACAGGATGTTCGGATATTTTTCCGATGCTGATTCGAAAACCGGGGCGAACGTTTTACACGGCCCGCACCAGGTTGCCCAGAAATCGACCACGACCATGTCGTTGTTGGTGATCACTTCTTCGAAATTGTCTTTGGTTACTTCTACGGTGGCCATTGCGGGCTCCAGAAAGGTTGGTGTGACTCAAAGTCGACGCGAATAGGTGTCAGATACGCATTTCACAGGGTGATTGGACGCATCCGCGGACCTGCGGGGACAAGAGTGTATCAGCGCGCACCCGGTGTCTCGGGTACGTCCGAAAACTCCGAGCGCTCGAATCTGCCGAAGTGCAAAAGAATCGTGGGCAATACCAGCAAATTGAGCAAGGTAGATGTTGCCAGACCGCCAACAATGATCGTCGCCATGGGACCCTCGATCTCCCGCCCGGGTTCGCCGGTGCCCAGCGCCAGTGGCATGAGACCCAAACCGGTAACCAGGGCTGTCATGAGAATCGACGGCAACCGCTCTGCCGCGCCCCGCAAAGCCGTTTGCAGTCCCCAGATTTGTTGCTCGTGCTCCACGAGGTGCTGATAGTGCGACACCAGCATGATCGAGTTGCGCAAGGTGATGCCAAACAGCGTGACAAATCCAACCAGCGAGCCCAGCGACAACCAGCCACCGGTCGCGAGAACGGCAATGACGCCGCCGATCAATGCAAACGGCAAATTAAGAAACGTGATGGCCATGTTGCGAAGGCGGTTGAACGCGATATAAAGCAAAAGCAATACGCCGATTCCGGCGAGCATCGAATGAACAAGCAGGTCAATGCGGGTCTGGCGCTGTAATTCGGCGGTCCCCGAAAACACCATATAACTTCCGGGCGAGAGCTCGACCTGTGCGGAAATCGCATTACGCGCTTCGCGCTCAAAGCTCGTCAGATCACGGCCCGCGAAATTGGCCGTGACGGTCTGGATACGCCTGCCACCGTAGTGCAGCACCTTGTAACGGCCGCCGGTTAGCTGCACGTCTGCCACTTCGTCCAGTCTGACGAGGCGACCCTCGGGGTTGTGCAGCAGCAACTCGCCAACTCCGGTGATGTCGTTACGCGCCTCGGGCGCAAGCAATACCACCAGGTCGATCACCTTCGCCCCCTCGTGGACCTGGCCAACCGTTGCGCCCTCGTACGCGGTGTTCACCGCCCGCAGCACCTGCATTGGCGTCATGCCGAGCGCAGCAATCCGCTCGTGACGCAAGCGCACAGTGAGCTGGGGCGTGCCCGGCGGCGCCTGCAACTGCACGTCCAGCGCGCCCGGCACGTCAGCAAGAGCAGTCGCTACAGCAAGCGCATCCCGGTCCAGCGCATCCAGGTCCGAGCCGTACAGGGTTACGACGAATGGCGCGGCAAACCCGGTGATGGTTTCCTCGATTCGCTCGGTCAGGAAAGTGTTGACGCCAAACGACACACCCGGATACGTGCCGCCGCGCTCGCCCGACAGTACCTCGCGGATCTCGCGCAGCACGCGCGCCTGCTCGTCGCCGTCGAGTGCACCGATCTCGACTTCGAATTCGCTGTAATGAGTGCCAAACGTATCAGCGCCGTTTTTCGAGCGCCCCACCCACTGTGCGACTGATTGCACTCCATCGATCGAACCGATCTCGCGCGAGACGCGACTGCCGAGTCGCAGTGACTCCGCTTCGGAAGTGCCTGGGACTGCGGTCATGTGAACAATGTAGTGGCCCTCGCGCAGCGCCGGTATGAACTCGCCGGTAAACAACGGCAAGACGCCAATCCCCCCTGCAATAAACGCAAACGTAACGGCGACATTACGCCCCGGATAGCGCTCGAAGCGCTTGAGCACCGCAAGGTAATAGGGTTTGAGAAACGCGACCGCTGGCGGATCATCCGCAGACAATTCGCGCCGCGCCAGCAACAGGTAACACAAGGCGGGTGTCAGCGTCACCGCGGTAACCAGCGATGCAAGAATGGAAAAAATGTAAGCCAGACCCAGCGGCGCAAACAATTTGCCGGCGATTCCCGATAATGTCAGAAGCGGCACGAACGCCAGCGCCACGATGAAGGTCGCGTAGACAACGGAACTTCTTACCTCGACCGAAGCATCGAGCACAACATCTGCAACGTTGCGTGGCACCCTTGCCAGCTGATTAAGCCGCAGCCTCCGGAAAATATTCTCGGTATCAATGATCGCGTCGTCCACAACTTCGCCCAGCGCAATGGCGAGTCCGCCAAGCACCATGACATTCAGGGCCACGTCAAAATACTCGAGCACCAGCACGGCGGAGAGCAACGAAACCGGCATCGCGAGCGTGCAAATCAACGCTGTGCGGGCGTTATACAGAAACAGAAACAGCACCAGCACCACCAGTGCCGAACCAATCAGCACGTCTCGCTGTACGTTGCGCACCGCTGTCTCAATAAAGTTGGCGGGACGGAACAGCTTTGGGTGCAAGGTAACTTCTTCTTCCGCCAGTAGCGGCTTGAGCTCTTCGAGTGCCCGCTCCAGGTCACGCGTGACGGCATGCGTATTCGCGCCCAACTGGCCCTGAATCATCAGGAATACACCAGGGACGGCATCAATTGCCGCCGCGCCAATTGACGGTGCGGCACCTTCGACAACGCGCGATACGTCCGACAAGCGGATGGCCTGCCCGTCCTTGTATGAAACGACGAGACTGGCGACGTCAGCCAGATGACGAGGCTGTGCTTCGGCCTGAATGATGATGTGTTGGTTTGGCGTCTTGACGAAACCGGTGCCCACCATTCCGGTCGCGCGACGGGCAGCGCTGGTGACCTGTTCAAGCGAAACACCCGCTTGCACCATTCTCGTCTGGTCGATCTGGATTTGCCACTGGCGAACATCACCACCGAACACATTCACCTCAGCTACGCCCGGCACGGCAAGCAGGTGGGGACGAATGGTCCAGTCGACCAGCGTACGCAACTGCATCAGGGTGCGCTCTTCCGAAGTGACGCCAATGCCGAGCACGGTACTGGCGGAAGACGTCAGCGGCGTCATTGTGGGTGCATCCACCCCTTCGGGCATCTGTGCCGCCAACGCCGCCAGACGTTCGCTCACAACCTGGCGATTGCGGTAGGTATCGCTGCCATCCTCAAAAATGACAGTGATAACGGACAATCCCGGTATCGATTGCGAGCGAATCCCGTCCAGTCCGGGCACGCCGGCCAGAGCATTTTCAATCGGCTGGGTTACCAGGGTTTCGACCTGTTCAGAAGACAGACCCGGTGCCTCGATTTGTAACACGACCTGGCTCGGCGAAAACTCCGGAAACACATCGAGGTTGGCGCGCGACAAGGTGTAGAGCCCGTAGGCAACGATGGTAGCGGCCACTGCGACGACAACGCCAGCGTACCGAATCGAAAATCGAACCAGACCGGCAATCATTCCGCCTAGTCCTCGTTCTCGTTGCGAATCTGGAACTTCAGCTCTTCGGAGAGCAGCAGCTGCGCCCCGCTGGTCACCACTTCATCACCGGGGCTCAAAAAGTTGCTATTCGGCGAACCGGCTTCGACGGCAATAGCGCCATCCGGACCTGCGTCGGCAGGGACTGCCTGAAACCAACCCTCACCGAGTTCGTTTGCTGTCGAAATTTCATATCGGCCGAATGTTTCGGCGTCGTGTTTGCGGTACACCCATGACTTGCCGGCATGCCACACCACCGCTTCGTTGGGGACAACAACGCCATCGACCACTGCCTCGTCCATCGCCACCCGGGCGACGACGTGCGCACCGACGCGTAAAGCGGTTCCACTAACCAGATAGAAGTAAGTGTTGCCAGGAAGCGCGGCACTTACCCGGGGGGCGGCAGATACAAACTGCGCTTGAACCGCGTTCTCGCGCGCCGTAACCGGCGCCAGCATCAATCGCGGCACGGCCGCACTTATGGGAAGGTCATAAGGAAACACCAACTGCACCAGCGCCGCGCTTCTCGACGACAGTTCACGCAGCGTGGCAGACTCCGTGGCCATCGCCCATTCGCTAACCACCGGACCCCAACCGGTGAGCAAAGAGTCACGCAAGACCGACTGCATCGACCGCGCGGCACCCAGGCGGGCCTGCGCAACCCGAAAGCGGCTCTCCGCTTCGCGCAGCGCTTGCTCGCTTATGTTGCGGTCATCCTGATACAACACCTCGGCACGCCGGTAATCGGCCTGTGCCGCGGCAAGGGCCGACTCCAATGCCCGCCGTTCCGCGCTCGCGCCAAGGTAACGGCCTCGCGTTTCAAGCAAACCTTCGATATTCACCACGCTGCCATAGACCTGAAGTGCCGATTCATACTCAGACGATGGCAGCGACTGCAGGCGAATTCCGCTTGCTTTCTGGCTTTGCAGATCGACACGGACGATGGCGCGGCCTTGCTCTACCGTCGCAGTCGTTTCGGTTTCGATCTCTTCTTCGTACTCTTCGTCGTGGAGCTGCAGTTCATCGCGCGAGACGTATATCAGCGTCCACGACAACACGGCAATCACAACTGCCATCAGGGCGATGATGATGTGATTTGCCGTGAGTTTCATGTCGATGCTCCAGGTGCAGTTTCTTGATCCGGTAATTTCAGAAAGTCTCCAAGCACCGGTCGCTGCATGGCATCCTCGAGTCGGGCGATGGATTTGCGCCAAACGATCCGCGCGTCCAACAGGTGCTGGCGGGCCTGCACCGCGGCCAGACGTGCCGTCACCAGATCTACCCGGTCGCCGCCACCCGACTCAAAATATCGGCCCGCCCGGTCCAGCTGCCCTTGCGCCCGTCTGACGACGTCTGCTCCGGCATTCACATTTGAACGGGTAACCTGCATCGCTTCGCGGGCACGCTCAACTTCATTAATGACACGAATTTGCAGCGCTGTGAACTGCCTGCCCGCAACATCGCGGCGCGCTTCGGCCTCTCGTACCGCCGCGAGCGTCGAGCGCGGCACGACAAAAGCACTTGCAAGCGACCAGATATTGTCGCCCTGATCCCACAGAAAACCTGGCGACAGTACGACTACCGGATACTGCCTGGCCACCGCAAGTCTGAGCTCGGCGTCCGCAGCGCCATACTCCAGCAAGCTGACATGGACATCGAGACGGTTGCGCAAGGCTTCGCCGCGCGCGCTGGCGCCATCCGGGATCGCGCTCGTTTCATCGAGTGGATTGTCAGCGATCCGCAGTGTCCGCACAGTTTCGAAAGGCAATCCGAGCGCAGCAGCAAGCACGCCAAGTGCATCAGACTGCCTGGTTTGTTCGATCGCCAACTCGGCTTCGGCCATCGCTTTCGCCACACGCTCGCGCCCAAGCTCACGCGCCGAGAGCATGCCGGCATCAACCCGTCGCTCTAACAGCTGCAGCAATTCATCGTGCACGACCAGCCGTTGCGACACCAAATGCACTCGCTGGCTGGACGCGCTCAGATCAATGACGGCGTCCCGCACAGCACTGCGGACACGCCAGGCTGAAGCCGCTATCTCAAGCTCGGCGGCATCGGCAAGCAAACTCGCCTTCATCACTCGTGCCTCGCGACGGTTCTCTGTGCCGATTGGGAGTCCGATCGCAATGCCGAGACTCCAGGGGCTGCCGTCGACTTCGCGGCTGTGGTGTTCTGCGGCGAGCTGAACACTTAGCGGGGCGCGCGAGCTTGCCGTGCTCAGGGCTGCGGTGGCCGCCACGGCCTGGGCACGGGCAACATCGATGTCAGGGTTGAAATACAGTCCGACCAGTGTGAGCGTATCGAGTCGCCACTGATCCGGCGGCCATTGCTTATCGTAACCGCTGGCACGGACCAGATCGGCAAGTGTGGGATCGTCCGCGGCACGATCCATAAACTCGGACGGCGCGGCCTGTCGCTCCAGATCTGCGGAGGTGTAAGGCAGGCGCGTCGAGCAGGCCGTGACCAGCGCTCCGGCAATAACCACAGTCCACAGTTTCCAACTCCACTCACGCACGCAGATTGCCACTCCAGTCAATGCAGTTTGACGTGCGGTTCGGTACGGCGAATGATCAATCGAGCCAGGGTGTCGAGGAACACCTTGGCGAAACCATGCAGCGCGTACTCGTGCATCTTGTACAGTGACAGATACATCAGGCGCGCGAAATAGCCCTCGATCATCAAGCTGCCACCGGTCAGCGCACCCATCAAACTGCCAACCGTGCTGTGCCTGCCAAGCGACACCAGCGAACCGAAGTCCCTGTAGACCCAAGGCTTAACCGGCTTCCCCTCAATGTGCGGTCTTAACCATCTGGCCAGATGAGATGCCTGCTGGTGCGCCGCCTGCGCCCGTGGTGGTACCGCGTTGTCGCGGCCAGGCCAGGTGCAACTGGCACAGTCACCAATAGCGAATACGTCTGCATCGCGTGTCGTCTGCAACGACTGGCGCACCATGAGCTGATTCATGCGGTTGGACTCAAGCCCGTCCAGATCGGCCAGAAACTCCGGGGCCTTGATACCGGCAGCCCATACAACCAGCTCGGCCGGAACGAATCGTCCGCTTTGGGTATGCACGCCCTCCTGGCTGACTTCGGTAACGCGTTCGCCGGGCAACACATCAACATTGATTCCCTCAAGCAAGCGCTGCGTGGCATCCGACAACCGCTCTGGCAGCACCGGAAGGATTCTTGGTGCGGCTTCAATCAGCGTGACCTTGATGTCACGCTCCGGATCGATCTGATCGAGGCCAAAGGCAACCAGTTCGCGCGTGGTGTTGTGCAGCTCGGCGGCGAGTTCGACACCAGTTGCCCCGGCACCGATGATCGCGATGTGCAGTTGGCCCGGTTGCAGCGGTTCGGATTGCGTGTTGGCACGCAAACAGGCGTTAAGAAGTCGCGAGTGAAAGCGCGCGGCCTGCGCGGGTGCATCCAGCGACAGCGCAAACTCGCTCGCACCGGGCGTGCCAAAATCATTTGTCTTGCTGCCGACAGCAACAACGATAGTGTCGTAATCAACCGATCGCGCGGCGATGATTTCGATGCCGGACTCATCGAGAGTGGGCGCCAGCAAAACCTTCTTGCTTGCACGATCAAGCCCCTGCATGCGCCCGAGTCGAAACCGGAAATGATGCCAGCGCGCCTGCGCCAGGTAATCAATTTCGTGATCGTTCAGATCCATACTGCCGGCAGCAACCCGGTGCAACAACGGCTTCCACAGGTGGGTGCGGGAACTATCGATCAGTGTGACATCAGCGAGACCTTTTCGCCCCAACGAGTCTCCCAGTCTGGTGACCAGTTCGAGGCCGCCTGCACCACCGCCGACGACAACTATGCGATGCGGTCCGGCGGCGCCAGCGTTCGCGTTTTCATGCATTAAAGAATCCCTAAAGGCTAGAGAATAGCCAACCAGGGGAGATTTTCCCACAGCGACGGCGCTTCAACCCCCACGTAAGGCACGCATCGTCATATCGGACTTCGGCCGACGGCCTGTCGCCAGGCGCCGGATGCGTGCCGCAACGGTAAACGCTAGAGCTGGGGGTTGAGGCGCTCCGGACCTGCACGCAGCTTGTTGAGCGCGTTCAGATAAGCCTTGGCAGACGCGATCACGATGTCTGTGTCGGCGCCGTGACCATTGACAACACGTCCCGATTTGGCAAGGCGCACGCTGACTTCGCCTTGTGAGTCCGTACCGCTGGTAATCGCATTCACCGAGAAAAGCTGCAGGTCAGCTCCACTGGAAACAATTGACTCGATCGCCTTGAACGTTGCATCGACCTGGCCGCTACCGCGTGACTCGGCATCCTTTTCAGCGCCGTTTTCTGAAATAACGACACGTGCAAGCGGTGTTTCGCCCGTTTCGAGCTGTGCCTGAATCGAAACCAGCTTGAAATGCTCGTTATCCTGACTCAGGGTGTCGTCAGAGGCGAGCATCATCAGGTCTTCGTCAAAAATCTCGTGCTTCTTGTCGGCAAGCTCCTTGAAACGGGCAAATGCCGCGTTCAGCGCTTCGACAGATTCCAGCTCGATCCCGAGTTCTGAAAGGCGTTGCCGGAAGGCGTTTCGCCCGGAATGTTTGCCAAGCACCAGTTTGTTTGCCGTCCAGCCCACGTCCTCTGCGCGCATGATTTCGTACGTTTCACGATGCTTGAGCACCCCATCCTGGTGAATGCCCGCCTCATGTGCAAAGGCATTCGCTCCGACGATCGCCTTGTTCGGCTGGACCGGAAACCCTGTGATCGCAGAAACGAGCTTCGAGATCGGAACGATCTGCGTCGTATCGATACGGGTATCGCAGTCGAAAAAGTCCTGCCTCGTTCGAACCGCCATGACGATTTCTTCGAGTGAAGCATTTCCGGCACGCTCTCCCAGGCCGTTTACGGTGCATTCGACCTGGCGGGCACCGGCAGTGACCGCAGCAAGAGAATTTGCAACGGCCAGACCAAGGTCGTTATGGCAATGTACTGACCATACCACTTTGTCGGAGTTGGGGATCCGCTCGCGCAGTTCGCGGATCATGCCTGCGAACTGCTCGGGCACGGTGTAGCCGACAGTGTCCGGAATGTTGATAGTGCCCGCACCTGCGTCAATGACTGCTTCAAGGATACGGCACAGGTAATCGATCTCTGACCTGCCAGCGTCCTCGGGCGAAAACTCGACGTCATCGCAGAGCGAACGTGCCAGCTTGACCGACTTCACCGCCTGGTCAAGCACCTGCTCCGGGCTCATCCGCAGCTTGCGCTCCATATGAACCGGCGAGGTCGCAATGAACGTATGAATGCGCGCCGCGTTGGCCGGCTTGACGGCTTCACCAGCTCGTCGCACGTCCGCATCCGACGCCCGCGCCAGACCACAAACAATGCTGTCCTTGACGGTCTGGGCGATCGCTCTTACTGATTCGAAATCGCCATCACTCGCGGCCGGAAACCCGGCTTCGATGACGTCGACTCGCATACGTTCAAGCTGCTTGCCAATTCGAAGTTTTTCCTCACGCGTCATCGATGCGCCGGGGCTTTGCTCGCCATCGCGCATGGTCGTGTCAAAAATGATTAATCGGTCAGTCATGTCACTCTCCACTCTAGATCTGCAACTGCACCCGGGGCCAATGGCGTGGCGGGCGCAACTCGGGTGTCTTTGGATGCTCGGGTTTTTTCAGCGAACCCGCAAACTGTTGGGGATTGAAAGAGTAGTTAGCGCCCGCGGCGCAGTAGCAGGCCTTGCAGCGGGAGGCTGGCAAGAAGAAGAGGGGTCGTTTGGCCGTGCTGTTGCTGACTCATAGCGATCAAATATATGGGTATTTGACCCCGACCGCAAGCCCCTGATGCAGGCGACCTAGCTGCTTCCTGGCTCCTTGCGAGGAGGCACAGGTGTCTTTTCACGCCGTTTCGAGCGTCTCGATACCCATATTGCGTAACCCGAGAGCGTATAGAGCAGAAAGACAGCGAACAGTAATTCCGGAAGATTATCCGCCGCCTGCACCACGATTACGACCGAGAATGCGATGAGGACAACCACCCTGAACGGCACGGCTTTACGCAGGTTGATTTCCTTGCCGCTGTAATACGGGATGTTACTGACCATGGTAAAACCGGCGATCAGGGCCAACATCCAGGCCAGCCAGGGCAGTCCCCGGATTTCGTACGCCTCCATCGCCCAGACGAAACCTGCGACCAATCCGGCTGCAGCGGGACTTGGCAACCCCTGAAAAAAACGTTTATCGACATGCCCCATATTGGTATTGAAACGAGCCAGCCTCAACGCGGCGCAGGCACAGAAAACAAATGCTGCCAGCCAGCCAAGCTTGCCCATTCCCTTGAGTTCCCACTCGTACAAGACAAGGGCCGGAGCAGCACCGAAAGCCACCATGTCCGCGAGCGAGTCGTATTCTGCGCCAAACGCCGACTGCGTCCTCGTCAGTCTGGCGACACGACCGTCCAGCCCGTCAAATACCATTGCTGCAAAAATACCCATAGCGGCGAGTTCAAATCGCAGGTTCATCGCCTGCACAATGGCGTAGAACCCTGCAAACAGGCCGCAGGTTGTAATGGCGTTGGGCAACCAGTAAATGCCCTGGCGTCGAAAAGCGCTTCGCATCTGCCACTTCGGCTGGGAGTCGGGATACTTCATTGCTCGCTAGATTGGATCTCCAGTTCGGCCAGAACGGTTTCACCAGCATACACTTTGTCGCCGACTGACACCCGGGGCCGGGACGCCGGGGAGAGATAAAGGTCGACGCGCGACCCGAACCGAATGAAGCCGAAGCGCTGGCCCTTGTTCAGCTGGTCTCCCCGTTCAACGTAGCAAAGAATGCGCCGCGCCACCAATCCCGCCACTTGCACGCAGGTCAATTCGCGGCCGTCCTTCATGCGAATCGTGAGCGCATTGCGCTCATTCTCCAGCGATGCCTTGTCAAGCGCAGCATTGAAAAAACCACCGGCGTGGTAGTTAACATCGATCACTTCGCCATCGACGGGTGCCCGGTTGGAATGCACGTTGAATACGTTCATAAACACACTGATCTTCAACGCATCACGCCGGTTGTACGGATCCTGCGCTTTTTCAACAACGACAATGCGCCCGTCAGCCGGCGAGCATACAAGGGCAGGATCGTCCGGCACGTTGCGCGCCGGGTCCCTGAAGAACTGCAAAACAAAGAGTGCTGCCAGCCAGAATGGCAAAGACCACCAGCCAGCGAGCCAGTTCACACACGCCGCAACCACCACCGCGATCGCCAGAAAAGGCCAACCTTCTCTGGCGATAATCGGATGGGGATAGCGTGAGTGCATGTCTGGTGACACAGTCAGGGTGGCTTTGTTGTGAGACTTGGCGGGACAACACCCCGCAGTGACTGCTTACTGACTAGTTCTTGGTTTTATCAACGAGGCGGCTGGCCTTGATCCACGGCATCATCGAGCGCAGGCGTTCTCCCACGACTTCGATCTGATGTTCGCCAGCGATGCGGCGCATCGCTGTGAGTTTGGTTGCGCCAGTTTTATTCTCCAGCAGAAACTCCTGGGCATAGACCCCGGTCTGGATTTCCTTGAGGATTCGACGCATCTCGTTCTTGCTCTCTTCATTGATAATGCGCGGGCCGCGACTGATGTCACCGTACTCGGCATTGTTCGAGATGGAGTAACGCATGTTCGCTATGCCCCCCTCGTAGATCAGATCAACGATGAGTTTGAGCTCGTGCAGACATTCGAAATACGCCATTTCGGGCGCGTAGCCGGCTTCAACCAGCACCTCGAATCCGGCCTGGATCAGCGCGGACGTCCCCCCGCAAAGCACAACCTGCTCGCCAAACAGATCGGTCTCGGTCTCTTCACGGAAATTGGTTTCGATAATGCCGGCCTTGCCGCCACCGATCGCCGAGGCGTAAGACAGCGCAACATCACGCGCCTTCTTGGTCGGGTTCTGGTGAACCGCGATCAGGCAGGGAACGCCCCCGCCTTGGGCATACGTGGCTCGCACTGTATGTCCCGGCGCCTTCGGCGCCACCATGACGGCATCGAGATCAGAACGCGGAACAACCTGTCCGAAATGAATATTGAAACCATGCGCGAACCCGACCGTCGCACCCTTCTTGATATTCGGTTCGACGTCGTCACGATAGACATCGGCAATGTGCTCGTCGGGCAGCAGCATCATGACGAAATCGGCACTCTTCACCGCAGCACCCATTTCCTTTACTTCAAAGCCGGCTTTCTTCGCCTTGTTCCATGAGGAACCACCCTTGCGCACACCGACCGTAACCTTGACACCCGAATCCTTCAGATTGAGCGCATGGGCATGGCCTTGCGAGCCGTAGCCAAGAATGGTGACTTTCTTTCCTTTGATCAGACGCAGATTTGCGTCCTTGTCGTAGTAGACCTTCATGATCCCCTCTTGATTGTTTTTCCTCGCGCGAGGCGCTCCGCCAGAATCGATGCGACGGAGGCTTCTGCGACTGGATTACTGCACTTTCAGAATGCGATCGCCTCGCCCGACGCCGGAAGCACCCGTGCGTACTGTCTCAAGTATGGCGCCCTTCTCCAATGCCTCGATAAAAGCATCGAGCTTCGCGCCGGTTCCGGTCAGCTCTATTGTGTAGGTCTTGTCGGTAACGTCGAGAATGCGGCCGCGGAATATGTCAGAGATGCGTTTCATTTCCTCGCGATCCTTGCCGGTTGCCCGCACCTTTACCAGCATGAGCTCGCGCTCGATATGCATCCCCTCCGATAAATCGACGACTTTTACTACATCAATCAGCTTGTTCAGCTGCTTGTTGATTTGCTCGATGACATCATCGGAGCCGCTGGTCACAATCGTCATTCTCGACAACGACGGATCTTCAGTCGGGGCGACGGTCAGCGACTCGATGTTGTAGCCCCTCGCGGAGAAAAGTCCGGCTACGCGAGAAAGGGCGCCTGCTTCATTTTCCAGAAGCAGGGAAATAATATGGCGCATGTCTTAAGTCTTTTATTCGTGTTGTAAGCCCGGCGCGATCATCACACCAGGATCATTTCAGACAAACCCTTGCCGCCCGGAACCATGGGAAAGACGTTCTCGGTCTGGTCGGTGATGAAGTCCATGAACACCAGATCGTCCTTGCGGGCAAACGCGTCTTTCAGCGCCCCCTCGATGTCACCTGGTTTGTGGATTTGCATCCCGACGTGGCCGTAGGACTCCGCGAGCTTCACAAAGTCGGGCAGAGCATCCATATAGGACTCGGCGTAGCGATTGCCGTGGAAGAACTCCTGCCACTGCCTGACCATACCCATGTAGCGGTTATTGAGGTTGACGATCTTCAACGGCAGCCGGTACTGCTTGGCGGTAGACAGCTCCTGGATGCACATCTGGATGCTCGCCTCACCGGTCACGCAGACGATCGTTGCTTCAGGGTGGGCGAACTGTGCGCCAATCGCGTAAGGCAGGCCCACGCCCATCGTTCCCAGACCACCTGAGTTGAGCCAACGGCGCGGCTGGTCGAATTTGTAGAACTGCGCGGCCCACATCTGGTGCTGCCCGACGTCCGATGTCACATAAACGTCCTTGCCGATGCTCAGCTCGTAGAGCTTTTCCACCACCATCTGCGGCTTGATGATTTCACTGGCGCGGTCATATTTAAGGCAATCACGCGTCCGCCAGGTGTCGATCTGTTCCCACCACTGCTTGAGCCCGTCGGCATCGACTTTGTCCGACGCCTCCTCAAGCTGACGATTCAGTTCGGCGAGGACTTCTTTCACATCACCGACGATGGGCACATCAACCCGCACCCGCTTGGATATCGATGAAGGATCAATGTCAATATGAATAATCTTGCGGCTTTCCTGGGCGAAGTGCTTCGGATTACCGATCACGCGGTCATCAAAGCGCGCCCCGATTGCGATCAGAACGTCGCAGTTCTGCATCGCCATGTTTGCCTCATAGGTACCGTGCATCCCCAGCATGCCCAGGAACTGGGGATCCGTCGCCGGATAACCGCCAAGACCCATCAGTGTGTTGGTGCAGGGAAACCCCAGTTTGCGCACCATCTGCGTCAACTCCGCCGCTGCGTTGCCAAGCACGATGCCGCCACCGCTGTAGATAACCGGGCGCTTGGCATTCATCAGGAGCTGAATCGCTTTTTTGATCTGTCCGTTGTGGCCCTTGGTCACCAAGTTGTAGGAACGCAGTGACACAGATTTCGGATAGAAATAATTAGCCTTCTCGAGCGTCACATCCTTGGGAATGTCGACCACAACCGGTCCCGGACGCCCGGTTGCCGCAAGGTAAAAAGCCTTCTTGATCGATGGCGCTATGTCCGCCACATTCTTGACCAGAATGTTGTGTTTGACGCAGGGCCGGGTAATACCGACGGTATCGACCTCCTGAAACGCGTCCTGACCGATGGCATGCGTTGGAACCTGACCCGTAATCACGACCATGGGGATCGAGTCCATATACGCCGTAGCAATACCGGTAATGGCATTGGTCACGCCGGGCCCGGATGTCACCAGGGCAACACCGACCTTCTGGGTGCAGCGCGAGTAAGCATCGGCAGCGTGGACAGCGGCCTGCTCATGCCGGACAAGGATGTGCTTGACCTTTTCCTGCTTGAACAACTCATCATAAATCGGCAGAACCGCGCCACCCGGGTAACCGAATACGAACTCGATCCCCTCTTCGGCGAGACAGCGCGAGACGATCTCGGCTCCGGTCAATTCTGTGGTCTGGGCCTCTGTCATTTCCATGGCTACACCTGAGTCGGCAGATTGTTGCGGAAAACCGTTCACGATACCGACTCGGCATTAACCGGTCAAGACAGGTGATGCAATGCAGCAGTTCTCAGGAAGACAGGATCGGGAGCTTACATTCGAGCGCGGACCCACTGCACCCAGGAATCAAAAAGCTCGGGGGTACGGGCGGCAAGAACCGAACGCTTCCAGCCCTCCCCGGCCCAGAAATCATCATTATCGAGCGAGCACATCAATCCACCCGCCTCTTCGAGGATGAGAGAACCGGCGGCGTAGTCCCACAGCTTTTGGCCGCCATGCAGGTAGACGTCAAAGCGGCCTGCTGCCACATAGCACCATTCAAGTGTGCTGGCGCCAAAATTTCGTTGCGAGGAATACGGCGGTGATGCTGCAAGCGCCTGGGCCAGCGGCGCGGACAGGCGCTTGAAATCCACCTCGGCCATGGCGTTCTTCAGTTGTGGCACTCGCTCCTTGATCGGCAAGCGCTCGCCGTTCAGGAACGCCCCGGCACCACGTTCGGCGCAGAACAACTCGTCCGCCACCGGATCATAAACAACGCCGAGAACACTGCGTCCCTGTCGCATCAAGGCGACAGAGATCGCAAAATACGGCAGCCCGTTGACAAAGTTGGAAGTCCCGTCAATGGGGTCAACACACCAGACACCGTTCTCACCTGCCGACCAACGCTGCTGCTGCACCTCCAGCGGCATCTCCTCGCCAACGACCGCAACGGGGACAATCGTCGGCAGAAACTGGGTCAAACGGTCCTGGGCGGCCAGATCGGCCTCGGTGAAAAGGCTGCCATCGCTTTTTCGATGGTGGGCTACCTTAAGGTAGCGGGGCATGACCTCTTCGGCGGCGACGCGACGAACCAACGCACTGAGACGTTCAAGTGTGCTTGCTGACTCGCTAAGTGCCGCTTTCATTTACCTCAAAACACTTTTTGCAGGAGAAACTTGGACTGCCGTTCCGGGTCGCAGTTCGCTAACACCCGGTGACCCCGTAGCCGGTGCACCCGGGAAATAGCCATGGCGCAGCCAGCAGGCCAGCGCCTTCGCCGGGTACTCGTCGATTTCTTCAATCGCCGTCGGTTCGATGCGGTGCAGCTGAAAAATTCTCGGACACGGAATAATTGCTGTGCCCATACAATCAATCAACCTTGGCAGGGAACGCCGGGAGCATGATGGTCACGCTGAACCACGCAAGGACATCATGACCGTTTAATTGCTGCATGGCAGAATTTTAACAATGAACAAAAGTATACAAAAGCGCCGCGTGAAGCCGGGAGCCCGATTCTTCATTCCCCACAAGCTCGCCAGTGGAGCAGAAGTGGGTTTGCCCGCCGACACAGCGCGCCACGCCGTGCGCGCGTTGCGGCTCCAGGTGGGTGACCCGATCGTGTTGTTTGACGGTTTTGGCGGAGAGTATCAAGCCAGCATCTGCCGAATCGAACGTAATACTGTGTTAGCAAGAACCGGCCCATTCGACGACCGCAGCGCAGAAAGCCCAATTGATTTGCTGCTCGCCCAGGGCATGTCAAGCGGCGAACGCATGGACTTCACCATACAGAAGGCCGTGGAACTGGGAATCACCCGGATCCAGCCTCTGGCCACAACACGGTCAGTCATCAAATTGACACCGGGGCGGGCGGAGCGCAAGACGGAACACTGGCGCAAGCTGGCGATAGCCGCCAGTGAGCAGAGCGGGCGCAATCGACTAGCTGATGTCGCCGAACCGTTGCGCCTCAGCGACTGGGTCGGCCAGCTATCGCGCGAGCCTGAAGCAGACGAGTTGCGCATCCTGCTATCTCCGCAAGGGCGCATGGGGATGCAGGAGTTGCCTGCAGCGGTCCGCAGTATCGTTTTGCTTGCGGGACCGGAAGGCGGCCTCGACAAAGATGAGATTGACCTGGCCGGGCGACGAGGATTTCAATCGATACGCATGGGGCCGCGTGTGTTGCGAACCGAGACGGCGGCCCTCGCCGCGCTGGCAGCCATCCAGCTGCGCTGGGGCGACTTCTGACGGTCCGCTATACTTCGCCGTCTTGAATAACCAACAACATGGGAAGACCTTCAGACAATGGAAATCAGAAACAATGCGTTCGTCGTTACGGGCGGTGCGTCCGGCCTTGGCGCCGCGACGGTCGAAATGTTTGCAGCGAAAGGCGGCAACGTTGTAATTGCTGACCTGAGCCGCGATGCCGGAGAGGCTCTTGCGGCCAAACTGGGCAAGCAGGCCTGTTTCGTCGAGTGCGACGTGTCCTCGGAAAAACACGCCCGGTCCGCCATCGAAGCTGCCTCAAAGCAGTTCGGGGGGCTCCATGGCCTGGTGAACTGCGCTGGAATCGCCATCGGCGAGAAGACCGTCGGCCGTGACGGACCCCACCGGCTTGAGACCTTTGCCAAAGTCATCAATATCAATCTGATCGGCACGTTCAACATGATCCGGCTTGCCGCCGACGTTATGGCCAAACAGGAGCCCAACGCGGATGGCGAGCGCGGCGTCATTATCAATACTGCCTCAGTGGCAGCATTCGACGGCCAGGTGGGACAAGCGGCCTACTCTGCCTCCAAGGGCGGTGTCGTCGGGATGACATTGCCGATCGCGCGGGATCTGTCGCGCAGCGGGATTCGTATTATGACGATCGCACCCGGCATTTTCGAAACCGCCATGCTCAAAGGCATGCCCGCCGATGTTCAGGACTCGCTTGGCAAGCAGGTGCCGTTTCCGTCGCGTCTGGGCCGGCCAGCAGAATACGCGCAGCTGGTGGAATCGATATTCTCCAATGTCATGCTCAACGGCGAGGTCATCCGCCTTGATGGCGCAATTCGTATGGCACCAAAGTAAAGCTGGCACCGAATTAGCGTGACTCCCGGATATCATGCCCAACCAGCCAGAAACGCAGAGCGTATGACCTCAACCACTTCATCTGCCTTCGTACAATGGTTCCGGGCGGCTGCGCCTTATATTCATGCTTTTCGCGGCCGCACCTTCGTCATTGCATTTGGCGGCGAAGTCGTCGAGGACGGCAATTTCGTTGAGCTCACGCACGATCTCAACCTGCTCGCGAGTGTCGGCGTCAGACTGGTACTGGTCCATGGCTCCCGGCCCCAGATCGAGCGGGAACTCGATCTGCGCGGCATCAAACAGCGCTACGAGGGCGGGCTGCGGATCACGGATGAGGATGCGCTGGGCTGCGCCAAACAAGCCAGCGGTCGGCTGCGGGTCGAAATAGAGGCTTTGCTCTCAATGGGCCTTCCCAACTCTCCCATGGCCGGTAGCGAAATCCGTGTTGCCTCCGGCAATTTCGTGGTAGCTCGACCACGTGGTGTTGTCGATGGAGTCGACATGCTCTATACGGGGGAGGTTCGCAAGATCGAAGCGGACGCTATCCGCCGCCGGCTCGACGACAATGAGCTGGTGCTGATTTCACCGCTCGGGTATTCGCCCACTGGCGAGATCTTTAACCTGATACTTGAGGACGTCGCGGCTGAGTGCGCTGTCGCCTTGCAGGCAGAAAAACTGATCATCCTTACGGACGAGACAGGAGTGAAAACCCGCAAGGGGGAACTGGTAAACGAGCTCACCGTTTCCGGCGCCCAGGCCCTGCTCAAGTCAGGGAAAAAAGCCGGCGCCTATGCCGGCCAGTACTTACCGGTGGCAATCACGGCATGCCGGGGAGGCGTTGACCGCGTCCATTTGATCGACCGCAAAGTCGATGGCGGCGTGCTTCTGGAAATGTTCACCCACGAGGGCGTCGGCACCATGGTCAGCCAGGATCCACTGGAGCAGTTGCGACCGGCGACGATAGACGATGTCGGAGGGATTCTTCAACTGATCGAACCGCTGGAAGCGGAAGGCGCACTGGTAAAGCGTTCGCGCGAACTGCTGGAGATCGAAATCGACCGCTTTGTCGTTCTGGAACATGATCGGGTGATCGTAGGCTGTGCCGCGCTGTACGCCTTTCCTGAACAGCGATCTGGTGAACTGGCATGCCTCGCGGTGCATTCGCATTTCCGCAACGCCGGTGCGGGTGAAATCATGCTGCGCGAGATCGAGAAGCGGGCCAAAAAACAGAAGCTGAAACGGCTCTTTGTGATGACGACCAAAACAACACACTGGTTCATTGAGCACGGTTTTGAAAACGCACCCGTTTCGGTTCTTCCAGCACGCAAGGCGGCGCTGTACAACTATCAGAGAAAATCCCGGGTGATGCAGAAAATACTGGCATAGTGGGATCGTGGTCGCCTCCTGCTTATAATGAACCAATCAGCGCGTTTACGCCCCCAAATATAACGATGGCACAAATTTGTAATGTTTCTGAACCAATACAGCACATTCCGCTATGAGTAGAAAAGTTAGCTGCGTAAAACTGAACAAAGAGGGCGAAGGACTGCAATTCCCGCCTTTTCCCGGCGAGCTTGGCAAGCGCATCTTTGAGAATGTTTCACAAGAAGCGTGGCAAGGCTGGCTGGAACATCAAAAAATGCTGGTCAATGAGAACCGGCTCAGTCTGGCGGACCCGGCAGCGCGTAAGTACCTGATGGAGCAGACGGAGAATTACTTCTTCGGTGCTGGCGCTGATGCCGCCAGCGGTTACGTGCCGAAAGGCTAGAGCACTTTCATCGTCTCAATCGGACGGGGCGCACAATGTTGCGGTCCCGGCTTCAGGTAGCACCATGCTGTTCAACAAAGCAGGATCGCGCACCAGCAGCGGCTCCGGCTCGAGCGACCGGGCCCGGCGCCGCAAAGCGGTACTGGCTGGCTCGAAGTCGAGCCGAAAATCCGTCGCCGACCCGAAACTGTTCCTCAACCGGGAGCTGTCGCAACTCGAATTCAACCGGCGCGTTCTGGCGCAGGCGGAGGATGCAAGCGCGCCCCTATTGGAACGCTTGCGTTTTCTGTGCATCGTATCGAGCAATCTCGATGAGTTTTTCGAGATACGCGTGGCCAGCCTCAAGGCACAAATAGATCTTGGCGTTGAAGTCAGCGGTGCCGACGGCACCTCGCCAGCGGCCGTTTTCCGGGAGATTGCAGCGACCGCACATGCGCTTGTGGAACGGCAATACCGCCTGTGGAATGATGACCTGTTGCCACAGCTGGCGCGAGAGGATATCCATTTCCTCAGAAGGCGGGTCTGGAGCGACGCGCAGCGCGACTGGATCAAGTCCTATTTCATGCGCGAAATCATGCCGGTAATGACGCCGATCGGACTGGACCCCGCGCATCCTTTTCCCCGTATTCTCAACAAGAGCCTCAACTTCGCAGTACAACTGTCCGGGAAGGATGCCTTCGGTCGCAATTCCGGAATTGCGCTGGTCCAGGCCCCGCGGGTATTGCCACGTGTAATACAACTGCCGGCCGAGATCGCCGACTCCGCTTTCTCCTTCGTCTTTCTGTCATCGGTGATTCACGCGCATGTCGGCGAGTTGTTCGCCGGGATGAAAATCGAGGGCTGCTATCAATTTCGCGTCACGCGCAATTCCGATCTGTATGTTGATGAGGAAGAAGTGACCAACCTGCGCACCGCATTGCAGGGTGAGTTGCCGCAACGCAATTTCGGCGACGCCGTGCGGCTGGAGGTCGCCGATTTGTGCTCGGCCGACATTTCAGAATTTCTCCTTCAACAATTCAATCTTGTGCCAGACGATTTGTACCAGGTCAACGGACCAGTCAATCTGGTACGCCTGATGCAAATCCCGGATCTGGTAGACCGGCCCGACCTCAAATTCAAGCCCTTCGTTCCCGGGTTGCCGCCGACCTTGAACGTGGATTCCGACGTGTTCAAGGCGATGCGCGACAGCGACATTCTGCTGCACCATCCATACGAGTCTTTCAAGCCGGTGATCAGCTTTATTCGCCAGGCGGCCGTCGATCCGCTCGTCGTTGCCATCAAACAAACCGTTTACCGGACCGGCACCAATTCCGAGTTGATGCGGGCATTGATCGATGCAGCACGCGGCGGCAAGGAAGTAACCGTCGTGGTGGAGCTGCTGGCGCGCTTTGATGAACAGGCGAACATCAATCTCGCGCAAGAACTCGAGGAAGTCGGCGCACACGTAGTGTACGGAGTCGTTGGCCATAAGACACACGCCAAAATGGCCATGGTGGTTCGCAAGGAAGGCGCGGAGCTCAAGCGCTACGTGCATCTCGGGACCGGGAACTATCACGCCCGTACGGCGGCGCTTTATACCGACTTCGGCCTGCTGACCTGCAATAAACAGATTTGCTCCGACGTCAATGACGTGTTTATGCAGCTGACTGGTCTGGGGAAGGCGAGCAAGCTCACGCAACTGTGGCAATCGCCGTTCACCTTGCACGCCCGGCTACTTGATGCAATCCGCCACGAGGTCGAAGCAGCACGTGCCGGCAAACCTGCCGGCGTGATTGCCAAGATGAATTCCCTGCTGGAGCCGGAAATCATCACCGCGCTGTACTTCGCCTCCCAGGCCGGCGTCCGTGTTGATCTCATCGTCAGGGGAGTGTGCGCTTTGCGCCCGGGCATCCCGGGCGTGTCCGAGAATATCCATGTGCGATCAATCATCGGTCGCTTTCTGGAACACCACCGTGTGTTCCATTTCGTCAGCACCGATTCGGTTTACCTTGCCAGTGCGGATTGGATGGACCGTAACTTCTTCCGGCGAATCGAGGTCTGCTTTCCGGTCCTCGATCCTGTTCTGAAGAAACGGGTAATCGACGAATCGCTGCGTGCCGGCCTGGCCGATAACACGCAAGCCTGGAACATGGATAGTGACGGGAAATATCATCGTACAGCGGCTGATCGCAAACAGCTGTTTTCATCTCAGCTATCCCTGATTGACTTGCTTTCACCACGGGCCGGTAGCGCGAAGTCCTGAGGACTGGCAAGCAGGACTGCCTTGCGAACAGCCGGCAGCGCGTTTCACTGACAGGCTACAGTGCGACGCCTGGTACTTGTGGAAAGTGAACGAACGCGCGAGCATGTGCTCAACGTGCGAGCCCCCTGAGCGGAGTAGCAACCATGGATCTTATCCTCTGGCGTCATGCCGAAGCGGCCGACGGCTTTCCCGATATCAAGCGTGAATTGACGCGCAAGGGCCACAAGCAGGCGCGTGACATCGCAGCCTGGTTGCGGCCTCGACTGCCTGAATCAGTTCACGTACTCTCAAGCCCGGCCGAACGCACCCGGCAAACCGCGAGTGCGTTGACGCACGAGTTCGTCGTTACGGAATCGATCGCGCCCGGAGCATCTGCGCAAACAGTGCTCGCAGCGGCGCGTTGGCCGGATGCGACAGGGGCAGTGGTGCTGGTTGGACATCAGCCCACGCTTGGCGAAGCGGCTGCGGTTTTGCTTACAGGCAAAAAGCTGCCATGGAGCATCAGAAAGGGCACCGTATGGTGGTTCAGGCGGCGGGTACGTGACGGGTACGCGCAAGTCGCCCTGCGCGCCGTGATGTCTCCTGATTTGCTGCAATAGCGACCCAGCCAGGAGGTACTGGTCTCAGTTGGTGCAGAACAAGCGCCTGCCCTTTTGCCGCAATACGGCTCCCGTTGTGGACGCATCAACAACTGGCGATAATCAGCCGACACGAATCGCGCTAGTCCTCCACCTCGATCAGTTCCGGCACGGACAATTCAACGCCAAGCCGTCGCCACGCTGCGATTTCGTCTTGCAGCTCCGCAGCAGTGAGTGGATTGGCATTGAGCCAGCCTCCGTCGATGACAAGCGTAAAGGTGGAATCGCTCTTTTTCGCAACAATACGCGGCAATCGTTTTTCGCTGCGGCTTCGATACATTAGTACGGCGAGGCGTAACGAGATCAGTAAGGTCCAGTCCGTTTCATCGGCCGCCAAATTGCGCAATTTGTCCAACGATCCCCGGTGCGAACGCACCAACTTTGCCGCGTGTTGTTGTTCCATACGCGAAAATCCTGGCATGTCCGCGTTGGATACGATGTAGGCTGAATGTTTGTGAAATCCGCTATGGGATACAGACAGCCCGATTTCATGTAAACGCGCAGCCCATGACAGCAGCAGTATTCCGTAATCCAGATCGTCGCCCGAGCCGAACTGCTCGTACAGTTTTTTTGCAAGACGCTCAACCCGGCGCGCCTGTACCGTATCGACGTGATAGCGCTTCATGAACTGCCGCACCGTCGTCTCACGCATGTCCTTGTGACGGCGGCGACCGATCATGTCCCACAGGATGCCCTGGCGCATCGCGCCACTGGCGATATTCATATGACTGACGTCAAGTTCGTCAAACACCGCTTTCATTATGGCAAGACCGCCAGGCAAGACCGGCAACCGATCTCCGCGCAATCCGGGCAGGTCGATCTTCGCGATGTGGCCCGCACCAATAACAGCCGACCGCAATTTCTCCAACCCCTCACGGTTGATACCGGAATCACACCAGCCGTTGCTTTCAAGAACGTCACTGATTGCGCGTGCGGTGCCCGATGAACCGATGGCCTCTGACCAGTATTTCGAAGAGAATTTCTTTCGGATCGCTTCGATTTCGATACGCGCCGCAACTTCCGCCCGCTTCATGCTGGACTTGCTGACACGCTGATCGGGGAAGAATTTCAGACTCCAGCTGACGCACCCCATGTAGAGGCTTTCGGTCAGCTCCGGGGTGATTCCGGAACCGATAATGAACTCCGTTGAACCGCCACCGATGTCGACCACCAGGCGTTTGTCGGCGCTGGGTGCCAGACCGTGCGCAACACCGACATACACCAGGCGCGCCTCTTCGCGGCCAGCTACGATCTCAATGGGGAAACCAAGGGCTGACTCCAGCCGCGGTAACACCTCCGCAGCATTCCGGGCCGCGCGCAACGTATTTGTACCCACTGCGCGGACCGTGTTTGGCGGAAAACCGCGCAGTCTTTGCGCGAACCGTCTGAGCACGCCGACCGCTCGCTCCTGGGCAGCCTCGTCAAGATCGCCATCGGGGGACAGCCCCGCCGCCAGGCGCACCGGCTCACGCAGCGAATCAACAGCGTAGACCTGTTCATCGACAACGCGGCCGACCTGAAGCCTGAATGAGTTTGAGCCGAGATCAACCGCGGCAATAGTGGAAAGTTCCTGCATTTGCTAGCCCGCTCCGGGTAGACGTTCCCGGTTGAGGCGCCATGTTAACCCGACCTTGGCGTTTGTAGGGCCCATCCGCGCGCTGTAGCAGCCCAGGAAGACTGCCGCAAGCCTCGCATGGTGATCAATTCAGGACTTCGCGCTCGATCTCCTCAAGGGTGACATGGCGGACATCCGTCCCCTTGACCATGTAGACGACATACTCGGAAATATTCTTGGCATGGTCGCCGATCCGCTCCATCGCCTTGGCGACGAAAAGAATCTCGATACACAGCGATATGGTCCGAGGGTCTTCCATCATGAACGTTATGAGGTGACGCAGGATGCTGCGAAATTCGTCATCGACACGACGGTCCTGACGCACCACTTCAGCAGACGTTGCCAGATCGAGCCGCGCGAATGCGTCGAGAGAGTTACGCAACATCTGCAGGGCCATTTGCGACATATGACGGATCTCCGCCGTGCGCGGCATCTGCATCCGGTCATCGGAATAGATCAGCCGGGCCATGCGCGCGATCTTGTCGGCTTCGTCACCGATGCGTTCCAGATCGGTAATAGTCTTGACGACTGTCATCAGCATGCGTAGATCACCTGCCGCGGGCTGGCGCCGAGCAATAATGGTGCTGACGTCTTCGTCAATTTCAACTTCAAGTGCATTAACTTTATGGTCATTTTCCTCGACCATGTCAGCCAGCTCCATATCGCCGGCCATCAACGCCTCTACCGCATGCTTGATCTGCTCCTCGACCAGGCCACCCATTTTCAGCACCCGGGCACGCAAACCCTCAAGTTCGGCATCGAACTGCTTCGAGGTGTGTTCACTATTTATCGGCACGGCCGGTTCCTCCTGGGACAGGATCATTATCAAACATGGCAGTCTAGACAGGCAATGTTACACAATCGTTGCAGCGTTTCCACTCACAATGCCACCAGATCAGCGCAGCTGGCCTGCTTTAAGCGTTCTGACGCCTTGCGGACCGGCAAGCAAAGCGACATCGGCACCGCGTCTGGCAAAAAGCCCATTGGTCACGACACCGGTTATCTGATTGAGGACTGACTCAAGCTCGACCGGATTGGCCATGCCCAACCCGCGCACGTCCAGAATCACGTTGCCGTTATCGGTAGTGAAGCCTTCGCGCAACTGAGGCCGGCCGCCAAGCTTCACCAATTCCCGGGCGACATGGCCGCGCGCCATCGGTATCACCTCGACCGGAAGTGGAAACGATCCCAGGGCATCAACCAGCTTCGATTCATCGGCGATGCAAACAAAGGACTTCGCCACAGCGGCAACAATCTTTTCCCGCGTCAGGGCCCCGCCCCCGCCCTTGATCATGTGCAGTTGGATGGTTATCTCGTCGGCACCATCGACGTAGACCGGCAACTCGTCGATCTCGGTTAGTTCAAGCACCCGAACCCCGCCGTCGCGTAAACGGCTGGCCGAGGCCTCTGAACTGGCAACGGTCGCCTCGATACGGTGGCGAATTGCGATCAGTTCATCAATGAACCAGTTCGCGGTTGACCCTGTGCCGATTCCGATAACGCCACCTTCAGGCACATATCCAATCGCTGCCTTCGCGGCAGCGTGCTTCATTTCATCGGCTTGCATGTCGTATTCCCGTCTGGTTACCGCTACGATAGTGGTACTCAGGATAGCCGCAAGACCGGCTCTCTTCCAGCACTCAATTTACAACTGCGGGCAAATGAAAAACGATTATCTGGAACGCATACTCTCGGCCCGCGTCTACGACGTCGCGGTCGAGACACCTCTTGAACCGGCCGCACTGCTGTCAGCCCGCCTGAACAATACGCTGCTCTTGAAGCGTGAGGACATGCAACCGGTGTTCTCGTTCAAGATCCGGGGTGCCTACAACAAGATGATCCGCCTCGGCGCCGCCGAGCGTAAACGCGGTGTAATCGCCTCGTCGGCAGGTAATCATGCTCAGGGCGTCGCGCTCGCAGCGCAGAAAATCGGCTGCGCCGCCACTATAGTGATGCCGGTCACAACACCGCGGATCAAGGTCACCGCAGTCAAGGCAGCAGGCGCGCGAGTACTACTCAACGGTGACTCTTACAGCGAGGCCTATGAGCACGCCAGGGGTATCGCGCGGCAAAAGCGACTCACGTTCATACACCCCTACGATGACCCGGACGTCATTGCCGGCCAGGGCACCATCGGCATGGAACTACTGCGCCAATGGAGCGGCCCCCTGCACGCGATCTTTGTGGCGGTCGGCGGCGGTGGGCTCATTGGCGGCATTGCCGCCTATGTCAAGCGTCTGCGCCCCGAGGTTCGAATCATCGGCGTCGAACCCGTCGATGCTGATGCCATGACCCGGTCCCTGGCCGCAGGCCGACGGGTGACTTTGCCGCACGTAGGACTGTTCGCAGACGGCGTTGCGGTAAAACAGGTCGGCCGCGAAACGTTTCGTCTGGCCCGCGAACTGGTCGATGAAATGATACTGGTGGACACCGATTCGATCTGCGCCGCGATAAAAGACGTGTTCGAAGATACGCGGGCAGTACTTGAGCCGGCCGGCGCTCTTGCCATTGCGGGCGCGAAGAACTACGTCGAACGCAGCGGCATCCGGAACAAGAACCTCATCAGCGTCGCTTGTGGCGCCAACATGAACTTCGACCGGCTGCGCTTCGTGGCTGAACGCGCCGAGCTTGGCGAACATCGCGAAGCTATCCTCGCTGTCACGATTCCGGAGAAACCAGGTAGCTTCAAGCGGTTCTGCTCGATGCTGGGCGCACGCAATGTCACCGAGTTCAACTATCGCTACGCGAATCCGGAGAAAGCGCATGTATTTGTGGGGGTTCAGGTGCGGGATCGCCGGGAAACACGGGAACTGATAGCCCGCCTGCGCAACCACGGCCTGGAAACGCTCGATATATCCGACAATGAAATGGCCAAGCTGCATGTGCGCCACCTGGTGGGTGGACGCGCGCCTCAGGCAAGTGACGAGTTGATTTACCGCTTCGAATTCCCGGAGCGCCCGGGTGCGTTAACGAAGTTTCTCGAAAGCATGTCCCATGACTGGAACATCAGCCTGTTTCATTACCGCAACCACGGCGCAGATTACGGGCGCGTTCTGGTCGGCATCCAGGTGCCGGCGGGCGATCGGCGCGTGTTTCGGCAATTCCTCACACGCCTGGGTTACATCTATGTCGACGAGACGAAAAATCCGGCCTATCCGCTGTTTCTTGCCTGAAATCCTGCCAGGGCCCCGGCGGTAGCATGGCTCTTGCCTGCATTTGGGCATAGCTCCGGACGCTCTCCTTGCTTCTCTTATAATTAAGATGACCGTATGCGCACCAATTGCCTCCTGATCAGATATCTGCTTGCGCTGCTCCTGCTTGCCTGTAGCGTCTCCCACGCCGTGGCACCAGATGAGGCGTTCCTTGCGGCACGAGACGCTTACAAGAACGGCGACATCAGTGCACTGGATGCCCAACTTGCGTTGCTCGGCGACCACGAATTGTTGCCGTACGTCCGCTACTGGCGCCTGAGGCTGGATATTGAGCAAGCGCAGCCGCCGCAGATTACCGGTTTCCTGGATTCCGTCGAAGGCACCCTGGTCGCAGACAGGATGCGTGCCGCCTGGATGCGAGAACTGGCGAAACAGCAACGCTGGACTGAATTTCTTGACGAAGCGGATCGGCTTTCAACCTGGGATACCGGGCTGGTTTGCTACTCACTGCAGGCGCGAGTGGCGCTCGAAGGCAACGAGGTCGTTGGCGAAGCCCGCGACCTCTGGTTTACCGGGGAAGCGCAACCGGAAAGTTGTCTTCCTTTGTTCGATGCACTGTTTGAGCAGAATCTGCTCGATGCCGATGCAGTGTGGGCACGCTTCCGACTGGCTCTGAACTCCGGTAATCGTCATGTTGCAAAATCTATTCTGAAGTACGTGCCGAAATCCCAGCGCCCCGGTTCACGCACGATAGACAGTATTAACCGCCGACCACAAAAGTATGTGCAACGGTCCCCATTACCACTGGATACTCCCGCCAGGACCGAACTGGCGCTATACGCAATCTACAAGACGGCTCGCACGTGGCCCGAAGTGGCGGCAAGAAAACTCGACAAGGTCGAGGACAAACTGTCCAAGGAGAATCGCAACTACGCCTGGGGGCAGGTGGCCATGGCGGCTGCATGGCGGCACCATGCTGATGCACATGACTGGTTCAAGCGGGTTGATCCCGCACAACTCAGTGACAGACAGCTCGAATGGCGTGTTCGGGCCGCGCTGCGCAGCGAAGACTGGGGTGACATCCCTGCTTGCGTAGAAGCGATGAGTCCGGCGAAACAGTCCAGTCAGCGATGGCGTTACTGGAAAGCACGGGCTCTGCAAAACACCGGACATCAATTCGAGGCCAACGCACTGCTCGCCTCGCTTGCCAACGCGTTCAGTTTTTACGGGCAACTCGCTGCCGAAGGCCTCGGTAACTCAATGAGTTTCGTACCCCAGACATATCGCCCTGATGCGCGTGACGTCGCGATCATTGCCAAGGACCCGGGTTTGCAACGCGCGCTGGCATTCTATCGAAACGGCATGCGCTACGAAGGTGCACTGGAGTGGGCCTGGACTGTCAAGGACTATGACGACAGGCAATTGCTGTCGGCGGCGGCACTCGCGTCCAGAAACGAATGGTATGAACGCTCCATATACACCGCGGAACGTACCAAGGTTCTGCACGATTTTTCATTGCGGTTTCCGACTCCGTACCGGGATCTGATGCGCGTATACACGACTGAACTGGAACTGGATGAAGCGTGGGTATATGGCCTGATACGCCAGGAGAGCCGGTTCGTCGTCACCGCACGTTCTTCGGCGGGCGCAGGAGGGCTGATGCAGATCATGCCTTCGACCGCAAAGTGGATTGCGAAACGCCTCGGGCTCAAAGATCATCACCGCGAGCTGGTGAACCGCGTTGACACAAACATAAGCATGGGAACCTACTACCTGCGCCAGGTCATGGATACGCTGGACGATCATCCTGTTCTGGCCTCCGCGGGCTACAATGCCGGGCCTCGGCGCGCGGCGCGCTGGCGGGACGTCCGTCCTCTGGAAGGGGGAATCTACGCCGAAACCATCCCTTTCCCCGAGACCCGCGGTTACGTCAAGAAAGTGATGAGCAATACGATGTATTACGCCCGTTTGTTCGGAAGCACCCGGTTGAGTCTTCGCGACCGTCTAGGCACAGTACCGGCTAAGCCGTTAAAAACAAACTAGACTCACTTTGAACCGTGCGCAGCGGGCGGCTCAACCGCGAGGGTGCGCCCAGGCAGTGGACCTGGAATCGGAGCGCGTAGCGGCTTTTCAATAAGTTGCTATGCACCGGGCAGTCCGTCTCGGATGGTTCGCAATTACTGATCGTCCGATGCGGTTAAACTCCGCACTTGCCAATTTTCCTGGCCTCTGCCGCCAGCGTCATCGAGAGAAGGCGAAAATTTTATTTCCGGAGCCGTAACAATGCGAACTATCTGTTTGATTGGGGGATCGGGGTTTGTCGGCCGACATGTTGCCAGCGCACTTTGCACCCGGGGTATCGCCCTGCGTATACCCACGAGACGCCGGGAACGGGTCAAACGCGAGCTGATCATTCTGCCGAACACAGAGGTCATCGAGGCAAACATAAACGACGCCAAAACGCTTGGCGGGCTGGTCGCGGGATGTGACGCCGTCATCAACCTGACGGGTATTCTGCACGAACGGTCGGAGGGTGAATTCCGCCGGATTCATGGGGAACTGCCACGAAGAATTGTCGATGCATGCCGCGCCGCTGGCGTTTCTCGCCTGATCCATGTGTCTGCACTGAAAGCGTCGCATGATGCGCCGAGCCAGTACCTGCGGTCCAAAGCCGAGGGAGAGCAGCAGATACGTGCTGCCGAGGCGAATGGTATACAGACCACCATCTTCCGCCCATCGGTGATTTTCGGACGCGACGATGCATTCCTGAATCTGTTTGCGCGGCTCGCAAGCCTTTCACCAGTGATTCCTCTTGGCTGTCCCGGTGCACGCTTCCAGCCAGTGTTTGTGGATGATGTCGCGCGCGCAATTGCCGAATGCATTGACGATCCGAAAACCGTTGGCCAAACCTTTGAACTGTGCGGACCAAAAGTTTACCGGCTGCAGGAGTTGGTTGAATACGTTTGCGCCCTGCGCGGCCTTGGCCGCATGATTTTGCCGCTCTCAGCCCGCATGTCCCGACTACAAGCCTGGTTCCTCGAGCGCCTGCCGGGTCGATTGATGACGCGCGATAATGTACGTTCGATGCAAGTTGACAACGTATGTGACTGCGCTTTTCCGGCATTCGCGGGGGATGCACCCCAGGCACTGGAAGCCGTCGTTCCACTTTATCTCGCGAAAAAAACCCTCGCTTCACGGTTGGACAGATTCCGGGGCCGCGCCGGGCGATGACATTTTTCCACGGCAACGGGGTTTTCGCACTACAGCGAGGGCAGCGATGGTGAGCGCGAATGCACAAACCCGGGCAGCACCTGACTACCGCTGCCGGACATGCAAACCGTTTTTCGGTGACGGCCTGGCGCCAGTAATGCGGCGCTCGTTGCTTTGCTCTTGACGTTCCCGCAGGCAAAGTCGGGAACCTGACTAGGGACAGGTCTGGATTCGTGAAAGTTTACGAGGTCGGCGGTGCTGTGCGCGATCAATTACTCGGGATTGAAACCCGCGATCACGACTACGTTGTCGTCGGCGGAACCCCTGAGGAGATGGAGCGTCTCGGATTCAAACCGGTTGGCCGAGATTTCCCGGTGTTTCTTCATCCCGAAACCCGCGAAGAGTATGCCCTCGCGCGCACCGAACGAAAAAGCGGCCGCGGTTATCGGGGATTCACTATCAATGCCTCACCGGACGTTACCCTCGAACAGGACCTCGAGCGCCGTGATCTGACAATCAACGCAATTGCCCGCGACGAGAACGGACACATCATTGATCCGTTCGGCGGTACCGCCGATTTGCGCAAGGGCGTTCTGCGCCATGTGGGGCCTGCGTTTTCCGAAGATCCGGTTCGGGTACTGCGCACCGCCCGCTTTGCCGCCCGGTTCGGATTCAAGGTCGCGCCTGAAACACAGACACTGATGCAGCAAATGGTTGTCAACGGCGAGGTCGATCACCTTGTGGCGGAGCGAGTGTGGCAGGAAATTGCCAAGGGTTTGATGGAATCGAAACCCTCCCCGATGTTTGCAGCACTGCGTGATTGCAATGCCCTGGAGAAAATCCTGCCCGAGGTCGACGCTTTGTACGGTGTACCGCAGCCAGAGCAACACCATCCCGAAATAGACACGGGCGCGCACGTGATGATGGTGATCGATTACGCAGCGAAACAGCAGTATTCGCTGGCCGTGCGGTTTGCTGCGCTAACACATGACCTGGGCAAAGCGCTGACGCCTCGCGACTTGTGGCCGGCGCATCACGGCCATGAGCACAAGAGCGTCGAATTGGTGGAGTCATTGTGCAAACGCTTGCGGGTGCCGGGACATTGCCGCGATGTTGCGCGACTGACCGCCAGATTTCACGGCGACATTGGCAGGGCCTACGAATTGCGACCGGTAACCATATTAAGGCTACTGAACACTGCAGATGTGTTTCGCAAGCCGGAGCGCTTCGATGAAGTCCTGCAAGCAGCGGAATGCGACTTTCGGGGACGACCCGGCTACGAAGAAGCCACCTTTGGGCAAACAGGGCTACTCAAAGCGGCCAGCGATGCGGCGCGGCGCGTTGACGCCGGCGCAATTGCTGCGGACCTGGATGACCCCGCCCGGATTCGGGAACAGGTCGATGCTGCACGGCTGAATGCCATTCGCGAAGTTCTGGCTAAATGCGAGCACAGCACCTGAGCGCTTCGTCACCAGCAAGCGGGCAGTCGACCTTGTCGCGCCGATTGAACGAATCAGTACCCTTTCAGCGGGCAAAACTGCATGGACTTGAACACATTGGCCACCACGGACGTGGTGCGCGTCGTAATGCGATGTAGTGGCCAGAAGCCGGACAAACGCGCCCTCTCCTGCGGCAACCCCGGGTTGCTGAAAACTGCCGGCTAGCGCAATAACCAGAAAATGAGGCTGGCCAGAATCGATAGCAGAATGGTCGATCCAATCGGAAAAAGAAAACGCTTTCCATTGCGCTCAACAGTGATATCACCAGGAACACGCCGGCCAGCGGGCTGCTTTTGCGGGTTATTCCGCATCCAAGGTGTAAACACACCAATGATGATTGCGACGACCACGATCGTAAATAGCCACTTGAGCATGTATTTATCCAGACACCACGCGATTACGGGCAAAAGATGCAGGTCAAATTATAAGGTTGCGCGCATCCATCTTGCTTACAATGATCGTTTAATTTCACCCCCTCGGCAGGAAGAACTGTGATTGATCTGTATACGTGGAGCACCCCCAACGGACGCAAGGTGTCTATCCTGCTGGAAGAACTGGGACTGGAGTATCGAACGCACGCAATCAACATCGGCAAAGGTGATCAACACGCCGAAGCGTTCGTAAAGATAAATCCCAACAGCAAGATCCCCGCAATCGTCGATCACGAAGGTCCGGAAGGGCAGCCGTTCAATCTCTTTGAGTCGGGTGCAATCCTGTTCTACCTGGCAGAGAAACACGGGCGTTTTTTGCCCGAGTCCGGCCACCTCAGGTACGAGGTAATGCAGTGGCTGATGTTCCAGATGGGTGGCCCAGGTCCGATGTTCGGACAAGTGCATCATTTCCTGCGCGCGGCACCGGAACCGGTTCCCTACGCAATCGAGCGTTATTCGAAAGAAACACGCCGTCTGTACGGCGTGCTGGATCGTCATTTATCCTCCAACCACCACCTGGCCGGCGATTACTCGATTGCCGATATCGCAACCTATCCATGGGTAGCCCGTTTTGAATGGCATAAAGTCGATCTGGTGGACTTCCCCAACGTAAAGCGATGGTTTGATGAAATCGGGGGGCGAGAGCCGGTTCAGCGCGGCATGAAAGTTCCGTCTGCCAACTGAGTAGACTCATGGCCAACAACGTCCCCTCACAGATCGGCAAGTATCCTATCGTTCGCGAACTGGGACGGGGTGCGACATCGCGCGTGTATCTCGCACGTGACCCCTTCGGCGAGCGCGACGTGGCAATAAAGGTGGTCAGACCCGAACCCGGTGTCGATCCCGCGGTTCAGAAGCGCTTCAACAAATCTTTCCTGAACGAAGCAGCGCTGATCGGCCGGCTGATACATCCACACATCATCCAGATTTTCGACGCGAACGTGACAGATGACTACAGCTACATCGTCATGGAGTACGCACCCGGAGAAACGCTCGAGGAACGCTGTGTGGTGTCAAATCTGCTCCCCATCAGCGACGTCGTCGAAATCGCTTTCAAATGCAGCCTGGCGCTCGAATACGCCAGTAGGCAGGGCGTGATTCATCGCGACATCAAACCAGCCAACATCCTCAGGGGTGTATCGGATGAAATCAAGATCAGCGATTTCGGGGCAGCGCAATTTCAGAGCGGCGAACAAACCGTGATGCAGGGGATGGGGTCTCCCGCGTATATGTCGCCCGAACAGATTCATGAAAAACCGCTCGATCATCAGACCGACATCTATTCCCTCGGTGTCGTGATGTATCAACTGCTCACTGGACGGTTGCCATTCTTCGCTTCCAACAAAGCCAGCCTTGTGTACCAGATCACCAACATTGAACCCGTGTCGCCATCGGTGCATCGCGCAGATCTACCCGAAGCGCTCGAGAAACTGGTGATGCAGACCATGGCAAAAGAACTGACTGCGCGGTTCAAGTCATGGTCCGATTTTTCCCGGGAACTAGCCCAGTCGTACCGGCACCTGGAGTTGCCAGCAGACGCAGTCACGGATCAGGATAAATTCGACGCCATCACACAGATGCCGTTTTTTAAGGAATTTCGCGAGATTGAAGCATGGGAGATCGTCAGAATCAGCGCCTGGCACCAGTACCCGTCAGGAAAGGATATCCTCAAAGAAGGTGAAACAGGCGAAGATTTCTTTCTAATTCTGGATGGCAAGGCGCAAGTCAAAAAATCGGGGCAAGTGGTGGGTGCGCTGGAACCAGGCGATTGTTTCGGTGAGTTGCTGTATTTTGACAAGCAACGCACAGCTCGCACGACGACCATTTCTTCTGCCTCGGAAATGACTGTTGTCAAGATCAAGGCGCAAGCTTTGCAGGAGTCAACCGACGGCCTGCAGAAACAGTTCAACAAATCGTTTCTGCGAATACTGGTCAATCGCCGATCGCATATCAGCGACCGGCGCCACATTGCGGTCTGAATTTTCAAGACGTCACGGCGCCGGTGGTCTGCGCTGATAGTCCGGGCCTAGGGACGAAGTACGAAAGCCCCCCGGACATCGCCATTTTTCAATCGCGCCAGTGCCAGGTTGGCGTCGGTGAGCGGAAGCTGCTCGATTTCTGTTCGGACGCTCGCGCGAGCTGCAAGCGCAAGGAAACGCTCGCCATCACCACGCGTGAGATTGGCAACCGAAACGACCTGCCGCTCTCCCCAAAGGATCTCATAAGGAAACGACGGAATATCACTCATGTGAATTCCGGCGCAGACTACCCGGCCACCTTTCCCGACTGCCCGCAACGCGAGGGGGACCAGTTCCCCGACCGGCGCGAATATGATCGCGGCTTCCAAAGATACCGGCGGTGAATCGGTAGAATCGCCGGCCCAGGTCGCGCCCAGCTCCATCGCAAAAGCCTGAGCCGCACGATCGCCGGAACGCGTGAACGCATAGACCTGACGTGCCTGATAGACCGCGAGTTGCACAATGATGTGCGCGGCCGCGCCAAATCCGTAGATGCCTATACGTCGTGCATCACCGGTCTTGACCAGCGAACGGTATCCAATCAGCCCTGCGCACAGCAGAGGCGCAGCATGCGCGTCATCAAACTCATCGGGTAACGGAAAGCAGAAACGTGCGTCGGCGACAACGAACTCGGCATACCCCCCGTCCAGATCGAATCCGGTGAAGCGGGCGCGATCACACAGATTCTCGCGATCACTCAGACAATACTCACACTGACCACAGGTCCATCCCAGCCAGGGAACACCGACCCGCTGACCGGGTGAGACTGTTTTGACATCGCTACCAACCACATCAACGGTGCCAACTATTTCATGCCCCGGCACGACGGGCAGCTTGCCGCCCTGCAACTCCCGGTCAACCACATGCAGGTCAGTCCGGCAGACACCGCAGGCCTTGACCTTTATCCGAATTTGATCGGTGCCGGGCTCGGGAACCGGAATGTCTGACAGTATCAATTCACTCGCGGGTCCCGCCAACTGCATCGCACGCATTCTGATCTCCCCAAGGCACCCACACTTTGTAACGGCCAGCCAAGTCTAACGATACACTCTGCAACGGTGCACGGGATTGGTTAAAGAGAAAAGGAGGAACAATGGCGAACCGCGAAGACCTCTCAACAAGTAGCGTGCAATATAGCCCCGAAAACGATCAATGCCAGAAATGCGGTGGCAGATTCCATTGCGGTTTGAATGACTCCGGGCCATGCTGGTGCGCTTCTGATTTTCCGCGGATCATCAGCGGCGAAGCTGGTGGGTCATGCCTGTGCCAACGTTGCCTGGCGAGCCTGGTCTCGGAAAGAAAAGGCGCTAACTGACCAGCAACACAGGTATGTCACACTGTTGCAGCATCCGGGTCGCAACGGAGCCCAGCAATGCACCTTTGACCGCGCTGCGCCCATGTGTACCCATCATGATCAGATCGCTCTTCTTGTCGATCGCATAATCGAGGATGGTGGTCGCCAATTCACCGACTCCGATATGGTGAAGATAGGGCACACCCGCCTGATCGAGAATGACTCGCGCCTGCTGCAGGGCAGCGAGTCCTTCTTCCCGGTAATAGTCTTCTAGCTGCTTTTTCGATATGAATGACTTGACCAGGCCGGAGGCAATCGGCAGCTGAACGTTGAGCAAATGCAACTCAACCGGCGGCTGATACCAGTCGCGTTTGGCGACAAAATCGCGCACCGCCTGCAAGGCATTATCGGAACCGTCCACGAGCAACATCACTCTAGGCATGCTTATCCCCTTTGGTCTCATCCGCGCCATCCGTGACAAGATCAACTATCTGCCCTGCCGGCTTTGGCTGACGCGCAGCAGCCCGCCAGCCAATGAAAATAACGATTAACGCACCCATCGCCGGTGCGAGCCAGGACAACCAGTGCTGAACCGCCTCGAGCGACGGTTTGACAACCGGATCGGCAATTGCCATGGACAGGGAGATCCATCCCAGCAGTGCACCGCCACCAACAATGATCATCGGGAAACGATCCATCAGGCGCAGTATCAGCTGGCTGGCCCACACCATCAAGGGGATCGACAAAGCCAGCCCGAACACCAGCAAGAACACACTGTCCCTCGCAGCAGCCGCCACCGCAATGACGTTATCGAGGCTCATCACCAGATCGGCAACGATGATGGTTCGGATGGCCGCAAAAAGGTTGCCCGCCGCCTTGATCTCATGTCCGCCTTCCTCGGGCTGGGGCAGCACGAGTTTGACGCCGATCCACATCAAAAGAGCGCCGCCGACGAGTTTGACGTAGCTGAGTGAGAGTAAGGTAACCGCGAAAAACGTCAAAACTACCCGCAGCACTATAGCGCCGCCCACCCCCCAGAAAATACCAAGGCGGCGCTGTTCCGGAGGAAGGTTACGGCAGGCCAGCGCGATGACGACCGCATTATCACCGGACAAGAGAATGTCGATGACAATGATTTGAAGCACAGCCACCCAGAACTGGGGATTGAGCGGATCGAGTGAGAGTGTTGTATGCAATTGAACAGCACGCCATTCACCTGCCCGGTTGCAGGCTTGCAAGGCGCACGGAATCGTTAACTGATCGTTTTCGATCGACCCTCGCTCAAGCAGCGTGGGCCATGTGTGAATCCTATTTGAGAGCTGACTTGAGCAACTTTCCCATCTGTGATGGATCGCGTGTGACACGAATACCGCAATCTTCCATCACCGCAAGCTTCTCCTCAGCGGTCCCTTTCCCCCCGGAAATGATCGCGCCAGCATGCCCCATTCTCTTACCGGCAGGCGCTGTCACACCCGCAATGAAGCCGACAACCGGTTTGGTCATATTCGTCTTGGCCCACAGCGCCGCCGTCTCTTCATCGGTTCCGCCGATTTCACCAATCATCACCACTGCTTCCGTACCAGGGTCTTCGTTAAACAGCTTCAACACATCGATGTGTTTCAAACCGTTAACGGGATCGCCGCCGATACCGACTGCCGTGCTCTGCCCCAATCCGAGCTCAGTGAGTTGCGCGACTGCCTCGTACGTCAGCGTTCCGGAGCGCGAGACGACACCGATCGCACCCTTGCGGTGTATGTGCCCCGGCATGATGCCGATCTTGAGTTCATCCGGCGTAATCACGCCGGGGCAGTTTGGACCAAGCAGAACGGTCTTGCTGTTGTGCTTGCGCATCCTGTCGCGCACCTCGACCATGTCACGAACAGGTATCCCTTCGGTAATGCAAATTGCGAGATCAAGCCCGGCTTCGGCCGCCTCCCAGATCGCAGCCGCAGCGCCAGCGGGCGGAACATATATCACCGACACGTTTGCGCCGGTTGCCTCCTTCGCTTCACCCACCGTTCCAAAGATTGGAATACCTTCAAAGTCCTGACCGGCTTTGCGCGGGTTAACGCCCGCGACGAAGCATTGCTCACCATTGGCATATTCGCGGCAGGCACGAGTGTGAAACTGCCCTGTCTTTCCGGTAATACCCTGGGTGATGACTCTGGTGTTCTTGTCGATCAGGATAGACATCAGTTAGCCCCTTTTGTCGCAGCCACAACGCGCTGCGCAGCTTCGCCCATGTTCTCTGCGGAGATAATAGGCAGGCCCGAATCTGCAAGTATCTGTCGCCCGATCTCTTCGTTGGTACCCTTCATCCTCACCACCAGCGGGACTCCGAGCTGCACTTGTTTGGCCGCCTCGACAACGCCCGCCGCGATCACATCGCATCGCATGATGCCACCAAAGATGTTGACCAGTATGGCTTTAAGCCCCGGATTGCGCAGCATCAGCTTGAATGCCTCGGTCACTTTTTCAGTCGTTGCACCGCCCCCGACATCGAGGAAGTTTGCCGGTTCGCCGCCGAACAGCTTGATCGTATCCATTGTCGCCATCGCCAATCCGGCCCCGTTAACCAGGCAGCCAATATTGCCGTCCAGAGAAATGTAGGACAGGTCATGTTTGGATGCTTCGACCTCGATCGGATCTTCTTCGTCAAAGTCGCGCATATCGACAATTTCGGGGTGCCGGAACAAGGCGCTCTCATCGAAATTCATCTTCGCGTCCAGCGCGACAACGTTACCGTCGGCAGTCAGAATCAACGGATTTATCTCGGCAAGCGATGCGTCAGTCTCGACGAAAGCCCGGTAAAGTGACTGCAGTTGCGCCACACTTTGTGCCTGGGACGAGCGGGGAATCCCGATCTGTTCCGACAATGCCGCCGCTTCTGCGTCAGTCAGTCCGGAATCGGGATCAACAAACACTTTGTGGATCTGTTCCGGGGTATTCGCAGCAACCTCTTCGATGTCCATACCCCCCTCGGAAGAAGCCATGACACAAACTCGTTGCGTAGCGCGATCAACGACAATTCCAACGTACAACTCCTTGTCGATAGCCGCGCCTTCCTCTATCAGCAGGCGCTTTACCTTCTGGCCTTCCGGTCCCGTCTGATGCGTCTTGAGTTGCATACCCAGTATTTGCGAAGACCATTTACGCACCTCATCGACCGACTTTGCGACTTTGACACCACCGCCCTTACCACGGCCGCCAGCATGTATCTGTGCCTTTACTACCCACACCGAACCGCCCAGGTCACCAGCCGCTTTCACTGCGTCCTCGACCGAAAAACACGGAACGCCGCGCGGCGTGATTACACCGTATCCGCGCAACAGTTCCTTTGCCTGATATTCGTGAATTTTCATTTTTTTGGATAAACCTGTACGTGAAATACGCCGTCAGCGGGCGGTGGCCGGATTGTCGCGATTCTGATGTATTCTCTTCAGCCGCTCCGACTCCTCCGACCATCTCTGACGGGCTAGAGAAAATTTCTCTTCAGCACTTTGCCGCGCCTGGGTAGCGTTCTCGGCATTTTGTTGTGCTTGTTCGATGCGCTTTTTCAAGTCATCGAGTTCGCGTAACGCAGACTCTTCTCGGGCCTCTGCATCCTTGAGTTCCCGGCGCATCGATTCCATTTGGCGGCGCGCATAAGCCGTTCTGGTTTGCGCGTGCTCGAAAGTCATCTCCCCGTCCTGAGCAAGCGAGGGGCGAGGCGCCAATGAGAAGCTTCCGAGCAGGAACAGTGCCGCGAAGATCTGGAGTAAACAAAGCCGATGTCTAAACATGGAGATCCGTTACCCTGACTTGAGGTTGGTGCCGGCAGCAGGAGTCGAACCCGCGACCTGATGATTACAAATCAACTGCTCTACCAACTGAGCTATGCCGGCCTGGCCGGAATTATAGGGTCAGCGCACTGCCCTGCGAAACCCTACTTAACAATCTGAAGCCTGGCGCGTCGGCGTGACGAATCGGGTGGGGTCCTGTCTGTCTCGCCTTCCGGTGGCGGCGCCTGCTTGTCATTGGTGCCGGAATTCGCTTCATCCGGCTGTGCGATCTGAAATGCCAGTCCCTGCCCTGACTCCTTGGCAAAAATGCCCTTGACCGCGCTGACTGGAACCGAGACTTCCTGAGACACACCACCAAACCGCGCGGAAAAGCGAATCACATCGTTATCGATCTTGAGATTGCGTGTCGCATCAGGGCTGATATTCAATACGATCTCGCCATCTTTGACGAACTCCATAGGCACGTGAGTGTCAGCATTCACCATCACCGCCACATACGGACTTTGCCCACCATCGCAGCACCATTCGTAAATTGCACGAATGAGATAAGGCGTGGTCGACAGGTTTTCCGTCACTTGCGCATCACTTTCTCGGATGGCGTAAGCGCTTCGATATACGCTGGTCTGCTGAACAACCGCTCTGCATATTTCATCAGCGGCGCGAGTTGCTTGGGCAACTGGATACCGTAATAGTCAAGCCGCCACAATAAAGGCGCGATGGCAACGTCAAGCATTGAAAACTCGTCACCAAGCATGTATTTCTGTTTGACGAACACAGGGGCCATCTGGGTAAGGTTGTCGCGGATCGCGATTCGCGCCTTGTCCGCCTGCTTCTGTGTGCCGCCTTCAATCGCATCGATGTTGGAGAACAATTCGTTCTCGAAGCGAAACAGGAACAATCTGGCCCGCGCGCGCATCACCGGATCGGCGGGCATCAACTGAGGATGCGGAAACCGGTCGTCAATGTATTCGTTGATGATATTGGACTCGTAAAGAATGAGGTCCCGCTCCACCAGAACCGGAGTCCGGTTGTAAGGATTCATCACCGCCAGATCTTCCGGCTTGTTGTACAGATCGACATCAATGATCTGAAAATCCATGCCTTTTTCGTATAGAACGATCCGGCAGCGTTGGCTAAATGGGCACGTAGTCCCTGAGTAGAGTGTCATCATGGCAGCTTGTCCGTTTTTCTAGTGCACGTCTTTCCAGAATTCGCGCTTTAGCAGCCATGTCAGAGCCGCCATTAATCCAAGGAACATCAGAACAATGATTCCGAGTTGCTCACGTTTAACGCTGGCAGGCTCGGCCATGTACTCGAGATAATTCACCAGGTCCCTGATCGTGCCGTTGTAAGCCTGTTCGCTCATCGTTCCAGGGGTTTCGAGGACCAGCTTGTTGTGTGCCTCACCATGATCGCCCGCAGCCGCGGTATGCAAGCGCTGAACACCCTGCAACTGCCACAACACGTGCGGCATCGCGGCGTTGGGGAACACCACATTGTTCCAGCCGGTGGCGACCGATTCATCTCGGTAGAAACCCCGGAGATAGGTATACAGCCAGTCTGCCCCTCGCGATCTGGCAATGACCGACAAGTCCGGCGGCGCGACACCGAACCAGGCCTTTCCGTCTTCCTCACGCATCGCGATCGTCATCGTATCGCCGATCTTCGCACCAGTGAAAATCAGATTGTCCTCGACCTGCTGCTCGGTCAGCCCCAGATCCAGCAGCTTGTTGTAACGCATGTACGAAGCCGAATGACAGCCAAGACAATGATTCACAAACACCTGGGCACCACGCTGAATTGAAACAGCGTCGCGCAAGTCAACATTGGCGCGATCCAGTTTGACTTCACCCCCTGCGGCGGAAGCAATCGCAGGAAGCAGCAAGCACGCTACAAGTAGTACGACTCTCACGACGTCACCCTTTCCGGCTCCGGACTGGTCCTGTCGATCCTCGTGTACCAGGGCATCAGGACAAAAAACAGGAAATAAACGACAGTGCCGATGCGGGCAACCACAGTGGCACGATCTGCATTGCCCAGCCATGGGCCAAACTGGCCCCAGACGTTGGTCGGCTCAGTGCCGAGGTAGCCAAGCAGGATGAACACCACTACGAATAATGTCAGCGCTGACTTGTAAACAGCACCGCGATAGCGAATCGACTTCACCGGGCTACGATCCAGCCATGGCAGGAGAAACATGATGATGACCGAGGCACCCATTGCCAGCACACCTGGAAACTGGGATCCAAACATCGGCGGCACCGCGCGCAGGATTGAATAAAACGGCGTGAAGTACCACACCGGTGCGATATGCGCTGGCGTCTTCAGCGGATCGGCCGGGACGAAATTGTTGTGCTCAAGGAAATAACCACCCATTTCAGGGGCGAAGAACACAATTGCCGTGAACACCGCAAGGAATACCGTCACACCAAACATGTCCTTGACAGTGTAATACGGATGAAAAGGAATACCGTCGAGAGGAATCCCGGTTTTCGGGTCTTTCTTTTTCTTGATTTCGATGCCGTCAGGATTATTCGAACCGACTTCATGCAAGGCCACCAGGTGTGCGGCAACCAGGCCAAGGAGCGCGAGCGGTACGGCAATCACATGAAAAGCGAAAAACCGGTTCAGTGTCGCATCGGATACAACATAGTCACCACGGATCCAGATCGCCAAATCGGGGCCGACAAACGGTACGGCAGCAAACAGATTGACGATCACCTGCGCGCCCCAGTAGGACATTTGCCCCCACGGAAGCAGATAACCGAAAAACGCCTCGGCCATCAGGCACATGTAGATCAACATACCGACAATCCACAATAATTCCCGCGGCTTTCGGTAGGAACCATAAAGCAGGGCACGGAACATGTGCAGGTAAACCACCAGAAAGAACATGGAAGCCCCGGTGGAGTGTATATAGCGAATCAACCACCCCCAGGAAACATCCCGCATGATGTACTCGACCGATGCAAACGCTTGCTCCGCATCGGGCTTGTAGTGCATGGTGAGGAAAATCCCTGACACAATCTGGATAACCAGCACAAGCAGCGACAAAGCGCCGAAGAAATACCAGAAGTTGAAGTTTTTTGGTGCGTAGTATTCCGAAAGGTGTTGCTTCCACGTCGACGTCAGCGGGAACCGCTCATCGACCCAGCCCAACAAAGAATTCAACAAGCCCATCTGGTCAACTCCTCTTGCTGTCTTCGCCGACCAGCAATCGCGTGTCCGACAAATAAGTGTGTGGCGGGACCTCCAGATTGGACGGCGCCGGCGCCCCCTTGTAGACGCGTCCGGCCAGGTCAAACTTCGATCCGTGACACGGGCAGAAGAACCCGCCACTCCAGCCGGCCCCCAACCCACTCGCTTCTCCAACCTCGAGCTTCGGCGACGGCGAGCATCCCAAGTGTGTACAAATCCCCACCAGAACCAGGTAGTCGGGCTTGATCGACCGCAATTCGTTTCTGGCGTAATCCGGCTGCATTGGCTGCCTCGAATCGGGGTCGGCGACAAGCTTGTCTGTTTCGGGCACCCTCTCGATCATCCCGTCAGTGCGGCGAAGAATCCAGACCGGCTTGCCACGCCATTCTTCTGTAATCATCATCCCCGGTTCGAGCTTGCCGAGATCGATCTCGACCGGCGCACCAGCGGCGCGCGCGCGCGCACTCGGGAACATGCTCATAACAAACGGAGCCGCAACGCCAATACCGGCCACCGCTCCGGCTGCGCCCGTCCACGCAATCAGCGTTCTGCGCTTGCCCTTATCAATCGAGTCCGCGCCGGCTTCGGCCGCGCCTTGTCCCGGTTGAACATCACCGGGTCGGTCTTTATTGTCTGCCATGTGGGTCGCCAGTCGTTCAGAAATATCTGCTGTCTGAAAAACCGGTTATTCTACCCTATTGAAGCTGTAAAAGCATAGCTTTTGGGGGGCAACCCCCTGTAATATATGGATAATTGTCACCGCCACAAAACGTCAGGTCTATCGAGCCGAAGCGCCTGCAATTTCGGCATCGGGCACCTGTCCTACCTCGCTCGCTGGCGCAGTCGGCCAGCAAGAGGCCGTTGCTGTCCAGGGGAGCGGGAAATGACGCCCGTTCGTTTGCCGAGCATGCGTCAGACCTGCAACGAATTCGGCGCGGCGCAACCGTTTGAATTCACATTGGCTCGATACCACGTTCTCCCGAAAAAGACATAACGATGAAAGCCACAGTTAAATGGATCGACAATGCCGCATTCGTCGGCGAAAGCGAAAGCGGCCACGCGTTCGTCATGGATGGAGCCCTCGAGGGTGGCGGGCGCAACCTCGGGCCGCGCCCGATGGAGGTGGTCCTGTTGGGCACCGGGGGTTGCAGTGCTTATGACGTTGTCACCATTCTGAAGAAAGCGCGTCAGCGGGTGAGCGACTGCCGGGTCGAAATCGATGCCGAACGCGCTGAAAAAGAGCCAAGGGTATTTACACGCATCCACATGCACTTCGTGATCAAGGGTTCCAGCGTCAATCCGGTGCACGCGAAAAGGGCGGTTGAGTTATCAGCGGAGAAGTATTGCTCTGCGTCGATCATGCTCGGGAAAACAGCGGAAATTACTCACGACTTCGAGATTGTGGAGGACCCGCTCCTGACCACGACCGACTAGCCTGCCGGCGTTATTACGTTAGATACGGTATGTTGAAAACGTCATGACTCGCGCCGCCAGCTTCATGACTTTCCTGATCGGGCCCGGCAGCTCTGCGGCGCCATGAACCGTTGCGCTCGATGCGTGTCGGGCTTCGTCCTGCTTCATCATCTCGACAACAGCCCGGCTTTTCTGGTCGGACTCCGGCAAGCTGTCCAGATGACCATCGAGGTGTGCCTCGACCTGTCGCTCTGTTTCCGCCAGAAACCCCAGGTTCCAACGGTCTCCCAAAGCGCCTGACAAGGCACCTACAACAAATGCGCTCGCATAAAACGCCGGATTGAGAACACTCAGGCGCCCGCCCAGGCTCTCTACGCGCTCAGCCGTCCAGGCAAGGTGGTCAGTTTCTTCTTCTGCGGCCTGTTGCAGAACTGTTTTAGTCTCTGTATCTCGCGCCGTCAGCGCCTGCCCGGCGTACAGGGCCTGGGCGCAAACTTCACCAGTGTGGTTAACACGCATGAGCGCCGCGGCATGACGACGCGCGGCTTGCGGCAGATCCGCTTCTCCGATCGCATCGCCCGGCATGGCGCGAGTAGAGCGAGTGGCGCCAGCGAGCGTCCTGAGCGCTCGGTCAAACTCCACAATGGCGCAGTCCAGGCCGTCAGGTGTGCGGCGCACGGTGCTATTTCTTTCTCATAAGAAAGCGGAATTCACCGTCTGCCGCAGCATGCTCCAGCAATTCATTTCCCGTTTGCCGTGAAAATGCCTGGAAGTCGCGAACGGAACCCGGATCGGTCGCCAGTATTCTCAGCGTTTGTCCTGATTCCATACCATTCAGCATTTTCTTGGTTTTCAGAATCGGAAGCGGGCACTGAAGCCCGCGGGCATCGAGGTCCTCGTCGAATCGCATTGTTTCACCGTTTGACATAGCTTCCTATTATGCATTCGGTCGCCGGCCAAGTCATCGCCTGGTTGGCGCCGGACGGAATCGCTAGCGCGTGTCGATCCACCCATCCATCAACAAGCTCGAAAGACGGATATTCGCAGACTCAAGCCGGGACACGAGCAGTTCAAGGAATGCCGAATCAAAGGCATGGGCGCAGGTTTGTGTGGCGTGGGACAGGGCCTCGGGACTCACCCTGACGGCGGTAACGGTATCGGCGGCGACCACACTTGCCGTTCTCGGCAAATTGCGACTGCCCACGTAGGACATCTCACCGAAACAATCACCGGTGCCGAGGATGTTCAGCACTTTCCCCTGCTTGGTGACCCTGACCTCACCACTCACAACAATATAAAACGCGGTTCCCACATCGCCTTCCCGAATAACCAGGTCGTCGGGGCCATATCTCACCCACTCGGCTATGCGCAAAACCTGCCACAGATCGACATCGGTGAATCGGCGAAAGAAGTCCAGGCGCCGCAACGTGCTGAATTTTTCAGCATCCGCGATCTTGTCATCGGCGTACTCAAGCTTGCCGAATGCATTGGCCAGTTGTTGTGCGAACTCCTCCCACGTCGCATAGCGCTCGCCCGGCTCCTTGCGCAAAGCAACAAGCACCGTTTCGTCAACCCGCGCCGGAATCTGTGGACGATGCGCGCTCGGCGCAGCGGGATCGGCAGTGAGTATCTGGTTCATCATTCCGAATCCGGTCGTACCATCAAACGGGAGATGCCCGGTGAGCAACTGGTAAATCACGACGGCGAGCGAAAACATATCCGTGTGATGCGTCAGCGACGCCTCATTCAACTGCTCGGGAGACATGTAAGCCGGTGAGCCGATTCCCGATATTTGTGTGGTATCGCTGGAAACATTCAAAGCTGCTCCGAAGTCCGTAATCTTGATATCGGAGTCATCGGTCAACAGTATGTTGGCAGGTTTGATGTCGCGGTGAATGATGCCTCTTTGATGCGCATAGTCGAGCGCCTTGCAGCATTTGAAGGCGATCTCCATCACCGTTTTGATCGGCAACAGGGTTTCCGGCGCGATATGCTGCTCGAGTGTCCCGCCGCTCACGTACTCCATCACAAGATAGCTGCCTGCTTCTTCAGAAGCCGCGTCATAGATGGTCGCTATATGAGGATGTGAGAGCTTGCCGGCAAGCGATGCCTCGGTCAGGAAAAGCTTCCGGAAACGCTTGCCGTATTCCTGATCCCTTAACGCGTCGGCGTGAACGAGCTTGATCGCCACCTCCCGGTTTGCGAACGAATCACGCGCCAGGTAAACGATACTGGTAGCACCTTTACCCAGCTCACGAACGACTTCGTACTTGCCAATCCTGTTCATCACACCCACGGCCGGGAGAAAACCGCCTCATGTTAGGAAAAACCGCCATGTCAGGCGAACAATTCATACCGCAGTCCGGATAATCCTTACCGGCGAGTGCGTCCTGACTTATCAATCCTGACGACGTAACTCGGCGTCAAAAAGCATCAACTCGCGTAGCCGGGCATCCACACTGGATCGTTCATAAAAATCCCCATCAGCAATCGACTGCGCAAGCCGTAGCTGCTCGATTGCCGCGGGCAGGTTGCCACGCAACAGCGAGGCTTCCGCCTGCGCCCGGTGTTGTGCCGAAAGCTCCCCCAGCACCGCATGCGCCTCGGCTTTCATCTCATACAAACGGGGATCGTTTTCGACGACCGCAATGCTTCGGTCGAGAAATTCCGCGGCCTGTCTGGCTTGCCCGGTGTCCATCAGCGCCTTCGAATAGCCGTAAACCAGCGCCTTTCTCGTTGGATATAGCGCCAGGCCCTGGCGATAAATTTCCAGTGCCGGCTGCATTTGCCCGGAACGGGCTTCGAGCTCCGCGGCGAGTGCAAGAATCATCGGATGATTCGGCGCCTGCTCCCTCATTTGATCGACCTGCACGCGCGCCGCATCCAGATCAGTAATCGTAAGCTCTTCCATCCTCAGCATGGCCACCACAAGGCCGTAGCGCGACGCCAGCTCGCTGGTCGACTTGCGCTCATCAATACGTCTCTTGAACGTCGGGACAGCGTCTGAGGCGGGACCGTCCAATGCGAGTAAGCGCGCTCTGACCAGATGGAAATCCAGACTGTCCGGCACCTGACGATATGGCAGATCAGTGGTGCGGCTTTGAATATCCGCAATACGCTCGAACGTGAGCGGGTGGGTTCGCAGATACGATGGCGCACCACCCTCGTACACCCTCGACGCGCGCTGCAAGCGTTCGAAGAAAACGGGAATCGCGTGCACATCGTAGTTTGATTTCTCCACGATTTGCAGCCCGATCCGATCGGCTTCCCGTTCATGGTCGCGACTGAAACTCAGTGCCGATTGCAGCGGTACAGCCTGCGAAGCCAGAATCGCCGCCTGGGCAAGTTCGGGACTGGATTGTGCTGCAAGTATCGCCACGGCAAGCGCCGCGAGCGAGGCGAGTCCGGTTTTCTGCTGGGCCGCCATCATGCGGGCGATGTGACGCTGCGTTACGTGCGCAATTTCATGACCGATGACGCCGACCATTTCCGACTCGCTCTGCGCCGCCAGCATCAGCCCACTGTGAACGCCAATATAGCCACCCGGCAATGCAAACGCGTTGATGGCTTTGTCTTTCAGTACAAAAAACTCGAAATGTCCGCCGGGATCAGGGCTGTTGGCAACCAGCCCGTAACCAATCTGGCCAATATAGTCGGTCACTTCGACATCGGCGAGAAAAACGCTGCTAGAGCGGATCTGTCGCATGACTGCTGCGCCGTAGCGTAACTCCTGCAGCGGCGACAACGTCGACTGCGATGCATCTCCAAGATCGGGCAGATCCTGAGCACCGGCCGGGCGCCAAACCAAGGCGAGAATCAAC
>DATKYN010000065.1:0-3737 GCA_035528435.1 Burkholderiales bacterium
GTGCGACCAGATTGACAGCCCCGATCTCAACGCATCTTGTCATCTTTATCGAGACGAACGAATGATCAAGTTGATTTTTTGCCTGCGTCGCCGGCCAGGCATGACAGCGGAGGCGTTTCAGAAATATTGGCGAGGAACACACGCAGCACTCGTCAAAGCCCGCGCCGGGGTGCTTGGAATCAGGCGTTACGTCCAGGCTCACACCGCAGACATGCCAGGTCTGCACAGAGCACTGCAGGCCCGCAACGGTGGCGCGCCGGCGCCGTACGATGGCGTTGCCGAATTATGGTTTGATTCTTTCGACACACTTGGTGGCGACGATCCCGCCAAACAGCAGGCGGCTGCCGAGTTGCTCGCTGACGAAGAAAAGTTCATCGATCTGCCCAACTCGCCGATGTGGTTCACACAGGAACACGTTGTGGTCGAGTAAAGCGGTTATACGACCCGGTTTGAACAAAAGATAGCGCGCATTCAAACAGGGCTCACCTGTTTCTGCGGTTAAAGGTCCGGCTGACCTGCTTTGGCCTTGTAACCCGCTTTCTCAAGCACGCTGATGATCTCCTGAACATGATCCCGATCACGTGTCTCGATCACAAATTCGACTTCGGCACTCTGCACTGGAAGCGTCGAAAACGCCCTCTGGTGGTGGACTTCCTCGATATTGGCGTTGACCTCACCGAGCACTCGCGTCACCGACGCGAGTGATCCCGGCAAGTCGCGCATCTGCACGTGCAGCCGTGTCAGCCGGCCGCTGCGCGCCATACCACGCTCGATAATATCGGACAGCGTCAACGGATCGATATTGCCGCCGCAAAGCACCAGGCCCACTTTTTTTCCGGCAAACCGCTCCCTATGACGTAGTGTCGCCGCCAGACCAACCGCTCCGGCGCCTTCAACCACGGTCTTTTCAACCTCGAGCAACAGCAACATGGCTTCCTCAATGTCGCCTTCATCGACGAGGAGAACATCGTCAACGAGTTGCCGCACGATTTCGAGCGTGATCGCACCCGGTACTTTCACTGCAATACCGTCGGCGATCGTGTTCTCCCCATAATGCGGCGCGGTGCCATGCAAGGCGCAGTACATCGACGGAAAACGCATGGTCTCTGCCCCGATGACTTCAATATCGGGCTTAATGGCTTTTGCCGCGACCGCTATTCCCGAGATCAACCCGCCGCCACCGATCGGCACGACAAGCGTATCCAGCTCGGGACACGCTTCCAGCATCTCGAGCGCAATGGTGCCCTGCCCCGCAATGACGGCCTCGTCGTCATACGGATGGATGAACGTCAGGTCGCGCTCGCGGATCAGGCGCGGGGCGTAGTCCCTGGCTGCGTCAAAATTCTCACCATGCAGGATCACCTCCGCACCAAAGTTCCGGGTATGAACAACTTTTACGTGAGGCGTGAATCGCGGCATCACAATGACTGACGGCACACCGAGGCGTTGCGCGTGATAAGCGACACCTTGCGCATGATTGCCAGCCGAAACAGCGATAACACCACTGGCTCGTGCCGAGGGCGGCAACGCCAGCAATCGGTTCAGGGCGCCGCGCTCCTTGAACGACGCGGTGAATTGGTGATTCTCGAACTTCAGGTAAATCCGGGCGCCGGAAATTTCCGACAAGGTGCGAGACAGCACACACGGTGTTTGCACAATCTCACCGGCGATCGCATCGGCGGCTGAGCGAATGTCTTGCAGATTTACTGACATGTTTTCCCTAATGCCAAGAGGTAGCGGAACTCTAGCACGCGTCCCGCCGGTTCCACCGCTCCCAACGCCCCGGCTTCGAGACGATTCACAAACACAACGGCCAGGCCTTCCGGATAGAATCCGGGTATGAAGCAGCCCTTCGTTAATCGCGTATTCAAAGACCTTGCAAGAGCAAGGCCATCAGAAATAGCCGCCATGCTCTGGTCGTTCGCCTATTTCTTTTGCTTGTTGTGTGCGTACTATATTTTGCGCCCTGTCCGCGACGAAATGGGGATTCAGGCAGGCGTTGAGAATCTGCAATGGCTGTTTACCGGCACTTTCATGGCAATGCTTGCGGTGGTACCAATATTCGGCTGGATCTCGTCGCACATTCCGAAACGGCAATTTCTGCCCGCGACCTACTTGTTCTTCGCCATCAACCTGCTGGTTTTTTACGCGCTCTTCAAGTCCGGCATCGCCCCGACCGAAACGGCTCGAGCGTTCTTCATCTGGCTCAGCGTGTTCAATCTGTTTGTCGTTTCAGTTTTCTGGAGCTTCATGGCAGACCTGTTCAGCAATGCACAGGCACGACGCCTGTACGGCTTTATCGCCGCCGGAGGCAGCTTCGGCGCAATCACCGGGCCGCTGATCACAACCACGATGGCACCTGTCGTGGGCCCCACAACCCTGCTTCCGATTTCCGCATGCTTCATGCTGGGTGCAATCATTTGCATTTTTCGATTGTCCATATGGTCAAGGCGACCGAAGCAGCAGATCTCAACAACCGGCATGGACCGGCGGCAACCGATTGGCGGCAGCATGTTTGGTGGCATTTCCCTGCTGCTACGCTCGGAATACCTGCTCGGCATGGCTCTTTACATGGTCTTGTTTACGCTGCTATCGACCTTTTTGTATTTTCAGCAGGCACATATCATCTCCGAGGCGATTCCGGATACCGGCGAGCGCACCGCGCTGTTTGGACTGATCGACCTCGTCGTCAATGCCCTGACGCTGTGCGGGCAATTGCTGATTGTCCGCCGGGTCATCGGCCGATTTGGCGTGACCATCACGCTGATTCTGATGCCGGTGGTGGCGATAGTGGGATTTTTCTTTCTGGGTTTGTTCCCGACACTGGCAGTGCTCATCGTGTTCGGAGTCATTCGCCGCGCCGGTGAATACGCCCTGAGCAAACCCGCGCGAGAGATCCTGTTTACCGTCGTTTCACGCGAAGAGAAATACAAGGTCAAGAATTTCATTGATACCGCCGTTGTACGCGGTGGCGATGCGGTTTCCGGCTGGCTGTACGAGGGCCTGCGCCTTCTCGGTGCCGGTCTATCGGGCATCTCGTTCATCGCTGTGCCGATTGCGGTATTGTGGGCGTCCACCGCTTATCTTCTCGGTCAACGACAAGAGCAGCTGCGTGCCGCACTGAAGGCAAAAAGGAATTACCCCCTATGAACCTGAACCGCAAGCGCCGGACGATACTCAAAATGGCGGCCGCCGTCGGCCTGCCAACTTCCCTGGCAACGGTCCGCGCTGAGCCGCCGACACAGCCGATGATGCAACGGCCGATTCATGACTCGGGCGAACAACTACCCGTAATCGGACTCGGCACCTACCAGTCGTTTGGCGTTGGCTCTGGCGATAATGAGCGCGAGCCGCTGCGCGAAGTGCTGCGCCAATTCGTTGCACATGACGGAGCAGTGATCGACAGTTCTCCGATGTATGGCACATCGGAGAGCGTTGTCGGAGATCTCACGGCGCAGCTATCGCTTCGCCCCCGGCTGTTCATGGCAACTAAAGTGTGGACATCGGGGCAAGGCGCGGGTATCGACCAGATGAACGAGTCGTTTCGAAGAATGCGGGTCGATGTCATGGACCTGATGCAGATTCATAACCTCACAGACTGGCGCACCCACTCCAAAACGCTGGCCGAGTGGAAGGCAGAGGGCAAGGTGCGTTACACCGGCGTCACGCACTACCACGCGGGCGCTCACGCAAGTCTGGAAAGCATCATGAAGCTGCGAACATTCGATTTTTCGCAA
>DATKYN010000066.1:0-5646 GCA_035528435.1 Burkholderiales bacterium
TGTTCATTACCCGGCCGGCGATCATGCACTATCTCGCCAAACGCTCCGACCTCGAATGGGCGGCGCGTGATCTGTTCAAGGCAATCGGCGACGGCATACTCGACGCCAACATCAACTACGAATACCCATTAAAGGATGCGGTGAAGGCGCACGTCGCCATCGAAAGCGGCAAAACGCTGGGCGCAACAGTGCTGATTCCATAGGTTTCGCCGATATCGAGGTACTGAGCGCCTGCACCGACAGCGATGCCCTCGGCTGACGTTGCCGCTTCCGCGATGCTGTTGCCAGTAAAGGAGGCAGAGACGATTCACTCCTGCCCGCTACCCCATCGCCACGCCCAGCATGCGCCCGATCAGAAACGTCAGCGCACCGGCACCACCGCCGATCAGCAGCATACGCAGTCCGCCAGTAATTGCGCCGCGGCCGATAAACAGGCTCAGGGTCGCGCCGACGGAGAACAGGGCAATTGCGGTGAGTCCGATTGAGATTGGCAACGCGCCGTGGTGTGCCAGTACCAGGAACGGCACCAGCGGGATCATCGCGCCAACGGCAAATGCGAGAAAGGACGAGATGGCCGCACCCCACGGCGAGCCGAGTTCGTCCGGGTTGAGCCCGAGTTCTTCGCGCGCCAGTGCGTCGAGCGCACGATCGGGATCGGCAATGATATCGTCAGCCATTTTCTTTGCCGTATCGTGCGGGATGCCACGGGCTTCATAAATCAACGCCAGCTCGCCCGCTTCTTCTTCCGGATACTGTTCGAGTTCGTCCGCTTCGAGGCCGATCTGATATTCGTACATTTCACGCTGCGAGCGCACCGACACGTATTCACCGGCCGCCATCGAAAACGCGCCGGCGAGCAGCCCTGCAATTCCCGACAGAACGATCACGCCAATGTCTGCTGCTGCGCCAGCGACACCGAGTATCAGGCTGGCATTGGATACCAGACCGTCATTGACGCCAAAGACGGCGGCGCGCAGGTTGCCGCCACCGGACAAACCGCGATGGCGCCCCTCACCGCCGGATTTTGCTCCCGGCACGAAGTGCCTCGGGTCTGACACCGCATAAAGGGACATGCCGCGCACTTTCATTGCAGTGAGCAAGCTACGCGTCGAACGCGGCCCGAAGCGCCGGGTGAGCGCGGCAATGATGCGGCTGCGCATGTCAGGCTCGTAGGCAGCGGGCACCGCGCCGCCTTCCTTGCGCAGGTTATCGGCCCAGATTTTCGCCTGGCTCTCGGCCTCGATCCCCAATTGCCTGAACAGCCCTTCGCGCGCCGTTCCCGCCTCACAGGCAGAGACTACGCGATACAGGTATGCTGATCGCATTTCTTCTTTCCAGCTTTCGAGCGCTTCCATTTCGATCTCTCTGTTCCTGAATTAGCCGTTCGGCATAACGGTGCGATTGCTGGCCCATTCGCGCAAGGCGTTGATCCGCTCACTGGCAACCACGGATAGCGGCCGCGTGAGCGGAATCGAATCGGTTCGGCCATGATGACTCAGGCCTTCCGTGACCGTCCACACAAACAGCGCCTGCGATTCGAGGTTGCTGATGCGCTCGAGCAAGGCAATGACACGCGCCTCCTCGTGTGTCTCGATCGCAACAATCGGAAAGCGTGAACGCAATATATCGGTCAGGTCGTGCTGATCGTTCATGCAAACCTTCTGTACTGTATCGCTTCGGCAAGATGTTGCGAACTGACTTGGGGACTTGCCGCGATATCGGCAATCGTGCGGCCAATCCGGAGCACGCGGTGATAGGCGCGTGCCGAAAGACCGAGACGCGTCAGCGCCGAGCGCACCAGTTTCTCACCGTCGGCGTCCGGCGTGCAGTGCTGCTCGGTTTCCTGCACGCCGAGCATGGCGTTGGTCTTTCCCTGCCGTGAAAGTTGAATATCGCGCGCGCGCGCGGTGCGCGCCTGCACCGCCTCACTCGACTCGCCCCACTGCTTGTTCGTGATGTCGCCTTCCGCCACCGCTGGAACTTCGATCTGGATATCGATGCGGTCAAGCAACGGTCCGGAAATGCGCCCTCGGTAGCGTGCGACCTGTTCCGGTGTACATCGGCAGCGTTCATTGAAATGTCCGAGGTAACCGCAAGGACAAGGGTTCATCGCAGCTACCAGTTGAAACCGCGCCGGGAACTCGGCCTGACGCGCTGCGCGCGACACCACGATGCGGCCCGATTCCAGCGGCTCACGCAGGACTTCAAGTACATTGCGTGCGAACTCGGGCAGCTCATCGAGAAACAGCACACCGTGCATCGCCATCGAGATCTCCCCCGGACGCGGTTGACTGCCCCCGCCGACCAGTGCCACAGCAGACGCGGTGTGGTGCGGTGCGCGATAGGGGCGCTGTTTCCAGCGGCTGACATCGAACCCCTGCGAACCGAGCGACTGGATTGCGGCCGACTGCAGCGCCTCGGTTTCCGTCATCGGCGGAAGAATGCCCGCGAGCCTCTCGGCCAGCATGGTCTTCCCGCTTCCGGGTGGGCCTGCCATCAATATACTGTGGCCGCCGGCTGCAGCAATTTCGAGTGCGCGCCTCGCTTCGAGTTGTCCTTTGACGTCCGACAGATCGGCAACCACCGGGGCAACCGGCTGCGGGTTCTGGCGGTGGCAGTCGAGTTGCTCGCGCCCGGAGAGATGGGCACAAACCTCGAGCAGATTGCCGGCGCCGAAAACTTGCGCTTCGGCCACGAGTGCTGCCTCGTCGGCACTTGCGGCAGGCAGCACGAAAGCGCGCCCGGAGCCGTGCGCACGGTAGGTCATCGCAAGGGCGCCGCGTATCGGGCGTAATTCCCCGGTCAATGCAAGCTCGCCCGCAAACTCGTAGCGATCAAGCTCTTCTTTGGGCAACTGCCCCGAAGCCGCAAGTATGCCAAGGGCAATCGGCAAATCGAAGCGCCCGCTTTCCTTCGGCAGATCCGCCGGCGCCAGATTCACGGTAATGCGCCGTGCCGGGAATTCGAACTGACAATTGATCAGTGCCGAGCGAACCCGGTCACGCGCCTCCTTGACCTCGGCTTCGGGCAAACCAACGATAGTGAAGCTCGGCAGCCCCGCGGCCAGATGCACCTCTGTGGTGACGAGCGGTGCGTCCATGCCAGACAGCGCCCGACTATAGAGAACTGCGAGCGACATGGCAGGCTGGCGGCTCAGTCTTCGGTCCGGCCGCCGAGGGCACGTTCCAGTTCGGCGACGCGCGCTTCCATCTGCGACAACTTCTCGCGGGTGCGCTGCAGAACCGACTGCTGAACGTCGAATTCTTCGCGCGTCACCAGATCGAGACGCGAAAACCAGCCCGACATCAGGGCGCGCAGATTTTTCTGCACGTCCTCAACGGGTGTATTGGCGATCAGGTCGTCAACGCGCCGGCTGATCTCATCAAACACTTTGGTATCCACAGTCTTTATCTCCTGCGAGCGAGTGTAACAAACAGCGCCCACTCGGCTCGCCGCTCCAACCCGGTGCATCAGCGCTTCCTGCCGCACCAATCTGATGCGGCATCGCACCATTATGATTGCCCGAAATACCTTTAACTATATGATTTTACAGTATCTATGTGGATGGCACGCGGGTTGCGTAATGCACCATCGCGCTTTTGTTTTGTTCCTTCCATCTTGTAACAGGAGATATACATGTTTGCAGCAAAAAAGAATGCCATCGCCCTCGCCGCCGCGCTTGCTCTGCCCGGCGTCGCAACGGCACAAGACGCTTCGATTCCGATCAGCGCCAACCTGACGTTCACCACCGATTACGTGTTTCGCGGCATCTCACAGACCGACGAAAAGTTCGCAGTACAGGGCGGCTTCGACTGGGCCAGCGAAGGAACCGGCATTTACGCCGGAGCCTGGGCCTCCAATGTTGATTTCAACTCCAATACGTCGGTGGAACTCGATGCCTACATCGGCTGGGCGAAGAGCTGGGGTGACTTCGGCATGGACCTTGGTTACCTGCACTACGACTACCCCGGTGAAAGCAGCCTGAATACGGACGAGTTATACATCAAAGGCTCGTGGAACTGGTTGTCTGCCAGCTACTACTACACCATCAGCGACGAAGCGTTCGGCATCCTCAACGCCGATGGTTCGGGATACTTCGACATCGCTGCCGAATACACCTTCCCGATGGGGCTGGCGATCGGTGGCAGCTACGGCACGACGATGTATAGCGGCACGACGTCAGGCGTCAACAACAGCGACAGTGATTACGACGACTACAAAATCTATGTCGGCTACAGCGACGCGACCTATACCGGACTCGATTACCAGCTTGCCTGGACCGACAACGATATCAATAACCCGGCTCCGATCGCTGAGGATCGGGTCTTCTTTTCCATATCCAAGAGCTTCTGAGGAAACTGCACAGGCCGATGACGTCATGTCCCCGGCCTGTCAGTAGCCGTTAACGGCGCCTCCCGGCGGATATCCCGGTTTCGTGTTGTTGCACTCAACGCGGCGGGATTTTCTGCCGGTGATAGCGCTGGCAAAAGACTGAAATTCCGCCGCACCAATTCGGGGCTATACCATGATATTTCGCACCAACTTGGTGCTGGTATCGTCGATCAAAAAGCCGAAAAAACTTTAATATATTGATTTTAATGTTATTTTTTGGCTGGCACGCATACTGCAAATCCACCGGCGCTGGTTTGTCCGGATCTGGTGCCCGGCAGTGAGCCGATCAAGCGCCCGCATTTTAATTCCCGGCACAAAGCCGGGCTCAACAACTATAGGCAACTGGAGACAACATGAAACTCGTGAGTGCAGTAATCAAGCCGTTCAAGCTTGACGAGGTCCGTGAGGCTCTGTCCGCCATTGGCGTACAAGGCATCACCGTGACCGAGGTCAAGGGATTCGGCCGACAGAAAGGCCATACCGAGCTGTATCGCGGTGCCGAGTACGTCGTCGATTTTTTACCGAAGGTCAAAATCGAAGCGGCAATCAAGGACGATGTTCTTGAACAGGTCATTGAAGCGATCGAAAAGTCCGCCAACACCGGAAAAATCGGTGACGGCAAGATCTTCGTTTTCGATCTCCAACAGGTTATACGCATCCGCACCGGCGAAACCGGCGCGGACGCGCTGTAAGGGAGAACAAGAATGCTCAGGAAAATTCTTTCGTGGTCGATGCTGGCAGGCATCCTCTCCGCCGCGACGCCAGCGCTGGCTCAGGACGCCCTGGATTCGGGCGACACCAGCTGGATGATTGTCGCAACAGTTCTGGTCATCATGATGACGATCCCCGGCCTGGCGCTGTTCTACGGCGGCCTGGTCAGGGCCAAGAACATGCTCTCCGTGCTGATGCAGGTCTTTGCCATTTTTGCCCTGATGTCCATCCTGTGGGCGATGTTCGGTTATAGCCTGACCTTTACCGAAGGCCCGTTCAATTCGATCTACGGTGGCTTTGGCAAATCGTTCCTGTCGGGAATTACCCCGGACTCGCTCAGCGGCACCATCCCCGAGTATGTGTTCGTCACATTCCAGCTCACCTTCGCCTGCATTACGCCGGCCCTGATCGTCGGCGCGTTTGCCGAGCGCATCAAGTTCTCGGCGGTGTTGTGGTTCATGGTGTTTTGGCTGTTCCTTTGCTACATCCCGATCGCACATATGGTGTGGGGCGGCGGCTTCCTCAGCGCTGGACTCGAGGGTA
>DATKYN010000067.1:0-8773 GCA_035528435.1 Burkholderiales bacterium
GGGTTATCGATCAAGAACTTCGCCGACCTGAAAGAGGGTGATCAGCTCGAGGTCTACGAAGTCGTCGAGGTTGCCCGGACGCTTTGACCGGCAGTCTTGACGCAAGCGCCCTGGTAAAGCCGTTTTGGCAAAAAACACCTCCCGAGCAGGACGGCTCGCCGATCATATCCAGCGAGAGATTGCAGGGTTGATTCACACAGAGTTAAAGGATCCGCGAGTCGAACTGGTCACCGTCACGGATGTTGAAGTCAGTGGGGATGGTCATCATGCGCAGGTTTTTTTTACAACCCTGCGTGGCGAAGACGCAATTCAGCCAGCACTTGAGGGATTGCATAGCGCTTCGGGATTGTTGCGCTCTCGCCTGGCGAAGTCGTTGCGCATCAGGACGGTTCCCGATTTGCATTTTGTCTACGATGAGTCGATAGAACGCGGCGCACGACTGTCTCGCCTGATCGAGCGGGCCGTTGGCGACTCAACCGACGAGGGTTGACCGCCTGTCAGATCCCGTCAGCCAGGGACCGGGTAACCCGGGCAGGATCAGCGGTGTCGTCCTGCTTGACAAGCCACCGACGCTGACATCCAACGCGGCAGTGCAGCAAGTGCGCCGGATGTTTGACCGCGCAAAGGCGGGTCATACCGGTACGCTTGATCCTCTCGCTTCAGGTCTGCTGCCGATTTGCCTGGGCGAGGCGACAAAATTTTCCCACCCGTTGCTTGAGTCATCCAAGACTTACCGCGCCAGCCTGCGGTTGGGATGGCGCAGTTCGACGGGTGACGCAGAGGGCGAACTCTCTGCCGGGGCGCCACCCGATTTCGACGATGCCAGGCTGCACCTCGCGGTCAAGGCGCTGACAGGTGAAATCGACCAGCTGCCGCCTATGTATAGCGCCGTTAAGGTCAATGGCCGACCACTCTATAGCCTTGCCAGAAAAGGCATCAGCGTGGAACGCGCAACCCGGCGCGTCCATATTCTGGAATTTGAGGCGACGCGGCAATCGACAGAGACGCTGGAGATTTCGGTCAGGTGCAGCAAGGGGACCTACATTCGGACCCTGGCTGAAGATCTTGGAGATCGACTCGGGTGCGGCGCGTACCTGACAGGATTGCGCCGCATGGCGATTGGGTCAATCGAGGTCAGCGAAGCCGTCGGGCTGGAAGCGCTGGACCGAATGCCGCTGGCGGGGCGGTTGGCAGTGCTCAGACCGATCGATCTGTTGCTGGGTGATATGCCCGAAGTGAGATTGACCCTGTCCGACAGCACACGGCTCGGGCACGGCCTGCGTGTTTACGGGCTGGATAATGTCGCGCCAGGGCAGGTTCGGGTGTATTCGGAGCAGGGTGATTTCCTCGGTTTGGGGGAAATATCCAGCGACGGATCGCTGAAGCCGAAACGTCTGGTTTCGTCGGCGCCGTAGTGCGTTGTAAATACGGAAAATTGCTTGGAAAACGAGGTTTTGGCGGTTATAATCGCCGCCTTTCTTGCGGAGACAAAGAGTAATGGCTATAACGACGGTCCAGAAAGCAGAATTGGTGACCAGCTATCAGAGGGGGAAGAGTGACACCGGTTCTCCCGAAGTTCAGGTTGCACTGCTGACAGCACGCATCAATGATCTGACCGGGCATTTCAAGTCTCACGCCAAGGACCATCATTCCCGTCGCGGCCTGCTGAAGATGGTAAGCCAGCGCAGGAAACTGCTGGATTATCTGCGCAGATCGGACGTTGGCCGGTATCGTCAGGTCATCGAAAGTCTCGGGCTGCGCAAATAGCCGGGCCGTGTCCCGTCCCCTGCAGCACCCTGAAAATTCCTATAAATTCTTGCGGACAATTCATTGTCCGGTGGTTTGGCGCGGATAACGTTTCCGCGCCACTTTTACATTTGAGGGCAGTCTTTTGAACGCTATTCGGAAAACCATTCAATACGGGCGACACCAACTTACTATCGAAACCGGCGAGATCGCCCGTCAGGCACATGGCGCAGTCATGGTGCATCTCGACGACACCGTTGTTCTCGTCACCGTCGTTGGCAAGAAAGAAGTCCGTCCAGGGCAGGCTTTCTTTCCCCTGACCGTCGACTATCAGGAAAAAACCTACGCAGCCGGCAAGATCCCCGGTGGATTTTTCAAGCGCGAAGGCCGTCCGTCTGAAAAAGAAGTCCTTACCTGCCGTCTGATCGACCGGCCCATTCGACCGCTCTTCCCTGATGGTTTCCTCAACGAAGTTCAGGTCATTGCCACCGTCTTGTCTTCTGACAGTGAAATTGATTCCGATATTCCGGCAATGATTGGCGCGTCAGCCGCACTTGCGATCTCGGGAATCCCGTTTGACGGCCCGATCGGTGCAGCCCGTGTGGGATATATCAACAGCGAGTATGTGCTCAACCCGACACTTACAGAGTTGAAGGAAACCCAGCTCAACCTGGTGGTTGCCGGAACGCAGCAGGCTGTACTGATGGTCGAGTCTGAAGCCATGCAACTGCCAGAGGACGTCATGCTCGGTGCGGTTATGTACGGCCACGAGCAAATGCAGGCAGTCATCGCGATCATCAACGAGTTGGCGGACGAAGCTGGTAAACCGTTGTGGGACTGGGTGTCACCCGAGAAGGATGAGGCGCTGGCGGCAAAGGTACGTCAGGCAGCTGAGCAGCATTTGCGTGATGCGTACCAGACCAGGGAAAAACAGGCGCGCACCGCAAAGATTGAAGAAGCGTACGCCAGTGTGGTCGCTGAACTCACTACGGAAGATTCCGACAGTTCCGTGGCGGGGGCGATCGAGGACGTAATGGGCAGTATTGAAAAGGAGATCGTCCGTGGACAGATCCTTGGAGGCGAGCCGCGAATAGATGGCCGCGATACCCGCACCGTGCGCCCGATAAACATTCGCACCGGGTTGCTGCCGAGGGCACACGGTTCCGCATTGTTCACACGGGGTGAAACCCAGGCAATGGTGGTTGCCACACTTGGCACGGCACGCGACGAGCAAATCGTTGACGCGCTGCAAGGCGAGTACAAGGACGGCTTCATGCTCCACTACAACTTCCCCCCCTATGCCACCGGAGAGACTGGTCGGGTGGGCACGCCCAAGCGACGCGAGATCGGACACGGCCGGTTGGCGAAACGGGCGCTGGTTGCTGTGCTGCCTTCGCCTGAAGAGTTTGGTTATTCATTGCGGGTCGTTTCAGAGATCACCGAATCGAACGGATCAAGCTCGATGGCATCGGTTTGTGGCGGCTGTTTGGCAATGATGGATGCCGGTGTTCCGCTCAAGGCACACGTCGCTGGTATTGCCATGGGTCTGATCAAAGAGGGTAATCGCTTCGCCGTACTCACCGACATACTGGGTGATGAAGATCACCTGGGCGACATGGACTTCAAGGTCGCCGGCAGTGAGGCAGGTGTCACGGCGCTGCAAATGGACATCAAGATCCAGGGGATCACCAAGGAAATCATGCATATCGCCCTTCAGCAGGCACGTGAAGCCCGGATGCATATTCTCAAGCAAATGAACGAGGCACTGCAGACGCCACGCAGTGAGTTGTCTGCCTACGCACCGCGGATGATTCAAATGAAAATCAAACCGGAAAAAATCCGGGACGTGATCGGTAAGGGCGGTGCGGTAATTCGCGCCATTACTGAAGAGACCGGCACAACCATTGATATTCAGGACGATGGTTCCGTCACGATTGCCTGTATATCCTCCGCGGGCGGTGAAGCCGCGCAAAAGCGTATCGAGGAGATTACTGCGGAAGTGGAAGTCGGGCGCATCTATGACGGCGTGGTACTGAAGCTTCTCGACTTCGGTGCAATTGTCAGCGTACTTCCTGGTAAGGACGGCTTGCTGCATATTTCGCAGATTGCGGAAGAGCGGGTCAAGGCGGTTTCCGATCACCTCAAGGAAGGCCAGCAGGTGCGGGTCAAGGTGCTCGAAGCCGACGATAAGGGGCGGTTGCGCTTGAGCATGAAGTCGGTGACTGCCGAAGAAAACGCAGCGGACGCGAGCAGCTAGAGTCTGGCCGCTACAATTTCTGCGAAGGGGGAAGCCCGCCGTTATGGCGGGCTTTTTCGTATGGTTGTGCCTTTCATGAACGGTACGCTGATCCGATTCCGGTAAGCGGTCTTTGATGCCTTCGAGGCGAGCGGGTCGGACTGACAATGCCTTGGGTATAATCGAAATGGTCAACAGAGGGAAGTGCGATGAAGCAAAGTGGATCGAAGCGAAGCGGTGGTCAGGTTCTTGTAGACCAGCTCAGAATTCACGGGGTTGACACGGCCTTTTGTGTGCCGGGTGAGAGCTACCTTGATGTCCTGGACGCACTTTACGACCATCGCGAATCGATACGCCTCATTGTCTGCCGTCAGGATGGGGGCGCGTCATTTATGGCCGAGGCATACGGCAAATGTACCGGCAAGCCTGGTATTTGCCTGGTGACCCGCGGGCCGGGTGCAACCAACGCCAGCATCGGTGTGCACACGGCTTATCAGGATTCGACACCGATGATTCTGTTCGTTGGACAGGTTGGTGGGGATGTGGTCGAGCGCGAAGCATTTCAGGAGATCGACTATCGTCGGATGTTCGGGCAAATGGCCAAATGGGTGGCACAGATTGATCGTGCCGAGCGCATTCCCGAGTATCTAAGCCACGCGTTCCATCTCTCGATGTCAGGCCGGCCCGGCCCGGTGGTTCTGGCGCTACCTGAAGACATGCTGGTGAGCGAGGTGGATGTGGCCGACGCGCAGCCATTCACTGCGACCAAACCGGCACCCTTCACGGGTGCTATGGAGCAGATGCGGGACATGCTGGCGGAAGCGAAGCGGCCACTGGTGCTGCTCGGTGGCGGCGGCTGGTCGGCGCAGGCCTGTGATGATATTCGGGAGTTCGTCGAGGCGAACAACCTGCCGGTAGCCTGCACTTTCCGACGCCAGGATTTGATTGATAACCGGCATCCGAATTATTGCGGTGATGTTGGCATTGGTATCAATCCCTTGCTCTCAAGGCGGGTGGGCGATGCGGATTTGATCATCGCCGTCGGACCCCGCCTTGGGGAAATGACGACCAATACCTATACCCTGTTCGATGTTCCACGGCCGGCCCAGAAAATGATTCATATCCACGCCGGGGTGGAAGAACTGGGCCGTGTCTATCAGGCGGATCTGATGATTAATTCCGACATGGGGGAGTTCGCTCACCTGGCGGCGCGGATGTCCCCGGTCGACTCGGTTACGTGGCGTGACTGGACCCATGGGGCGCATAAAGACTACTTGACGAACATTGAGCCGCAGTCATCGCCAGGACCGGTTGATCTGGCTGAGGTGATGACAGAACTGCGCAAGCAGTTGCCAGTCGACGCAATCATGACGAATGGCGCCGGTAATTACAGCGGCTGGGTGCAGCGCTACTGGCAGTATGGGGGGTTTCGCACCCAGCTGGGGCCTACCAACGGAGCAATGGGTTATGGCGTGCCGGCGGGCGTTGCGGCGAAAGTGGCTTGTCCCGAGCGTGTTGTCGTGAGTTTTTCTGGCGACGGTTGTTTTCTGATGAACGGTCAGGAAATTGCTACGGCGGTCCAGTATGGGCTGAAGGTATTGTTCATCGTCATTAACAATGGCATGTACGGCACCATCCGCATGCATCAGGAAAGAGATTATCCCACTCGAGTGCATGGAACCGAGTTGCATAATCCGGATTTCGCGGCACTCGCACGAGCTTATGGCATGCATGGCGCGGTTGTATCGCACACGGCAGAGTTCGCCGGCGTGCTTGCCGAAGCGCTGGCGCAGGAGACGTCGGCGCTGATAGAAATACGTATCGACCCCGAGGCGATTACGACCCGCGGAAAGCTCAGCGCAATCCGGGACAACGCCTTGAAGCAGAAAAAAAACAGCTGATACTGGTTTGCTTTCGGTGAGGCTCTGCGTTCAGGCGGCGGATTGCTTACGGCGAGGTGTCGCTGCCGCCTTACTGATCCGGAGGAAAACCCCTCTTTAGAATCCTACCGCCTGGCCATCGCGTCGCGGCTCCGATGCAGCGGCGTATCCCGATTCGAGCTTTCGTATCAACTGCGCAGCCCCAAATTCCTGGCTGCCGTACGGTCTTGCCACCACCTTGTGCCCCAACTCTGCGAGACGACTCAAGGTTTCCTCGCCATAGCTTTGCTCGATCAACAGGGATTGGTCATAGGACACCTTCCAGCGTGGCGCATCGGCGGCCGCTTGTGGATTCTGATTGTAGTCCGCGGTCCTAACCAGCATCTGCAAATGTCCCTGGGCCTGCACGTCGGCACCCATGACACCGAAACTCATGAACGGGTCCGACCCCTGTGTCACGAATCCTGGAATGATGGTGTGGAACGGGCGTTTTGCGCTCCCGACGCAATTGGGATGATCTGCTTGCAGGTTGAAGGCCGCACCGCGATTCTGCATGCTGATACCGGTTTCCGGAACGACGACACCGGAACCAAAACCCATGTAGTTCGACTGAATAAACGAGACCATCATGCCGGAGGCATCGGCGGCAGTGAGATAGACCGTCTCTGATTGGCTCGGCTGTCCGTGCGTGTACGCAATCGCCTTCCCGGGATCGATCAGGGCGGCGCGTTTGCGAAGGTAGGTTTTGTCCAGTAGTTGCGAAACGGCAAGATCCATTGAGGCCGGATCGCTGACGTAGCGATAGACGTCAGACAGCGCAAGTTTCATCGATTCAACTTGTAAGTGAACCATTGCAGCTGAATCCAGCTCTATCCCGCCAAGCTCAAATTGATCGAGAATGCCGCATGCCATCAGAGCGGCAATACCCTGGCCGTTTGGCGGTATTTCATGCAAGGTGAGTGCCCGGTAATCGGTGCACACCGGCGTGACCCAGTCAGCGCGATGTGATGCCAGATCCTCTTTCGTCATGGCCCCGCCGTGGCGCGCACTGTCCGCGGCGATCTGTTCGGCTAGATCTCCACGATAGAACGCATCGCCTTGCGTGGCGGCAATCTTTCGCAGCGTGCTCGCATGATCGGGCAGGCAGACGCGTTCCCCAACAGCGGGAACCCTCCCTCCCGGGAGAAAAGTCCCGGCAAATCCTGGTTGCCCCTTCAGTCGCGGTGCCTGGTTCTGCCATTGGTCGGCGACAACCGGGGACAATGCAAAGCCGTTTTCGGCATACTCGATTGCCGGTTCAAACAATTCCGCGAAAGACAGTTTGCCAAAACGCTCTGACAAACTGACCCAGGCCGAGACGGCACCTGGAACCGTGACGCAATCCCATCCTTCCGTTGGCATGCTATTGCGGCCGTTAAAGCGCGCCAGGTTCCATGCCCTGGGTGACCGGCCGGACGCGTTCAGTCCATAGAGGCTGTCTCCATCGCAAACAATGGCAAACGCATCCGAACCGATGCCGTTCATGGTCGGCTCAACGACAGTGAGTGCGATAGCGGTGGCGACTGCTGCGTCCACTGCGTTGCCCCCTCTTAGCAACATGCGCAAACCAGCCTGCGCTGCAAGTGGCTGCGATGTGGCGACGGCGTTGCCTGCCAGAACCGGGCTGCGTCGCGACGGATACGGGGTGTGCCAGTCAATTGGAAGCATGTTCATGAGTTGTGGGGGAGCCTGGTGATAACGGATTGTGGCAAACCGGGTGCAAGCAGTCCTGACCATACAGAACCGTCCGCAAACGGACAGTTTACCGTTTTCGCGGCTTAATCCCTGAGCGGGCTAGTGATTCGCGTTGACGAGGATCGTCCCGGGGGAATCCGCACTCGACATGCTGGTGCAAAGGGGCACGGTCATGGCTTGCAGGCTTTGTCCTGAACTGGCGTTCTCCGCAAAGACTGCCAGGCCGATAGAGGAGGCGTCACCGTATGCGCTCAGATCGAACTCCAGTTCGTGTTCGAGCGATTTCCCGGGCGCCACCAGCACAGGGCCTCCAAGTTCACGAACAACGAACTCGTGGTAAAGCTTCTTGCCGGCGTTCTCTCCGGCCTTGATTTCGCTGTTCAGGCCATTCTCGAACAATGCCACGAACAGATGAGCGTGGCTGGCATCGCGGTTGGCGGCGTGCAAGGAGACGCGAACACGGTTTGCTTCCCGTGCTTGCGCCAGCGTGATGCTGATTTTGGCCTTGCCTGCGTTGATATCTCGCAATTTTTCCGCGAGCCCGTCTTTTTTCCACGGACGACGGAAATCCCGGCCATTCAGCACGAATTGCGGGGTGTAGATAAAAGAGGCCTGATTGCGGGTCGCCAGCAAACGTTGCCGCTGTGAAAATTCGGGCTGCGCGAACCGGTCTTTCCAGCCGATGTAATCCCAGTAGTCGACATGAAACGCCAACGGGACCACCTGATTCGTCCCGGTTCCGCGATCCTGAAGCCCGTTTAGCCAGCGATCAGCGGGTGGGCAACTGTTGCAACCCTGGGAGGTATAGAGTTCGAGCAAGGCAACGCGGTGTTCGCTGCTCATGGCGACGCACTGTGCGGAGTGTGCTGGTGAAAGAAATACCGTGGTCAGAAGGAGGGCGAAGCCACAAACGCTCCGCCATAAACCGCCTTGCAGAAAACGGATCGGCGGGAGGAGTTTGCTATGATGTCGCTTTGGCACGCGGAACAATAGACGTTGTACTTGCATTTTGGCGGCAGAGGCGTTTCCGGCAGACAGTCGGGGTGTTTTTCTTTCCATAATTCGGTACGCGTCAGGTCGATCGATGGATGTAGGCTCAATGCAGGACGGTTGCATGCCTCCCAGCGATGTCGACCAGGATTCTGAAGCCGCAGTCTCCTCACTCAGCGCAACTTCA
>DATKYN010000068.1:0-7147 GCA_035528435.1 Burkholderiales bacterium
CGCAACTACTACGACCGGGTTGGCCACCTGTTCCAGGGCCTGGTGCCGGCGATGATTGCGCGTGAAATATTTGTTCGCGCCGACGTTATTAATGGAAGACGATGGCGATACTTTCTGGTGTGTTGCGTTGCTCTGGCGATATCAGCCTTGTACGAGTTTCTCGAGTGGTGGGTCGCCGTTGGCACCGGGACAGCGGCCGACGCCTTTCTGGCGACCCAGGGTGATGTCTGGGATACCCAGTGGGACATGTTTCTCGCGCTTTGTGGCGCGATACTTGTGCAGCCGCTGCTGGGCTCGTGGCACGACAGGCAGCTGTCAGCGCTTCTGACACGCGCACGGTGAAATACTGACTGGCCCTATGTTTCCAGGATCTTTGTCGCTGTGCTTTTTCCGCTGATTGCATCGGGGAAGAGGGCCTTGCGTTGCAGCAGATTCCAGCGGCTGAAGAAGGTGGTCAGGAAGGCCGCGGGCAGGGGTTCGGAAAACAGGAAACCCTGCCCGACATCGCAGTTGTGTTTGCGCATGAACCCGAGTTGGGTCTGTGTCTCCATACCTTCAGCCACAACGGACATATTCAGCGATCGAGCCATATCCAGAACCAGTTTGGCAATGACTCCGCCACGGCCGGCGGCATCAATTGCTGCAACGAACGAGCGGTCGATCTTGAGCGCATCAATCGGTAGTCTTTCGAGATAGGACATCGACGAGTACCCTGTTCCGAAGTCGTCAAGCTCTATCCGGATGCCGAGCGCCCGGAGTTTGTTCAGCGATTCAATGACCTGGTCAACATCCTCGATCAGTACGTTCTCGGTGACCTCCATTGCGAGGCAGTTACCGGGAACACCGGTTTCCTGAAGCACCGCTTCCACTGATTCCAGAAACTCGCGGTGACGAAACTGCCGTCCAGAAACGTTAACCGAAATATGCCCAAGGTCGATCCCGGCAGCACGCCAGCCGGAGAATCGCCTGCATGCTTCCTGGAGAACGAAGTGGCCAAGCGAGACGATCAACCCCGAGTCTTCCGCGAAGTCGATGAAGGTCCCCGGCATCAGGACGCCACGGGTGGGGTGCTCCCAGCGCAGCAGCGCTTCAGCGGCGCAGATGGCTCCCGTTTTCAGATCAAACTGGGGTTGATAATGCACCAGCAATTGTTGTTCGGAAACGGCGTGGCGCAGCTCGCGATCAAGTCTGGCAATACGCACCACCTCAGCGTTCATGTTGCTTTCAAAGAATACGCTGGTGGAACGCCCTACGGATTTGGCGCGATACATCGCTGTATCAGCGTTGCGCAAAAGCTCAGCCGGTTCGGTGCCGTCCTCTGGGAACACGGCAATACCGATGCTGGCGCCAACGAAATTCTCCACACCGAGAATCGCAAACGGTTCTTCCATTGTACTCAGAACATGATCGGCGACCGCGCTTGCGGCCTTGGCGTCATCCAACCCACCGACTACGATCGCGAACTCATCGCCGCCGACCCGGGCGAGCGTGTCGGTCTCCCGAACACAGCTTTGCAACCGGTCCGACGCTTCCCGAAGGAGCTGATCGCCCGCAGTATGACCAAGACTGTCGTTCACCTGCTTGAAACGGTCAAGGTCAATATAAATAACGGCTGTATGCGTTCCGCTTCTCGTGGATTGGGCGATCTCGCGCTTGAGGCGCTCTACCAGCAGGAACCGGTTGGGTAAACCGGTAAGACTGTCGTATCGAGCCTGGCGGAAAAGTTGTTCATCGCGTGCTGCCGAGGTGAGCGCAACACCGATGCGGTCTGCAAAGTCGCGGACATTGGAGACTTCGTCGGACGCCAGGGTAGTGTGGTTCGCGAAACCGAGTATGACGAGACCACCGTGTCCGGTCTTCGAAGCAATGGGAAGATTGTAGAATCGCTGTGCAGCCGAGCCTTGCTTACATGCTTTTTCCTGCCAGCTCGCGTTGTCGGCATTGGTCCAGTATCCATCGGTATTGGCTAGCAGAAGATCATCGGCATCCACAGTGGCGTGAAGCTGCTTAAGCATTCCCTGGCTCCGGTCGCGATTAATAGCGTACAGCCGCAAACGCGTGGGGTTAACGCGATCCATCGCAACGATGCCGGCGCATTCGACGTCAAACAGATCCTGCAACGACACCAGTATTTCCTCGATGATACGATCGACCGCGAGGTTGCGCAGAATTGCCTGATCGATCGCCGACAAGGTCTTCATGACATCGAATTGCCTGCCAAGGCGGGCTGTCATCATGTTGAATGAACGGGCAAGCGTCTCGAATTCGTCGTTGGATGCGATCTCTACCTTGGTTGAGAAATCCTGTTGGCTGAGTCGGCTGGTCCCGGAGATCAGCTTTGCGAGGGGAACCATCACGCGGCGTATCTGGCTGATGCTGAGCAGCGTTGCAAGCAGAACTGAGACGATGAGTCCGGTCCAGAAAACGGTTTCGAATGTGGCAAGCGTATCGAATGCGTCAGCGCGGCGTTGTGCTGCAACGACGATCCAGCGTGGAACGGCGAATTTCGCGTCCAGAAACACCTCGCGATAGTCGCCGACGAACTGACCATCTTCGTCCTGCCATTCGAGGCCGCCACTCGAGCCCTGTGCGTTACGGGCGAGAAGGTCAGCGAGCGTTGGAAGATTCAGCGTTTGGCTGCATGACAGCCGACGCCCATTTTGGTCGAACACGCAAAGTTCAGTCAGGTATGCAACCGTATCCCGATCCGCCCACAGGTACTGTGGCCGGATCTCCGCAGACACGAGCGCTTTTCCCGGTTTTATCGGATCAAGCGTGCGAATCATAAGAATAGCGGGCTCGTTTTCCGAGGTAATTATGGATGCGAGAGCAGTCCCCCCGGAAGCGATATGTGCTTGCGCTTCTGGTGTGAGTACACTTTCGTAGTCCGGAATTGGTTTGCCTTTCGACACCTCCAGATTGCGAAAGGGCGTAGCGGTGTTCTTGCGTACGTTGTCGGTCGTAACCCCCTGGTTCAGTTCCGCTGCGGCTTTGCGCAACGCGTCATCTGCGAGCAACAAACGATCATAAAGAACCGAACTGTAGGTCGCGCTCGCTGCACCCAGTTCGGTTTGTGCCTGCTCCAGTAGTAGCGCATTACCCTGAAACCGATAAAGGATCGCGAGAACAAGTACCGGCACAAGTGCCGATATCACGAACATACTGAGTATGCGTCTCGCCAGTCTGCCTTTCAGGAGTGTTGTGTCGAGCAGCATCGTAGAATCTGTTTCAGTATTCCGACGCGACGCCGATATAGCGCCCGTTGCTGGCCCGCACGATGTCATCCCGGCTCGCCTCGGCGGTGAGCGGGCTCTGGCTCTTGCCGTCCGGACCCTTGCTGTACAGGTCGTAGTCGGAATTGATCGGCACCAGGTTCTTGTTCTTTCTGAACTTCCCTTTACCCTTCACCCCGGCCATGTTGAGGTATTGATACGGGTTACCCCAGGGATCGATCAGGCTGCCCATGCCGACCGAATCGAGGTCGTCCGGCAACTCATCGTCGTTGACAAGCTGATGCTGCGCAATTACTACGGTAATACTGAGGATGTCCAGTTTCGCTTGGGCAACGTCGGCGCGATGCAGGTAATCATCGTAATAGCGTACCGATACCGCACTCAGAATTCCGATAATCGCGAGAGCCATGGCGATTTCGATCAGCGTCATACCAAAGGATCTTTTTGTGATCGTCCAGTACTCGCCTCGGCGTGATGAGATTCCGACACCGACCCGCTCGATCGGTTTGTACATACGGTGCTGGAATTCGCTCATAGGCTAGCTAACATATTGTTTTCAAGAAGACAGACGTAGGGTGTGGCGCCACGAGATATCTCTGCCGTTTGGTATTACAGAGTGGTTGCCGCAAAAAACGTGCGGGATAACGGGACGGGATGGGGCTGCGAGGACGGGTTGTCCCAGGCGCCAGTTGGCGTCTCGAAATCCACGCCGAAGTCGGACTTAAGGGTGGTTGCGGAGCGAAACCATAAGAGAGGGGAGGAGTGGCCTACATCTCGACCGACTGATTGGAGCGTGTAGTGCGCGGGAATAGCGTGTTGCGCGTGACCAGGTTCCAGTTTGCGTAGAACGTGCCAATTTCGTCCGCGGGCAACGGTTTTGAAAACAGAAAGCCTTGTCCGATGTCGCAGTTATTTGCTCGCATGAACGCGAGATGTTCTGGCTGTTGTATTCCTTCGGCGATGACGCCCATATTCAGCGACCTTGCCATATCGAGAACCAGTTTTGCGATCACTCCGCCGCGCCCGGCGGCGTCGATGGTGCGCACGAAAGTGCGATCGATTTTCAGGGCGTTTACCGGCAGTTTTTCGAGGTAAGACATGGAAGAGTAGCCCGTGCCGAAGTCATCGAGTTCAATGCGAATGCCATGAGCTCGCAGCAGTGTCAGAACCTGAGACACCTGGTCCATGTCGTGAAGCAGAACGTTCTCGGTAATCTCCATTGCCAGTTTGCTGGCGGGCATGCCGGTTTCCACAATGATCTGTTCCACGAGTTGCACAAACTCAGGCTGGCGAAACTGTTTTCCGGATACGTTTACGCTGACTCGTCCGACATCGATTCCGGAATCTCGCCAGACACAGAACTGGCGACAGGCTTCCCTGAGGACGAATTCGCCGACGGCAACGATCAGGCCCGAGTCTTCCGCGAATTCGACGAATGTCGTTGGGCTCAATAGGCCTCGCTCCGGGTGTTGCCAGCGTACCAGCGCCTCAACGGCGCAGATGTTGCCCGTGGTCAAGTCGATCTGAGGCTGGTAGTGCAGTAACAATTGCTTTTCCACTATCGCATGACGCAGGTCCCGATCCAGGGTGGCGACGCGCACTGCCTCAGCATTCATATTCTCTTCGAAGAACACGACTGCCGAGCGGCCAATTGCCTTGGAGCGATACATCGCAGTATCCGCGTTGTTGAGCAATTCGTTAGGGCTTGCGCCATCTTGCGGATAAACCACGACGCCGATACTGGCCGTGACAAACTGCTCGGTGCCGGAAATCGAGAAAGGTTTGTTCATCTCGGTCAGCACGTGGTCGGCAACAATACCGGCCACTTCCGCATCTCCGAAACCGCTGAGAATAATGGTGAACTCATCACCACCAACGCGCGCAACGGTGTCGGCCTCGCGCACACACTCGCGTAACCGGTGGGCCGCTTCCTGCAACAACTGGTCTCCTGCAGCGTGACCCAAACTGTCGTTTACCTGTTTGAACCGATCGAGATCGATATACAGAACAGCGAACTGTTTGTCAGATCGGGTGGCTTGCGAGATCTCCTGCTTGATCCGTTCGACAAGAAGAAATCGGTTCGGCAGACCGGTCAGGTTGTCATAGCGCGCCTGGCGGAACAAGGCTTCATCCCGTGCTGCTGAAGTCAGTGCCACGCCGATCCGGTCAGCAAAATCGCGAATGTTCTCGATGTCCTCATCTTCGAACTTGTTGCGCTCCGAGAATCCCAGGAGCATGAGTCCGCCAATACCGCTCTTCGAAGCGATCGGAAAATTGAAGGTGTGCTGCGCATCCCATCCATGCTGCTGACGCATCAGGGCGGACGCCGAATTCTCGGCGTTAATCCATGAATCCTCCGCGTCCGTGCTGGCAAGAAGAATGGAGCGGCTGTCTGCTCCGACATGGCGGCGCTTCATCATCGCATGGCTAGCATCGCGGCCGATCGTGTAAAGCTGCATTTCGTCCGGTGCATCGCGATCAGTGACAGCGATGCCAGCGCATCGCAGGTCGAAGATCTGGCGCAGGGATACAAGCGCTTCTTCCATCACCCGGTCGATCTCAAGGTCGAACAAAATCGCCCTGTCGATGGCTGAAAGCGTCGTCATCACATCGAACTGCCTTCCCAGGCGTCCTGCCATCGCATTGAACGACCTGGCGAGATCGCCGAATTCATCACCAGAGTCGATATTGACTCGTGTCGAGAACTCCCTGTTTCGGAGCCGTGTCGTGCCTGCTATCAACTCCTTGAGCGGAGCAAGCGTGCGCCGAATTTGCGAGACGCTTAGCAGCGATGCCAGTAGCGCAAATGCCGCGATGATTCCAAGCGAAAGCGCGTTCAAGCCATTGAGGGCTTGCAGGGCATCCGCTTTCCTTTGTGCGGCAGCCACTATCCAGCGGGAGCCAGTGTGATTTCCACTCGGAAAAAACTCGTTGAAATATCCGACAAATCGTTCAGTGCCGTCCTCCCATTGCATGTCGCCGCCGTTCGCTTGCGCTTTTTTGCCAAGAACGCCCGGCAAGTTTGGAAAGGTCAATGTCTGCGAACATGCAAGAGGTCTGTATACCTGATCAAAAACGCAAAGATCTGCACCGCCATGGTCTGATTCGCGCAGACGCCAGAGGAAAACATTATCGATTTCGCCAATCAGCAGACGTGGATTGGAACTCTCCGGATCGATTGCCCGGATCATCAGAACGCTCGCGAAGTTGCCTTGCCCCGTCCGGGTCACAACCACGGAGTCACCGGACAAGACGCTTTGTTGCGCAGTTGATGCCAGGGGCCGTGCCCAACCGTACTGGTCCTGCCCCTGGTTCGGCACGCTGGCATTACCAACGATCACGAGATTACGAAACAGACCGCGGGTCCGTTGCCTTGCCCGCTGCATCGATACACCATCGCTGAGGTCGGCGGCAGCATTGCGCAGGACTTGCTCTGCGAAGCCGAGGCGCTCGCCCAGTGCCGTGCTGTAGGTCGCACTGGTCGCATGGAGTTCTTCGTTGGTGTGCTCGACGAGCAACGCGGCGCCCTGAAAGTAATGCAGCACCGCGAGGGAGACTGCTGGAAGCAGAGCCGACAGGGCAAACAACGCGAACACACGGCGTGCCACCTTGCTGCTCAGTGATGTCTTTTCAAGGCGCTTCATGTTATTTCGGGGTGATCAAAGTGCAGTCGTGTCAGGTGGTCCCATTAATGCCGCCTGTGCTCGCCGCTATTCAATGCCGTTGCAACAAAAATCATTGCGGGTCAGCCCACGGCGCTTGTTCTTCAGCCGCAATGTGCAGATCGATTCATGCTTCCCTGTCCAATCGCAGTGGCTCGTCAGACGGCTTCAGTACATGGCAATTCCAGGCATGCACGCGAGGCCAACAAGGTGTCTAACGCAAGAAGCATGCGGAGACTGGAAACGGTGGCC
>DATKYN010000069.1:0-50469 GCA_035528435.1 Burkholderiales bacterium
CTCGCCGTTGTCTGGCGCTTGCAACAGTCGGAGCGGCGAGTCGCTGCCCGCGACTGAACATCGTGCCGGCAGCCGGGGCGCGGTTTCCTTAATTGGCTACCGGCAATACAATCCCGCTACATGGACCGGACATATCGAAAAAGGCGTTGCGCCCCGCCCCCCGTAGACGATTGGTACCAGGCCGGCCTGAACGCATGAAGAACCTGTTTCGCTCAATATACGAGCATCTGGCGCTCTATTCCGGGCTGCTCTACTTCACTGTCGCCGGCGTAGCGTTCACGGCACTGAGCGCCGTGCTCTACATTGTGCTCCCGCGTAATGCGGGAGTCTGGTTCGGCCGTAAGGCGATCGGACTGCTGTTTCGCGGCTATCTCGCGATGCTACGCATGACCGGGTTGATGAAACTGGATCTTTCCGCGCTTGACACATTGCGCGGCGAGCGGGGGCTTATCGTTGCGCCCAATCACCCTTCGCTCCTGGACGCCGTGTTCGTCATCTCGCGGCTACCCGATATAGCCTGCATCATGAAAGCAGAAATTCGCGACAACCTTGTTCTCGGCGGCGGAGCCCGGCTGGCCGGATACATACGAAACGACACCGCAGGAAACATGGTGCGCGAGGCAGCCCGCGAACTACGCTCGGGCCAACAGTTGCTGGTATTCCCTGAAGGAACACGCACGCGAGAAAAACCGGTTAACGCATTCAAGGGCGGGTTTGCCCTGATCGCGAAACAGGCGGGAACACCACTGCAGACGGTTTTCATTGAGACCAATAGCCCCTTCCTCAGCAAAGGGTGGCCAATCCTGAAGAAACCGCAACTGCCGGTAATTTATCGCGCACGGCTCGGCGAACGCTTCGAGGTTTCCGGCGACGTCAAAGCCTTCGTATCGACGCTCGAATCGTACTACCGGCAGGAACTCCAATCCGCCCCCGCCCAGCCAGCTTCGACACCGGCGGCTGACACGGCTGTTGGCAATTCCGCAACCGCATCCTGATCCCCGCACCACTCGCAATTGAACAATGCTCTGCCGACTGTTCTGAATGCCGACCGCATCATCATCCCACCTTGTCCTGATCCCGAGCTTTAACACCGGCCCCAAGGTGCTCGAAACCGTCGGCCAGGCCCGCCAGCAATGGAACCCGGTTTGGGTCGTCGTAGACGGCAGCACCGATGGCAGTGGTGAAGCACTACTGGACATGCAGAAATCGGACGCGGGCTTGCGCGTTTTCGTTCTGCCACAAAACTGTGGCAAGGGTGCGGCCGTGTTGCACGGCCTGCGCGAAGCGGTGAATCAGGGGTTCACACATGTGCTGACAATGGACGCTGACGGTCAACACCCGGCAGCCAGTCTGCCCGAGTTCATGAGTGCATCGCAGCACGCGCCCCAGTCGATGATTCTTGGAAGACCGGTGTTCGACGCGAGCGCACCGCAAATCCGGGTGCGCGGGCGCAAGATCTCCAACTGGTGGGCCAATCTCGAAACGCTGTGGTACGGAATCGGAGATTCGTTGTTCGGCTTGCGGGTCTATCCAGCCGGACCGCTGCTGAAGATCATGTCGGCCACGCGATGGATGCGCCGCTTCGACTTCGACGCTGAAGCGGTGGTACGCCTGGCATGGGCAGGTGTGCCGGCCAGGAATATCGACGCGCCTGTGCGTTACCTCAACCCTGACGAAGGCGGTGTTTCGCACTTTCGGTATGTTCGCGACAACGCGCTGCTGGCGTGGATGCACACGCGTCTGATGCTCGGCTTTCTGGCGCGGCTACCGTGGCTGATCTGGCGCGCCACGTCAGGCCGGTGATAATTTCCCGCGATCGGGATTGCCGCGATGCATAAAGATCGCGCCAAACAGAAAGCTGAGGACAGCACCAATTGATACGGTCATACCAATCGCTTTCAGCACCGGTGTTGAAGCCAGCGCGATGAGCCCGAAGCCGAGCACGGTAGACAGATTGCATACCACCAGGGACAGGTAAGTACGCCCGCGATCAACGTCTTGGGGCATCGCACGGTCGAAGAACAAAGTGTAATTCGAGCCGACACCGACCACCAGCAACATTGCAACGAGGTGAAACATCGTCAACTCGACGCCAGCCGCCAACAGAATGGCAATGGTCACCACCAGCGCGGCTGCAATTGGCAGGACTACCGCCACGCAGCGGCGCACCGAACGCAATGCAGCGAGCAAGACCATGACAATGGCAACGGCGCCGATCACCGCAAACGTCAGGATCTGCACCCGGTAGCCCTGATACAAGGCATCGGTCTCGCTCTTCAGATCCACCAGCATGACCTGCCGGGGGTCGAAGCCTGACAGGGCCGAGACAAGGTCGGCCTGCCGCGTTACATCAAGCAGCGGCAGCATGGCGTACCAGGTGTCGCGGCGCTTTACCAGTAGACTGTCGACCCGGCCGGCAAGTGCCGTCGACCCAAGGTCGCTTCGTGTCAGCAGTTTCGACGTTCGAGCAAGCTGCGCCTGGTTAATGAAATCTTCGAACAGTCCGCTTTTAAATGGCATGCCGGCCGAAGCACGCGCCAGGTTCTCCCGAAGCTGCGCCTCTTCCGGTATCGATTCCAGCCGTGCACGCTGCGCGGCCTGACTCGGCAGGTAAAGAGTGGGAGATTCATAGCCCGCCAGCGCTTGACTGCTTACAAGCGGATCGAGCACCCGGCCCACCGCTTCGGCGATCTGCAGGGTTGCCTCCTGATCGACGCCATTAACAACAATCAGCTTGCGCACATCGGGCGCACCAAGCTCGGTCCGGAGTTCGCGATCCATCGCCTTCGCCACCGGCGAAACCGGATTCAGGGATTCAAAGTCGTCATTCCATGGGGCCCCGCCCCTGATCACCAGCCATGCTGCACAACCGGCGATGATCAGTAGCGATGGCAGGCGTGCGACCCCTGCCTTGTCGACGAGTCTGGTCAAAACCGGTCCGTAACGACTGGCTGAATCCACGCTGAAATCTCGCGGTAGTAACAGCGGCACAACCCAACGCGTCACTACCAGCGCCACCAGAAGTCCGGCAATCGAGAACAGGCCAAGCTGGCCCAGCCCGGGAAATCCCGAAAACAGCAGCGCCGCAGAGCCCGCAATGGAAGTCAGCACACCGAGTCGCAATGTCGGCCAGATACGCGACAGCGTTTGTTGCGCCCGCTGACCCCGCACCGTTCCAGTGAGCAAATGAATCGAATAGTCGACACTCTCACCAATCAGGGTCGCGCCAAACCCGATGGTGATGCCGTGTACTTCGCCGAACACCACAGCGACTGCAGCTATGCCGGCCAGCGCGCCACTGGCCACCGGCAACACGATCAACCCCAGCGACCTGACCGAGCGCAGCACGAAAAACAGCAGCCCGGCGATGACCAGGGAGGCTGCGCTGGTCACGCGAATCGCATCGGCCTTGATCGCATCGCGTATCTGCACGGCGAACACACCCGGACCAACCGTTATCAAAGACGCGCTTGAGCCATCTGCTTCGGCTGCCGCATCAACGAACGCCGCTTTGATACGCGAGACCGCTGCCTGTTGCGCATCGATCTCGAAACCCGGAGCAACCGTCTGCGCAATGAGCAAAGCCCGTGTACCGCTGGCATTGAACCAAACGCCGTGACGCATCTGTGCCCGGTTTCCCGATTCATAATGATCGATAATCGACAAGAACTCACCGGTTGGATCGGAATGCAGGAAGCGACCGGTAAGCGCCCCCATCGAGGACGCCAGCAACTCAAGCTGCGCGTGCAGCGCGTGCCGCAAGTTCGCGACGCTGAAGTGCCCTTCCCTCACTGCAGGGCTCAACAAATAACGATGCTCGATGAGGAAAGCACCATCGGCCTCCAGCCGATCCTGGCTGCCGTTATTCACGTCGACAAAGGCAGCATCACCCGCAAGCCTCCCGGCCATTCCCCGACTGATCGTGGCCAGTGCCTGCTCGTCATCGCCTTCGACGGCAACGAGAATCAGCCGGGACACAATGCCATCCCTGAGTTGATCAACAAGTAACTGTTGCGTCGGCGTCGGTGCGTCCGGCAAGAATGCCTCGAGATCAGTGCTGAAGCCGCTTCGCGTCACGACGCCGATACACACGCCGATGAACACCAGCCAGACAGCGAGTGTCGCAGCGCCAGCCCGGCTCATGGCGTTTTTTCGTCGATCCGCATCACCGAGCGGTCCCCGCTCACCTGCACTACTTCGATGACATTGATCCGATCGCTCTCGCCGCGAATACTCATCAGACGAACCACGGCAGACATGTCATGCTGGGATGGGACCATCACCAGTTCCCAGTCCTCGCGCGTGCCGTGCAGTTCAATTTCGTAAAAGCGCTGCAGCGTATCCAGGTCGCCAGTAAGCGTCGCGCGCATTCCCTCTACAAAACCCCATACCACCGGATAGCTTTGCAAACGCAGCCGGCGCACCTTGCCATTCGTCCCGGTCTCGATGACCAGTGTGCCGCCATCGACAATCAGCCGCTCCTGATTCGGTTGCAGCGTGTGCTTCTCAAGCTGCCCTGGCGCAAACGCCAGTGTCCCGCTCTGCTCAATCGGCGTGTCGAGCACCGACAGGTACTTTTTCTCTGAGAACCGGGCCTGGCCGGTTGTGCGGCTACCCAGATCCCGCATCAGAGTCTGCAGATTCCACTCCGCAGCAAACAGGTCGCGGGGCAAAATCGGCCAGCCTATTATGAGAATGGCCAGCAGCGTTAACAGAACGCGTGATCCAGGATTACTCTTCATCGTCAGCCCAGAATGGGTAGAAATTAAACCAGTTAAAAGGCGCCTCACGGCAATAGTGCTCGAGGCGGCTTGCGTATAGCGCTATCCATTGCCCAAGAATTTCATTGCGGTTTGCCCGTGGCAACACAGCAGATTCGATCAGCGTCTCGAAATGCAGATCGTATCGATTTCCGCCTCGATACAAACCAAGCATCAGGATAACCGGCCGGCCGGTCAGGGCGGCGATCCGAAACGGCGCCGCGGGAAACGCGGCCTCGCCTCCCAGAAACGGCACACGCACCATGCCACCATCACTGATGCCACGGTCTCCCAGAATACCCACCCACGCGCCCTTGTCGAGTTGCTCAATGACGCGCAACATCGATTCAGGCGTACCCAGAGCAATAACATCGTGTTCCAGATTCGGGTTAATTGCGCGGGCAACACTGGCAACCCTGTTTGCGTTCTCTTCGAACATCACAAGGTTGACTGTGACCGCGCGACGCCGGCCAAGCGTGCGCAGGCTTTCGAAACTGCCGATATGCGCCCCGAGCAGATAACAACCCTTGTTTTGCTCGAACTGGTCGATCAGAAGCGCTTCACCATGCAACCGGATGTCAAACAGGGACCAGCGATCAGAAAGAAAGTAGACGCGATCAAGTGCGACGGTCGCGAACGTATAAAAATGCCTGAATACATCCCGCAGGGTTGCCTTTTTCCCCATTGCACGCGACAAATAGTTGCGCGATGCTGCACGCGCCGCGCCGCCGAACACGAGAAAATAGGCTGCCACCGGTACAAGCACCACACGCGCCGCACGCCTGCCGAGAAACCGTGCGATCCATACAAGAAAGCGGATCGCAAAGATGTTCGAACGTTCGCGGGTTTCCAGCCAGCGCCGGCTCATTGCCCTCGCACCCGAAACGGTGCCAGCAAGCCGGAGACCGCGGCATCCGCGCCGACGTTGCAAACGAAACGCACGGTATTGTCTGCACCAGGCATGAGCTTGATCTGCAGCTCGTCTCCGGGACGAACCGGTCGCAAGAACTTGGCGGAACGAATCGTCATCTCGTCGGCTGCATTCGCACGCCCGAGCTCGGCAGATATGGCATCGACGATTTCATCGAGCAGGACCACGCCCGGCACGACCGGATCCCCGGGGAAATGCCCCGGGAGTGCGGGGTGCCCTGGATCGATCGTGCGGTGTATGAACACCGGATGATTCGGGCTTGTGGCGCCACACTCCCGTGCAAGTTTGATCAATTCGCTACGCGGCAATTTGCCGGTGCTGTTACGCGGCAATGCGCCAACCAGGTAAAGGGGGCGCGGTAAAAATACCGGATCAATTCGCTCTGCGAGCGCACTGAGTAACTGCTCCCGCTTCATCCCTGGCGCGACCACACAGGCCGTCAGCCGGGTGACGCCATCACGGGCCTCGTCCGGCATGAGAAATGCGGCGTCTTCAACTCCCTCGATGGCACAGATCTGATGGTCAAGGTAGCCGATCGAGGTGCGCTTGCCGGCAACGTTGACCAGATCCGAGCTGCGTCCACGCAATACAAATCGCTCGGCATCTTTGAGATCAATCAAATCGCTGAAAGCCACCTCGGCGGGCACATGCCCTCCGCTAACCATAAAGCGGTCACGGTCTTGCCTGATACCCAGTCCTGCCAGCAGTTGCCACTCTGGCCCGTCCAGAGTCCGGCGCGTCGCCACCATACCGGCCTCGGTAAATCCGTACACCTCATGGACCCTGGTTCCGAAACGCTGCTCGAAACCTTTTGCCATTTCCTGTGAAAGTGGTGCTGTAGCGCAGATGGTCAGCCAAAGTGGGGCAAGCTTCACCTGACTCGCCAGCAGCGCACGTAAATGTACGGGCGTGGAGACCAGCACCCGGCGGGCATCAACACTTGCCAACGCAGCCTGGATGTCGGCCGGGAAAAAAAGTCGTTCGTTGTGCATGATCAGGCCGCCACGCAGCGCCATGATCACCGTCGATTCCAGACCATACATATGCTGGGGCGGGACCGTGCCAAATACGACACTGCTCGAATCATTGACAAGTCCAAACCGCGACGCCTCGCTGATACCGCCCGCTGCCAGTGCGCCCCATGTCTTGCGATTAGGTACCGGTGTTCCGGTCGACCCGGAGGTAAATGCTATCGCCGCAATCGTGCTCTCGGCGAAGGCGAGTTTCTCCGGCGCGCAGGGCTGAGGCACGCCCCCGACATTGACGCGAATGGATTCCAGGGGATGAGCTTCGTCGTCATCCACCATCAAATAGACCGATCCGTAGTCGTTTTGGAGCTGCCCTAGCGTTCCCGGTGATTGCGATGGTGGAAGAAGGTTGATCTGCCCGCGCTCCATTGCCGCTGCGAACGCGACCGCGAAGCAATAGCGGTCACGGCAAAGATTGATGGCGTAGGTGTGCGTTGGCAAGCGCTCGGCAAAGACATTTACGTCACCGATGAATTCCGCCGCGCTGATCAGCCGACCGGCGTGGAAAGCAACCGGTTGAGCGCCGTCACGATGACCGAGTAATGGGATCATGCCTGCCTTGAGTCATGTCGCGGACACGCAGCGAAACGAGATCGCGCGCTAATGCAAACAAACTAGTTATTCTCGCGACTGGCACGAAACCGCCGGAAGGCTGTCACCGTGGCGCTCAGCGATGGATACGGGACGCCGGGAAAACGCACCGATCGGTATGCATATTCGGCGCCGAACGCGCAAACGAGTAAAGGCAAATTGAGCACATTGGCAAAAAATAGCCAGGCGTCGGAGGACACAAAGACCAGCAGCGACGCAGACGTCAGCGCCATGGCCGCGAAGAAAGCTGACCACAAGATGGTAATTTGCCGGGTATAGCGCGCAATATCAGGCGAAATGTCGCCGTGGATAAACCGCGCAAAGCGCGTCAGCAACGCCTCGCTGCCCCCCTTCAGGCTTCGTCCAAACAACCACAGCAGGGCAACATAACAAAACACCTGCGGCAGCGCCGCGAGCCACAATGCTGTAGCGCCGAAATCTCCACCGTGGGCGAACAACCACCAGGCGAACGCGGGGTAAGCGACAGCGAGAAACAGAATCAACACACCGCGATACTTGACAATACCTCGCGCCGGTTCAGGCTGCGCGTTGCTGCTGGACATGCTCGTTCAGGCTGCGCAGCGAAGAAAAAATCCGCTCATTGTCGCTGTCGTCTGAACGGATTTGTACGCCATACCGTTTCGATACGGCAAGGGCGATCTCGAGAATGTCGATCGAATCCAGCCCGAGGCCCTCACCATACAGCTGCGCCAGGGGATCGATTTCCGCGGCCGGGGTTTCCAGGTTAAGCGCAGATACAATTACCTCTGCCAGCTCGCGCTCCTCCTCACTCATGGTCGTTACAGTGCTCATGTCTGATACGTTGAAGTTGAACCTATAATGTATTTTTCAATGCCCTGAATGGGCAAAACCCACTTCGATCATTATAACCGGACAGCCCAAGCACCAAGCATTTTGCAGACCTGCATTTGCAACCCGGCCTGGCTTTGCGTAGTGACTGTACGAGCACAGCAAAATGATAAAACCAGTCCATGAACTTTGCGGCCGCCCGAATGGGTGTGAGTGATGTCTGAATCAAGCCGGATGAACGCAGTTATCGGTGCCAGTCGCATCCGGGACTTGATTCCACACGCCGGGGCAATGTGCCTGCTCGAACGCGTCATCGAATACGACGACGCGTCGATTTGCTGCGAAGCGCGAAGCCACCTTGACGTAGACAACCCGCTACGTCACAACGGACGACTTTCGACCCTTTGCGGTATCGAATACGCCGGCCAGGCGATGGCGCTACACGGCGCCTTGCGAGCAGGCGCGCTGAAACCAGACGCTCGCCATACAGCGACGGCAAGTCCCGGTACCGACCGCCCCTCCCCCCAATCGGCAGCAATTATCGACAGCGATCGCACGCCCGGTCTGGTGCGTGCCCGGCATGGTTTCCTTGCGAGCGTTCGCGATGCCCGCATCAGCCGCCGCTACATGGACGATGTGAGCTGCCCCTTGACGGTTAGCGCTGTGCTCGAGTTCGATGACGCCTTGCGCGTGATTTACGCGTTTACCGTCGCGGCCGGTGACATCGGCCTGATACAAGGCCGCGCTGCCGTCGTGCTAGGTTGATTCCACCGGCAGTACAGACTGGCCTGCAAATTCGGCTAACATTGCGAACTGTGTCAACAACACCTCCCAGTCAGAGCGAAACCGGATGAGGCAGGCGCAAGGAGCCGCTCCAGATTTCTCCGCTGTACTTGTCGCCCATCATGGTCCAACTGCCACTGGTGAAACGGAGTTAGTGCAACCAATCCGGATTGAACCGGCTCCAGATCAAATCGATGCCAATCATACCGCTGCGAATTAACTCGTTTACCGCAAGCTCGGCGGCGGGCACGGGTGTCGACGAAATGCTTGACGCGCTGCGTTCGAGGCGAAGCGGCCTGACGCACAATGATTTCGGAACGCAACCGGTCGACACTTACATTGGCCGTGTCAGTAGCGTCGAAGACTCACCGCTCCCGTCGCACCTGAATCGGTGGGAATGTCGAAACAACAGGCTGGCGTGGCTTGGCCTGAATCAGGACAGGTTTCTGGAAGCGGCCGCCGCCGCCCGCGAACGCTACGGCAAGACCCGCGTTGCCATCGTCTTCGGCACATCGACATCGAGCATCGGGGCCACCGAAGAGGCCTACGCCAATCTTGACGAAGAAGACCGGTTTCCGCCGCACCTGCGTAATCCGCTTGTTCACACGCCGCATTCGACCGGCGATTTTCTGCAACACGCACTGGAACTCGAAGGCATCTGCATCACGGTGGCCACGGCTTGTTCGTCCAGCGCAAAGGTGTTCGCCCAGGCGGAAAGACTGATCCGGAGCGGCCTGGCGGACGCCGCCGTGGTTGGCGGAACCGACAGCCTGTGCGGCAGTGTGCTGTTTGGCTTCAATTCTCTGGAACTGGTATCGGACCAGCCGTGCCGGCCGTTCGATGCCTCTCGCAGCGGCATCAATCTGGGAGAAGCCGCAGGATTCGCACTCCTCGAACGCGACGGCGGCGGCCCGAAGCTGCTCGGTTACGGCGAAAGCAGCGATGCATTCCACATGTCGTCGCCCCACCCTGAGGGTTTGGGCGCGCGCAAGGCTATCAACGACACGCTTGCCAGGGCCGGCATGGCCGCAGACGCAGTGGACTATATCAATCTGCACGGCACTGCGAGCCGGAAGAACGATGAGGTCGAAGCAAGGGTAATCGGCGATCTGTTCACCACCAGCACCCTGGCAAGCTCGACCAAGGGCTGGACCGGACATACGCTCGGCGCAGCCGGCATTCTCGAGTCGGTCGTGACACTGCTCGCGCTCGAACACTCGCTGGCACCAGGCACGCTCAATGCGGCACAACTCGATTCTGTGTGCGGCCCACAGATTCGCATCGAGAACACCGAAGCCCAACTGCGAACCGGGATGAGCCTGTCTTTCGGATTTGGCGGCAGCAACTGCGCCCTCTTGTTCGGAAGGGGCGGATGATGGCGGGCCATACGGCGTACATCGAGGGCATCGGCGTCTGGTCTCCGGTGCTGCCATTCTGGGACGAAGCGAGCCGGATTCTGCGCGGCGAAACGCCGCCAGTACAGGAATCGCGCAAGCGCCCGTCGCCCGATTTATTACCGCCTAACGAGCGTCGTCGCGCACCGGATACGGTAGCTGTTTCGCTTGAGGTCGCAAGCAAGGCGTGCAGTCATGCGCAACGCGACCCCGCAAGCCTGCCTTCGGTCTTTGCATCCACGCACGGTGATCTCGCCATCACCGATTACATGGCCGAAACGCTGGCTCAGGCTCCAGAGCTGATCTCACCGACCAAATTCCACAATTCGGTGCATAACGCCGCTGCCGGCTACTGGGCGATCGCGACCGGCTGCATGCAGCCTTACACGGCGGTTAGCGCCAGCCATCTGTCTTTTGCCAATGGTCTCCTGGAGGCGCTTGTACAAGTGCACTGTGACAACGCAAACGTGTTGTATGTGGCGTATGACATAGAAGCACAGGGTCCCCTGGCGAGTGTTGTCAACATCACCGGCCGGTTCGGCTGCGCCCTGGTGCTGAACTCGCGGCCAACGGCTCAGGCAAAATTCGCTGTGCACTGGACTACTGGCGCCGCCGCCAAGCCAATCGAATCGACAGCAGACACGCAATGCGCTTCGCTCGTAGCTGGCAACGCAATGGCGGGCGCGATAAGCTTGCTGGATCGCCTCGCCCGATCAGAGGGTCGTTGCGTCTACGCGCTCGGGCCGGGGCTGTCCCTGGAACTGGAAGTCGAAACCATGAAGAACGAATCCGGCCCTGCGGCATGACGGTGGAAGCGAAAGACAGCCGGTACGACGTAATCATTATGGGCGGCGGTCTCGCCGGGCTATGCCTGGCATTGCAACTGAAACAACGCATCACCGCGCTTCGCATTCTCATCGTTGAGAGGCGCACACACCCGGTCCCCGAAGCCATACACAAAATCGGCGAGTCATCGGTAGAGATAGCGGCCAACTATTTCGACACCGTGCTCGGACTGAAAGATCATCTCGTCTCGAAACAACTGAAGAAATTCGGATTTCGCTTTTTCTTTTCCGACGGCCGCGACGATATCGGTCGCGTAACCGAAGTCGGCGCAAGTCAATACCTTTCCACGCCAAGCTATCAGATCGATCGCGGCATTTTCGAAAATTTTCTGGGCGAAACCGTTCGCCAGCGGGCTATCGAATTTGTCGATGATGCAGTTGTTCGAAAATTCGAATTGAACGCTGATGGCAACGATCACTCGATCGTCTACACGCACGGCGGACAGGAACATAGCGCCACTGCGCGCTGGCTGGTCGACGCCGCCGGGCGCGCCGGCCTGATCAAGAGACGGCTTGGACTGGAGCAGGAAAATGGCCATGACGCCAACGCCGTGTGGTTTCGCATCGGCTCGCGCATCTGCATTGATGACTGGGTTTCTGATCCGGATTGGCAGGCACGTTGCACGCCACGCGCGCGCTGGCTTTCAACAAACCACCTCGTGGGTGCCGGATACTGGGCATGGCTGATACCGCTCGCTTCCGGTTCGCATTCGGTCGGAATTGTCGCCGACTCGAACATGCACCCGTCAGCCTCGCTCGACAGCTTCGACAAGGTACTTGGGTGGCTCGACCGGCATCAACCGCGACTGGCGCAGGAAGTGCGCAAGAAACAGCACCTGCTGCAGGATTTCGCCTACCTGCGGCGCTTTTCGTACAGCTGCAAGCAGGTCTTTTCAGGCCAGCGCTGGGCGCTCACAGGCGAGTCCGGCGCTTTCCTCGATCCCTTTTATTCACCCGGCAGCGACTTCATTGCCATTTCCAATACCTACATCACCGAACTGATCGCACGCGACATCGGCGGTGAAGACATCGGCAAGCTGGCGCGTATTTATGAGCGATTCTTCATGTCGTTCTACGACAGCACCCTGTCGCTTTACCAAAACCAGTATCCGATGTTCGGAAATGCAACGGTGTTTCCGGTCAAGATTATCTGGGATTACACCTACTACTGGGGCATTCTGTGTCAGCTATTCTTCCAGCGACGACTGACCGACATCAAGATGCTGGGCACGGTGTCAGCTGATCTGGAACGGTGCAAGGCACTGAACCTGGAAATGCAGGATTTTCTGCGCCAATGGTCTCGCGCAACCGCGGGGAAAAACGAACCGGTCATGCTTGACCAGGCGAAACTGGACTGGTTTGCGGAAATGAATCTGGGACTGCGCGACGAACTGGACGACGCGGCATTCATGCGACGTATCGGCGAATCCGCGGAGCGCTTGCAACGACTGGCGCTGGAAATCGTCGACATCGCGCAAGCAAACCATGCTGAACTGAGTGGTTCGAAGATCAGAAATGCCGTCAGCCGGGCGGCTTGCACGCATATCGCGCCGCCGCTGCTCGCCGGCATGTTTGACCCGGTTTGCAGCGATGCGATGGCGTCCAATGAACTGTTGCGCGGATGATGCCTCGTCGTGAAGCAAAAACCGGCGCGGGCAAGAAACGTGTAGTCGTAACGAATTGACGGTTGGGAAAGGCCACCGGCCTTCCGGGGAGTTTGATGGCGACGGCGAGCGCAAACGCGACACCAAACAACTGTGACGTATTTGTAATTGGCGGCGGCCCGGCGGGTTCGACTGTCGCTACCCTGCTTGCCAGGCGCGGACTGGATGTTGTGCTCGCCGAGAAAGAACGCCATCCGCGTTTTCACATTGGCGAGTCACTGCTGCCCTTCAACCTGGAACTGCTGGCGCAGCTCGGCGTACTCGATCAGGTTGAACAAATCGGCATTCGCAAATATGGCGTTGAGCTGAACTCGCCAATGCACGACGCGCCCGTTTCGTTGAACTTCGCCGATGCATGGGACAAGAGTTACCCGTTTGCGTACCAGGTACGCCGCTCCGAGTTCGACAAGATTCTGTTCGATCATTGCGCCGACACCGGCGCCCGGACGATGCAGCAATGTCAGGTTACTGCGGTCGCGTTCCCCGCTTCGGGCGACGTTTCCATCGCCACCAGTTCACCACTGAACGGGGAGCGGCGGTGGCATGCGCGTTATGTGGTCGACGCGTCAGGACGCGACACGTTTCTGGCCAACCGTATGGGCGTCAAACAGCGCAACCCGCGTCACGCCAGCGCCGCGCTTTACGGGCATTTCACTGGTGCGCAACGCTTGGCTGGGGACGCAGAAGGCAACATCAGCCTTTTCTGGTTCGAACATGGCTGGTTCTGGTTCATCCCGCTGCACGATGGCACCACCAGCGTTGGCGCGGTATGCAACCCAGCCTACCTGCGAACCCGCAGGCGAGATCCGAACCGCTTTCTGCTCGACACCATTGCCCTGTCCCCCGCACTCGCGGCACGGCTAAAAGCTGCACGCCTGACCGGAGAGGCCACGGCAACCGGAAACTACTCCTATGTGTCGCAGCACATGGCCGGCGATCGCTACATACTCGTTGGCGACGCCTACGCTTTCATCGATCCGGTATTGTCATCCGGAGTGTTCCTCGCCATGCAGGGCGCCTTCATTGCCGCCGACGTCGTAGAGACCTGCCTGCGCGACCCACGTTCGGCCAGGCGGCAGACACGTCGCTACGAAAAAGCAGTCCGTCACGGGCTCGGGCATTTCTCCTGGTTCGTGTATCGCATGACGCGTCCCGCCATGCGAAAACTGTTCATGGCGCCGCGCAATAACTTCCGTATCCAGGAGGCATTGCTGGCGCTGCTGGCCGGCGATCTGTACCGGGGCACGCCCATCTATCGAAGCCTTCTTGCCTTCAAGGCGGTGTATTACATCACCAGCGCGTCGCTAATGTGGCAGACAATTAATGCTTGGCGTAACGGGCGCGCCGCACCTCGACCAAAAAGCCCACCGGGAACATCAGGCTAGCCCAATCTCAGATCCGACGCCTGCGCTTGCCTCAGCGCTTCGATGCGCTCCTCCAGCGGAGGGTGCGACATGAACAGCCGCTTGAAACCAAACCCCTGACCGCCAGAAATTCCGAACGCTTTCATCTGGTCGGGCAACGCCGAGGGTTGATGGGCTGCCTGCAGCCGCTGCAAAGCCGCGATCATTTTCTCTCTACCCGCCAGTGCCGCGCCACCGGCATCGGCACGGAACTCGCGCCGCCGGCTGAACCACATAACGATGATGCTGGCCAGCACCGCAAGGACGATCTCGGCAACGATGGTGGTGACCCAGAATCCGATGCCGTGGCCGCGTTCGTTCTTCAGGATGACGCGATCAACGAAGTGACCAATGACACGAGCGAGGAAAATAACGAACGTATTGATCACGCCCTGAATCAGGGCGAGCGTGATCATATCGCCGTTGGCAACATGGCTGACTTCGTGCGCCAGCACCGCCTCGGCTTCCTCGCGCGTCATATTTTTGAGCAAACCGGTACTGACCGCCACCAGCGCCTTGTTGCGGCTCATGCCGGTGGCAAAAGCATTGACATCGGGTGAGTCATACACGGCAACGTCGGGCATGCCGATTCCGGCCTGATTAGCCTGCCCACGAACGGTTGTTACCAGCCATTGCTCGGTTTCGGTACGCGGGTTTTCGATCACTTTCGCACCGGTCATGAACTTGGCCGACCACTTCGAAATCGCCAGCGAAATGAAAGATCCGCCAAAGCCGATGACTGCGGCAAACACCAGTAGCGCCTTCAAGTCCAAACCCGTCCCCGACTCATCGAGGATGCGCTCGATACCGAACAGGCGCATGGTAAAGCTGAGCAATACCAGTACCGCGATGTTGGTGATCAGAAACAGGGCGATGCGTTTAAACACGTAGGTCTCCAGATTAGTTGAACATTGAGTGCTTTGAGCGTCGTGCCGGGCGAGCAGTTCCCCGGACTCACTGAGGGCACTTCATTTCTTCGAGTTGTGTGGACACTTCCAGCCACTGCTGTTCGGCCAGCTCAAGTTTCTTGCTGGCATCAGCCTGCTCCAGCAGGCACTGGCGTAACTGATCCTTGTTCACTTCATCGTACATATCGGGCGCGGCCATGCGTTTTTCAAGCTGCACCTTGCGCTGCATCAGCTGCTCGACTTCAGCTTCGAGCTTCTTGAGCCGAGCCTCCAGCGGTTTGCGGCGGGCGGACGTCTGAGCCCGCACCTGTGCATCGAGCCGGCGCTGCTCCTTGCGCGACGGGGTCGATCTGGTCTCATCCCGGGACTGTGCCGCTTCGGGTACCGCAAGCATGCGCGTGTATCCCTCAAGATCATCATCAAACTCCCGTGCCACCCCCGAGTCGACAATAAACAACTGATCACAGCTCGCTCGCAGCAGGCTGCGATCGTGCGACACCAGCACCATCGAGCCTTCGTATTCCTGCAAGGCACGGGTCAGCGCGTGTCGCATCTCGATATCAAGGTGATTCGTCGGTTCATCGAGCAGCAAGACGTTGGGTCGCTGCCACGCGATCAATGCCAGCGCCAGTCTGGATCGCTCGCCACCGGAAAAACGCCCGACAGGTGCCACCACGTCATCGCCCCGAAAGTCGAAACTGCCCAGAAAATCCCGCAGTTCCTGCTCGCGAACCCTCGGGTCCAGCCTTGCAAGGTGTTGGAGCGGGCTATCGCCTGCGCGCAACTGGTCAAGCTGACGCTGCTCGAAATAACCTATCTTGAGATCCTTCCCCTCAGTGCGGCTACCTGACAGTGGAACAAGATTGCCCGCAAGCAGTTTGATCAGTGTTGACTTGCCCGCTCCGTTCCTCCCCAGCAGGCCGATTCTGTCGCCGGAACGCAATTCCATCCGCACGGATTGCAGGACCGCCTTGCCTTCATAACCAACTGCGACATCGTCAAGCACCAGGGCTGGATCAGGATGTGCCGTGGCGCGACGAAAAGAGAAGGTGAACGGGGAGTTGACGTGGGCTGGCAAAATCTCCTCGTACCTGGCGAGCTGTTTCAGGCGACTCTGGGCCTGGCGCGCCTTGGTTGCCTTGGCCCGAAAACGCTCTACAAAGGCCCGCATGTGCGAAATCTCGCGTTGCTGCTTTTCATAGAGGGATTGTTGCTGCGACAGCACGTCCGCACGCTGACGCTCGAACGAAGAGTAATGCCCGGTGTACAGACGCACTCCGCCTGCTTCAATGTGGCAGATGCTGCTCACAGTGTTGTCGAGAAACTCGCGATCATGGGAAATGAGCAGCAAAGTGCCGGAATAACTACGCAGCCACCCTTCGAGCCAGACGATGGCGTCAAGATCGAGGTGGTTGGTCGGCTCGTCAAGCAAAAGCAGGTCGGATCGGCACATCAGCGCACGCGCCAGATTGAGCCGTACCCGCCAGCCGCCTGAGAATGCGTCGATCGGGCGCTTGAGGTCTGCTTCCGAGAATCCCAGGCCGTTCATCAAGCGTGCGGCCCGCGCCCGCGCGGAATAGCCGTCAATCGCCGACATCGTATCGTGCAGTTCCCCGACACGCGTCCCGTCAGCAGCCGCCTCTGCCTCATTTAGCGAGGTCTCGACTGAACGCAATTCCTGATCGCCGTCCAGAACATGTTCGATCGACGGCCGGTCACCACCAGGCAGGTCCTGCTCGACTTCACCGATGATCAGGCCGGGTTGCAGCTCAATGTCACCCGTATCGGGAAGGAGGTCTCCCTTGATCAGAGCGAACAGACTGCTCTTGCCCGCACCATTGGCTCCGGTTACGCCAATTTTCTGGCCACGGAAGAAACGCAGGCTGGCCCGCTCGAACAAACACTTGGTGCCGCGTCGCAGCGTGACGTCACGCAAAGAGATCATCACGCTACGGAAAAGTCAAAGGGGCAGAAAGGAAATGGGGTGGACGATGGGGCTCGAACCCACGACAACCGGAATCACAATCCGGGACTCTACCAACTGAGCTACGCCCACCAACGAAAACATCTCGACTCGTACGACCACGCCAATAACCTGGCATGCCCGACAGGAATCGAACCTGTAACCCCCAGCTTAGAAGGCTGGTGCTCTATCCGGTTGAGCTACGGGCACAACTCATTTCCGTACCGCCGGAACCTGGTCGGGGTGGAGAGATTCGAACTCCCGACATCCTGCTCCCAAAGCAGGCACGCTACCAGGCTGCGTTACACCCCGGAGGCGCAAGACTATACGCGTTAAGGAGGGTTACGGTCAACGCTCAAGCGGGTCCGGATCGATGTAAAAAAGTCCGCCGAATTGCGCCGGCCGCCGATTTCTGATATTAAAGCGGCTTTTTTGAATCCGGGTAAACCCTATGGCTTCAGATCTACACTCCTCATTCAAGCCTTACAAGCCCAGGAAGGGCGAGGCGTACATGAGCGCAAAGCAACAGAACCACTTCAAGAAAATCCTCACCCAGATCAAGGAAGATCTCAGTGAGGACATCGACCGCACCGTGCATACCATGCAGGACGAAGCGACCGTCTTTGCCGACCCCAACGACCGGGCCAGCCAGGAATCGGATATTTCGCTGGAATTGCGCAGCCGCGACCGGGAACGCAAGCTGATCCGGAAGATCGACCAAACGATCGGCAAGATCGATGCCGGTGAATATGGTTACTGCGACAGCTGCGGGATTGAAATCGGCCTTAAGCGTCTAGAGGCCCGCCCCACTGCCACATTGTGTATTGATTGCAAGACTCTTGACGAAATGCGCGAACGTCAGGTTGCAAAATAACCGGGCGGCAATATCCCGAAGTCAGCGCGAACGCCGACGCAGCCAATGAGAACCCCTCCGCATGCTCGCGCAGAGGTGGTTCGAGCACCTTGATGACCACGGTCTTTTCCAGTCCTCTCGCGCGTTCAAATCGTTACTACCACTTCCGCCCTCAGGCCTGATAGTCACCTGTCATCTGATGGTCGCGGAACTTTGGCCGCGGGCGCGGTTCAAAGCCTTCAAATCTGTCGGCTTTTTTTCCGGCATTTCTTTTATCGACCTTTTTTGATTGGACATTTACATGACAAGAGCACAACGCATATCAGACCCGCGCGCCATTCGGCAACGGCTTGGGCTGAACCAACAGGATTTCTGGGGACAGATTGGCGTAACCCAAAGTGGCGGTTCACGCTACGAAAGTGGCCGCGAAATGCCCAAACCTGTCCGCGAATTGTTGCGCCTCGTGCATGTGGACCGGTTGAATCTCCGGAATGTGACCAGGAATGATTTGTTGATGATCGCGTACCTGAAGAAGTCGCAACCAAAGCTTTACAGGAAGCTCAAGGCCGATGCGGCACAGGGCACCACACACAACCAAAGGCATCGTCGGGCGCGCTAAATTTCGGCACCGGCGTCAGACTGAGACCCTGACCTCCAGCCCAAGGGCTCGAATTCGATCAGCATAATCGTCGAGCCACGCGGAAGGAAGAGCTGATAACCGTGGTGCTTCCGGTTGGTGCGAGAGACGGGCCAACCCGTATAGCAGCACGCCGCGTAACGGTATTCCGCCTGCAACTTGCAGCGAAAGAAAGTCAAGATAAGCTTTCTGCTCCGCGGTGCCGGGCGGTTTGCCGTCCAGTGCCAGCGCACAGGTCTGAATCCATGTCGGACAGGCATGCGCCGCCAGTTCCAGATTTGTTGTTACCTGCCCCATACCGCTGCGCGTGTCGTTAATGCGCTGCCGGCCCTCTCGCGTCACGCTGTCCAGCTTGAACCAGACCTCTCCGTTAAGTCCACGTAATCGGCGCAATCCGTCCCGAACTCGATGCTGGTGTATAAGGCTGCCGTTGGTAATGAGTACGGTTTTGACTTCCTCCGGGACCTCTACGTAACGACGCACCTCGCCGATGACGTCGATCACTTCGGCAAATTCTCTAGCGCTGGTAGGCTCACCGTTACCGGATAGTGCAATGTCATTGAGACGGCGCGCGCCTTCCGGGACAGACCGTTCCATGAAATCACCGGTCAGCACGTCGCGCATAAACCCAAGTAGCTCTGAGCGCAATTTCTCGAGGTCTACGGGAGGCGCTGCACCGCGCTGGAGATCGGGCACCTGGCAGTAAATACATCTCCAGTTGCAGGCGTTGTTTACATTCAGATTGACACCAATGGAAACGCCGCCAGCACGCCGGGAAATTACCGGGTAGACGTAGGTCAGACCCGCTGCCTCCCGGTCGTGATTCCTGATCGAGAGTTTTCGGTTGGGAGATATTTTGTCACTCATAAAGTTGCCCGCTTCTTGATACCCGGGCCAACGTTGGCAGGCGCGGCATTCCACACCGAATACGACTGAACCAATCCGAAATGCCTGGATTCTGAAAAGGCGTCATTCAGGCCAACTTGCGACATAAGATCAGGCTGCGTGCCGAATGGCGACAAAGCAAGCCTGCCCGTCCGATGGTTCTGGCGTGGTCATTCCGATTGGCGGAAGGGGTGGGATTCGAACCCACGAGAGACTCGCGCCTCTGCCGGTTTTCAAGACCGGTGCATTCGACCACTCTGCCACCCTTCCACGACTCGACATGCTACCTGCCGGTTTTAGCTTCGGCATAACCTGCCAAGGCAGGTTAGCCTTCGCTGGACGAAGCTGCGCGTCGTCCAAGACCGGTGCATTCGACCACTCTGCCACCCTTCCACGACTCGACATGCTACCTGCCGGTTTCGGCCCAAAATCGGCCTGGATCGCCGAAAAACAAGCCGATTTCCTGTCCAGCTACCGACTGTGTGCGAACAACCGGTCATTTTACGCGCTGACGCCGTGTGAAACCAGTTAAGCAATTGAAACTTTGACACTCATTCTATAGTCTTACCCCCTGATGTTTTACAGTTCGTAAACCACCTCGCAAGGAGACAGTTAACAAAATGCAACCAAACGTTCAACTTGGCGTACACGCGGGCGCCCTGGGCACGCAGCAGCAGCGTGTACTGAGGAACACCTACCTGTTGCTGTCGCTGACGATGGTCCCTACTGTCATTGGGGCTTTTGTCGGCATGGCAACCAGTGGAATCGTATTTCAGCATCCAATACTGAGCTCACTCGTTATGCTGGGTGCGATCATCGGCCTTCAGTTTGCAATCGCGGCCAATCGCGACAGTGGTCTCGGCGTCGCCCTGCTGCTTGGAATGACCTTTATCCTCGGATGGTGGTTGGGGCCGATTCTGAACGTGGCGCTTTCACTGCGTAATGGTCCGGAACTGATCGGGATCGCAGCGGCTGGAACCGGCGGTATTCTGCTGACGATGAGTGCAATCGCGACAACGACCAAGCGCGACTTCAGCTTCATGGGCAAGTTCCTGTTTATCGGCATGGTCGTGCTCCTGCTTGCCATGCTGGCGAACATGTTTCTGCAAATCCCGGCATTGGCGTTGACGATTTCTTCGCTGGTCGTCGTGGTGTTTTCGCTGTTCCTGCTCCATGATGTCAGCCGCATCGTCAATGGCGGAGAGACCAACTACATCATGGCTGCGACCGGCGTTTACATCAGCCTGTTCAACATTTTTGTAAGCCTGCTGCATCTGCTGATGGCACTAGCGGGCCAACGTGAATAAGTAATCACGGCTGCGCAACATGACAACGGGCGCCTCAGGGCGCCCGTTGTCATTTCTGCCACGTACCGCGATGCGCAGGCCTTAACGGCCCACACTATTTTTCGAACAGGGCAATTGATTCAACGTGCGAGGTATGTGGAAACATGTTGATGACGCCCGCCGATCGGAGTGTATAGCCGTTTGTGTGCACCATGATCCCTGCGTCACGGGCAAGCGTTGCGGGATTGCACGAGACGTAGACCACCTTCGCCGGCATGGCAGCACCGAGCGAATTGATCAACTCCAGAGCGCCGTCGCGTGGCGGATCGATTAGCAATTTGTCGAACGGACCAAGCTGCTGCCATTGCTCCGCATCTAGCTTGAACAGGTCCCTGACATCGAAATCACAGCGCTTGTCCAAGCCGTTGTGCCTTGCGTTGCTTTGCGCACGCTCGACCAGCGCCGCACTGCCTTCAAACCCTGTCACGACAGCACCGCGTCTGGCCATTGGTAACGAAAAGTTTCCTATGCCGCAGAACATATCACCAATGACATCACCCGGTTGCGGGTCAAGCAATGACACGGCGCGCCGTACCAGCACCCGGTTGATCTGATGATTTACCTGGGTGAAGTCAGGAAGCCGGAACCGGAACTCGACGTCGAAATCGGGCAGACAATAGCTGAGCAATTCGTCACCGGCAGGATGCAACAGATGGACGGTGTCCGGCCCGCGTGGCTGGAGGTATACGTGCACACCGTGACGATCGGAGAAGTCACGCAGGAGTTGTTCGTCACCGGTCGAGAGTGGCTCCAGGATGCGAAACGCCAGCGCATCCCGATCAGCGCCAATCGCAAGTTCGATTTGCGGCACTCGCTCGCGGATAGACAGTCCATCTATCAACGTCCTGAGTGGCATCAACAATGCAGAGATGCGTTTCGGCACGACTTCGCAGGATGGCATGTCCGCAACGAAACTGTTTCGGCGTTCACGAAAACCAACGAGCGTTGCTTCGCGCTTGCGGACATAGCGCGATGAAAACCGTGCGCGATAACGGTACCCCCACGCAGGACCGTGTATCGGCGCCAGCATGGTCTGCGGCGAAACCTTGCCAATATGCGCAAAATTGTCTTCGAGAACACGCTGTTTGGCCGCTACTTGCGCCCGCGCTTCAAGATGCTGCATGGAACAGCCACCACAGATTCCGAAGCTGTTACATCCTGGCGTAGTTCGTGACGGTGACGCGACCAGCACCTTCCTGGTGGTGGCCAGTTCGTAACTTGGCTTGCGCCGATAGGTCTCCAGTTCAACGCGCTCGCCCGGGAGCGCGCCCTGGACGAATACGGCTTTGCCATCTATGTGGGTTACGCCCCGCCCTTCCTGATCGAGCGATTCGATATCGGCGATAACGACGCTCACGGCGGCTTCAGACCGGCCAGGCGTCAAGAAACTCACCCCAGTGCGATCCGCTGGACTGCTGCAAGGTGGAACGCACCAGCGCACACTCCTTGTCGTATCGAGTTTCGTCAAACACGCCCCGCATCAACTGAAAGCGCAAATACACCAGATAGGTATTGACGACATCCGTCTCGCAGTACGCGCGAATGGCATCGATCTGACCTGCCTGGAACTTGTCCCAGACCTTGCCGCCGGACATGCCGATTTTCCCGGGGAAGCCGAGCAACTGCGACATCTCGTCGAGGGGCGCACTGGCGCGCGGCTGATACATGGCCAACAGATCCATCAAGTCGAGATGCCTGGCGTGATAGCGGCTGATGTAGTTATTCCATTTGAATTCGCGATCGTCCTCGCCCATGTCCCAGAAACGACCCGCGTGCACACTATGTCGAAGCCCCCGATAGTTGAGCACCGGCAAATCGAAGCCGCTTCCGTTCCACGAGACGAGCTGCGGTGAGTACTTTTCAACGCCGTCGAAAAAGCGCTGTATCAGTGTCTTTTCCGGGTCATTCGCATCACCGAGTGACCAGACCCGAAAGCTGTCACGGTCACGCAGCACGCAGGAGATCGCTGCGATCCGGTGCAGGTGAAGAGGTAGAAAATCATTGCCGGTCTTTTCCCGGCGCTCCTCGAACGCTTGCTCGGCAACGTCTGCGGCAGCCATGTCGGTCGGCAAATCGCGCAGCATCCGAAAACCGTCGGTATCGGGAATCGTTTCGATGTCAAACACCAGGACGGGGGACATTGGATACCCTGTGTATTTCGTAAGCAGAAAAGGATCTTGTGTTACCAGTGACCTGCCGGCAACGGCTCCGCCCGTTTCTGATCTGCACTGCTACGAGCGCCATGGCAGATCATCGAAATCGCGCGGAAGCCACTTGAAGAAAACCCAGCAGCGACCTGACTGCCGATTGTAACGGAAGGAATACCAGTCAACGATGGGCAGCGCCATCTCGAGAGCACCCGGGCGATCCGGCCCGCCTGGCGCGAACCGGGGCCAGCTTGCCAGCCCAACTTTGCCCTCACCACCAGCCTTTCCGGTGCTAGACTGTCGAAAATACAAGGAAATTTGGGTCAAGGGGGGAATCAAAGGTGGCATCGCTCGAATCTGTCAGCGCGCCGGCTGACGCCGTTGAAAATGCACCTGAGTACGTTCAGCACAAACCACTGGTGAGCTGGGTTGCCGAGTTCGCCAAACTGGCTGAACCGGAACGGATTCACTGGTGTGACGGGTCGCAGGCCGAATATGAATCGTTGTGCCGCCAGCTGGTCGAGGCCGGCACCTTCATCCCGCTTAACACAGAGAAACGCCCGAACAGCTTCCTGGCGCGATCCGACCCGTCTGATGTTGCGAGGGTCGAGGACCGGACCTTTATCTGCAGCACACATCGCCACGATGCCGGCCCCACCAACAACTGGATGGCGCCGGCTGAGATGAAGAAGCGCCTGAAAGAACTTTTCAAAGGGTGCATGCGAGGCAGAACCCTTTACGTCGTTCCTTTCTCGATGGGCCCGATAGGCTCCCCTATTTCACACGTGGGAATTGAACTGACAGATTCGCCCTACGTTGCCGTCAGCATGCGGGTCATGACCCGCATGGGCAAGGCCGTGTTCGACGTGCTGGGTGAAGACGGTGATTTCGTACGCTGCGTTCATTCGGTTGGCATGCCCCTGACGCCTGGTGAGGCAGACGTCGCCTGGCCTTGCAACAAGGACCAGAAGTACATTGTGCATTTTCCGGAAGACAAGGCCATCTGGTCGTTTGGCAGCGGCTACGGGGGCAACGCCCTGCTGGGCAAGAAATGTTTTGCGTTGCGTATTGCCTCGGCAATGGGACGCGAGCAGGGATGGCTCGCCGAACACATGTTGATTCTTGGTGTCGAGTCCCCTCAAGGGGAAAAGACTTACGTGGCGGCAGCGTTTCCGAGCGCTTGTGGAAAAACAAACTTTGCAATGCTGATACCGCCGAAGGCCTTCAATGGCTGGAAGGTCACGACGATCGGCGACGACATCGCCTGGATAAAGCCCGGTGACGACGGCAGGCTCTACGCGATCAACCCGGAGTACGGATTTTTCGGAGTTGCGCCGGGAACATCTGATCAGTCCAATCCAAACGCGATGGCGACGCTGTCCGCAAATTGCGTGTTTACCAACGTCGCGATGACGCCGGACGGCGATGTATGGTGGGAAGGCATGGGAGAGGCGCCGCCGCAACTGACCGACTGGCAGGGTCAGCCCTGGACGCCGGACTGTGGGCGCAAGGCAGCACATCCCAATGCGCGTTTTACAACGCCGGCCTCACAATGCCCGTCGATCGATGCCGACTGGGAACAACCTGCGGGCGTGCCCATTTCGGCATTCATCTTCGGCGGGCGCAGAAGCACCACCGCACCGCTTGTCACAGAGAGTTTCAACTGGGTGGACGGTGTATATATGGCGGCGACCATGGGTTCAGAGACCACGGCAGCCGCAGCACACAAAATTGGCAACGTGCGCCGTGATCCATTCGCCATGCTGCCGTTCTGCGGTTACCACATTGGTGACTATTTCGATCACTGGCTCGAGTTCGGTCGAAAGGTGGCACACCCGCCGCGGATTTTTTCAGTGAACTGGTTTCGCAAGGATGATGACGGCGAGTTCCTGTGGCCCGGGTTTGGTGAGAACATGCGCATCCTGAAGTGGATCGTCGATCGCTGCCACGGTCGCGCCGGTGCTGCGGAAAGCCCGCTTGGCTGGATGCCAAACCACGCAGATATCGACTGGACCGGCCTTGATGAAATTAACGAGGATCGGTTCGCGACGTTGATGTCAGTCGATCGCGAATTATGGATACAGGAGTTGTTGTCGCACGAAGAACTGTTCGTAAACCTTTATGACAAACTCCCAAAGGAGTTCGTACTCAAGCGTGAACTTCTACTGGCGACGTTGTGGCGGTCTGAGGCGCGCTGGGTGCCACCGGGAAACTGACAGGCAGGCTAGCTACTAGGTGGCCGGAAATACCCCGGTTGACAGGTAGCGATCACCACGATCACAGACAATGCTGACGATGGTCGCATCCTGGATTTTTCTGGATATTTCAAGCGCGGCCCACATGGCTCCGCCAGAAGAGATGCCGGCAAAGATTCCTTCCTCCTGCGCCAACCGGCGAGTGGTTTGCTCCGCATCTGCCTGACTGACCTCGACTACCTGGTCTACCTGCTGTCGGTCAAAGATACTCGGCAAATAAGCCTCGGGCCATTTTCGGATGCCCGGGATCTGTGATCCCGTGGTGGGCTGGCAGCCGATGATCTGTATCGAAGAGTTCTGCTCCTTGAGATAACGCGACACGCCCATGATGGTGCCGGTCGTGCCCATGCTTGATACAAAGTGGGTCACCTTCCCCGCCGTATCGCGCCAGATCTCCGGACCGGTGCCCTCATAATGTGCGCGTGGGTTATCCGGATTGGCGAACTGATCGAGAATCAAACCCTCGCCACGTGATTGCATCGCCATCGCTGTGTCGCGTGCCGTTTCCATGCCCCCGCTTGCTGACGTGAGGACGAATTTTGCACCGAACGCTGCCATCGTCTGACGGCGCTCGATCGACGCGTTCTCGGGCATGACCAGTATCATCCGGTATCCACGCATGGCGGCGACCATTGCCAGCGCGATGCCGGTATTTCCGGATGTCGCTTCGATGAGAGTATCACCCGGCTTTATCTCCCCACGACGCTCAGCGTGCATGATCATCGAATACGCCGGCCTGTCCTTGACTGATCCAGCCGGGTTATTCCCTTCGAGTTTGGCCAGTATGGTGTTGCCGGTCTTCCCCGGCAGACGTTTGAGGCGCACCAGCGGAGTATTGCCGACGAAATCGTCCAGCGTCTTGTATGTGCTCACGCCTGCCTTCCGGCCTGGCGACAGAGATCATCGCGCAATCGGTTCATTGCTTCTGCAACAACCATTGGACGTAACGCCCAACACCTTGCTCGACAGTTGAAAACGGCGCGTCATATCCACAGTCGCGCAATTGCGTCAGATCTGCTTCGGTAAAACTCTGGTATTTCTCTTTCAATCCTTCAGGAAAGGCGACGTAGCGAATCATCCCCTGCGATTTAAGCTCCTCCAGACCAAGCTCACCTTCATCCCCTTGAGCCTGGCGCACAGCATTTACCGTAGTAACCGCAACATCATTAAATGTCTGGGAAGCACCGGTACCGCAGTTGTATATGCCCGACTGGTCGGGGTTTTCAAGAAACCACATATTGACGTTTACAACGTCATCGACGGACACAAAGTCTCGGCGCTGCTCGCCGGCCGCAAAGCCACCGCTACCTTCAAAAAGACTGACTGCACCGCTTTCCAGATACTGATGGAAAAAATGATAGGCAACCGAAGCCATGCGCTGCTTGTGTGCTTCACGCTGACCGTAAACATTGAAATAGCGCAGACCAACCACCTGGGCCGTGTTGTCCTCCCAGCGACGACGAACCACCTGATCAAACAGAAATTTCGAATAGCCGTAGACATTGAGCGGTTGTTCGGCACTACGGTCTTCGCGGAATTCATCGTTGGCGCCATACACAGCCGCCGACGAGGCATAAATCAGTGGAACGGATTCGGACTGACAATAGCTCAGCATATCGAGTGAATAACGGTAGTTGTTATCCATGACATAGCGTCCGTCGGCCGCCATGGTATCGGAACAGGCACCCTGGTGAAGTATCGCCGCCACCTCGCCGTCGAATGCACCCGCCAGCAGTGCATTGCGAAAATCTTCCTTGTGAAAGTAATCCGCAATATCGCAATCGACGAGGTTGCGAAACTTGTCGGCCCGACCAAGGTTATCCACCGCAATAATATTATCGACACCGCGTTGATTTAATGCCTTGACGATATTTGCGCCGATGAAACCGGCTGCGCCTGTAACAACGATATACATCGATTCCACCGATCTTACTCAAACAATTCTTCAGGATGAACAACCGCGGTTCCGAATTTACCGACCACGATCCCCGCCGCCTTGTTGGCCCATTCAACCGACTGTGACAGCGTCTGCCCACTGGCCAGCATCGCAGCCAGGATGCCGATGACCGTGTCGCCAGCACCACTTACATCGTACACTTCGCGCGCTAGCGTCGCGACATGGAAGCGTTGTGCGTCAGCATACATGGTCATCCCCTCTTCGCTGCGCGTCACGAGCAACGCCTCCAGGCCGAGCGACTCACGCAAGTCTTCGGCACGACGGGTAAGGTCTGCTTCGTCTTTCCAGCGACCAACGACCTCGCGCAACTCCGAGCGATTGGGTGTAATCACGCTAGCACCAGCGTAACGCGAATAGTCGTCCCCCTTCGGGTCGACCAGAACCCGCTTGCCCTGGCCACGAGCGAGTTCGATCATGCGCTCGATATGTTTGAGCCCACCTTTGCCGTAATCCGACAGGACCACCACATCACAGTCCGGGAGATTCTTCTCGAAATCAACCAGCTTCGCGGCCAGTGCCTCATGCCCTGGCTCGTTTTCGAAATCAACCCGAATGAGTTGTTGCTGCCGCCCGATCACTCGCAATTTGATCGTCGTCGAAAGGGAAGGGTCACGATGAAGACGGGATTCAATGCGCTCGGCCTCAAGGTGGGTCTGAATACTGCCCGCAGCTTCATCATCCCCAACCACCGACAACAAAATCGGATGCGCGCCGATCGCGGCCATGTTCCAGGCGACGTTTGCAGCCCCGCCAAGACGCTCTTCCGTCTTCGATATCCTCACCACCGGCACCGGTGCCTCCGGCGAGATTCGGTCAACATCACCGAACCAGTACCGATCCAGCATAACGTCACCGACGACGAGGGCGCGTGCCTTGGTAACCGCCACCTTGGCCCTGGAATCCGTCACGACCGCCCTATAGAAAAGTATTCAATACCCAGTTCCTGCATCGTGGCGGGATCATAGAGATTTCGGCCGTCGATCACCACCGGCTCCTTAAGACGCGACTTGATTTCGGCAAAATCCGGGCTTCGGAACTCCTTCCATTCCGTAACGATAATCAGTGCGTCCGCGCCTTCAAGCGCTTCAATCGGGGTTTTGGCGAAGCTGACGCCACGCTCTTTCGCCATCAGACGTTTCGCCTCTTCCATGGCAACCGGGTCGTATGCACTCACGGTCGCCCCTCGTGCGAGCAGGCCGTTGATGATGACCCGGCTCGGGGCTTCGCGCATGTCGTCTGTATTGGGTTTGAACGCAAGCCCCCAGACTGCAAAACGTTTGCCGTCAAGGTGTTCACCGAAACGAGTACGAACCTTGTCGAGCATACGCTGCTTCTGGGTGCGATTGACTTTCTCCACTGCGTCCAGAATGGTCAACTGCATGCCGTAGTCACCCGCGCTATGCTGTAACGCCCGGATATCTTTAGGGAAACAGGATCCGCCGTAACCGGACCCCGCATAGAGAAACTGGAACCCGATGCGCGGGTCAGATCCAATTCCGTGGCGGACCATTTCGATATTCGCCCCCAGCTTCTCGGACAAATTGGCCATCTCATTCATGAACGAGATTCGTGTCGCCAGCATGGCATTTGCCGCGTACTTGGTCAGCTCGGCCGAGCGCGTGTCCATAACGATCATACGGTCATGCACACGATTGATCGGTGCGTACAACTGCCGCATGATGTCGAGCGCCTTTCGATCGGCACCGCCTACAACAATCCGGTCCGGCCGCATGAAGTCCTCCACCGCAGCGCCTTCCTTCAGGAACTCCGGATTCGAGACCACGCCGAAAGCCGTGTCGGCACCGCGGGCACGCAACTCTTCCTGCATCACCGCCTGAACCCGCTCGGCGGTGCCGACCGGAACCGTCGATTTATCGACGATTACCTTGTACTCCCCCATGTGCTTCGCAATATTGCGCGCCGCGTCCAGCACATAGCGCATGTCTGCGGAACCGTCTTCATCCGATGGCGTACCAACGGCGATAAACTGAACGGCACCATGCGCCACCGACATCGCGACATCGGTGGTAAACCGCAACCGGCCCGCTTCCCGGTTGCGCGCCACGAGCTGTTCCAGGCCTGGTTCATAGATCGGCATGCCGCCCTTGTTCAAGAGCTTGATTTTGTCAGCGTCGAGATCGAGACAGACTACGTCGTTCCCGAAATCGGCCAGGCAAGCGCCCGACACCAAGCCAACATAGCCTGAACCGATGACTGTGATTTTCAATGTTGTTCCCCGCTTTCCAGCAATTCGTGCTCAATACGCCGTAACATCGCAGCCGGATCATCCGCTCTGGTGACCGGCCGCCCCACGACGAGATAGCTGGCCCCGCCGCGTATGGCACGCGCCGGAGTCATCACCCGCTTCTGGTCGTCGGCCGCATTACCCGCAAGCCGTATGCCCGGTGTGACGCGCAAAAAGGCGTCGCCGAAGCGGTCACGTAGTGCCCCCGCCTCGTGCGCCGAACACACCACGCCATCTGCCCCGTTGGCATGCGCCAAACCGGCAAGACGCACCACCGATTCAGCAGTACCCGAGCCGATTCCGATATCCTGCAAATCGCCGTCGCTCATCGATGTCAGAACTGTAACGGCGACCAGTAACGGCCGCTCGCTGCCGTTCTCCAGCGCATCCCGTGCCGCCTGCACCATGGCACCACCACCGAGGGCGTGCACATTCAACATCCACACGCCGAGCCGGGCCGCGGCGCTGCAGGCACGTCCGACAGTCGTCGGAATGTCATGAAACTTGAGGTCGAGAAAGACATCGAAGCCACGCGCCACCAGCGCGGCCACCAATCCCGGTCCTTCTGCTGTAAACAATTCCTTGCCAATCTTCAGCTTACAGGTCTCGGGAGACAACAATCTGGTGAATGCGAGAGCCGATTCCGCCTCTGGAAAATCGAGCGCGACAATGATCCGGGAATGCATCAACCCGCAACCTCCTGCTCTTCCGAGCGTCGCGGCGGGTAGGTCTCCCAGGCGTTACACGCTGGGCATTGCCAGTAGAACTGACGAGCTTTAAAACCACAGGCATCACAACGGTAAAGCGCCAGGCTTCGCGTGTGCTGATGGATCAGATTCTTGATCAACTGGAGATCATTGCGGCGCTCGGGCGGCGCTTCCATCAACTGCGCCTCAAGCAGCTTGTCGAGTCCAAGCAACGTCGGGTTACGCATCAGTTCCTCGCGCACCAGCCGGTTGGCAGACTGGGCACCTTGTAATTCGAGTGCACCGTCGAAAGATACATTGAGCAAATCGAGCGACGGATAGCGTGAAAGGTATTCCCGAATTAGGCGCACACCTTCTTCAATTTGCTCAAGACTTCGATAGGCCCCGACGATTTTTTCCGCCACTAGCGCAAGATAAGCCGGATCCTGTTGCTCCACCCGCTTCCAGTGAACAATAGCCGCTTTCGCATCGCCGTCCGACATGGCCAGATCCCCAAGCAGCAGGTTGGCGCGAACACATTTCCGGTTGACCGAAAGCGCTTCTTCAAGATGCTGTCGCGCCGCATCCGAACCGGTTTCGGTCAATTCATTGACTGCCAGCTCGCAGAAATAATGCGCGATGTCACGTTCGCTCGACTTGCCGGTGACTTCGTCCATCCGCCGGGACGCTTCGATGGCCTTCTTCCAGTCCTTTTCCTGTTCATAGATTTCAAGAAGAAATTTCAAACCCTGCTGCTCATACTCAGTGCCTTCGAGTTTGGCAAAGAACTCTTCGGCACGGTCCAGCAGTCCCGCCTTGAGATAGTCCTGAGCGAGCTCATAGAGTGCGTGCAAACGCGCCTCCCCCAACAGGTCGGGACGGTCGAGGAGGTTTTGGTGCATCCTGATCGCGCGCTCGACTTCGCCTCTGCGCCGGAACAGGCTGCCGAGCGCAAAATGCAATTCGACGGTCTGCGGCTCAACCTTCACAACCTCGATCAAGGCTTCTATCGCCTTGTCCGGTTGCTCATTCAAGAGGAAATTCAGGCCCTTGAAGTAAGAAAGCGGTAAGGCGCGCGATTCGGACAGCAACTGCTTGATATCGATTCTCGCCGCAAGCCAGCCCAGAACAAAAAATAGCGGAAATCCAAGCAGCCACCAGAGTTCAAATTCCATACGCGGTTTTCAGTCTGCCAAATGAATCATCCGGCGTTGCCAGAATCGATGGCTCGGAGTTGTTTGCGCAAAGCTGCAACTTCCCGGCGTCGACGAAATATCACGCCAAGGCTGGCCAGCACTCCCCCCGTCGCACCCAATACGAAAGCCACAAGCAACACGAACACAACTGGTGCTTCCCATTGCGTGCCGAGATAGAAATGCACCACCACCGGATCGGTGTTCTTGAGTGCAAACCCCATCAGGATGACAAAAACCAGAATACGAAGAATCCAGAGCAGATATTTCACGAACACATCTCGCAATCCTCAGTAAACACGCGGTTTCACCCTCGGTATAAAAAAAGCGGCAAGATCATTCACTGATGCCGCTTTGCACGTGCTGTTCGTCTGTACCAGAGCGGGACTCACTGCTTCTTGACATCCACCCGCTCGCGCAACTCCTTGCCTGCCTTGAAGTGCGGCACATACTTCGCCGGAACCTGCACCTTCTCGCCAGATTTCGGATTGCGCCCGACCCTTGGTGGCCTGTAATTCAACCCAAAGCTGCCGAAACCACGAATCTCGATACGCTGCCCCGTAGACAAGCTCCGGGTCATCGCATCGAGAATCATCTTCACTGCCAGCTCCGCATCGTTGGCAACAAGTTGCGGGAAATGTGCCGCAAGCCTGGCGATAAGTTCCGACTTGGTCATGGCATATCCTGTTGTTTATCGTTATTCAACCCGGGTTATCACTTCCCCAGCTTGGCTTTCAGCAGCGCACCGAGATTGGTTGTGCCGGCACTGGCCTGGCTGTCCGAGCCGTGCTTCTGCACCGCTTCCGCTTCCTCAGCGGCGTCCTTGGCTTTGATCGAGAGGTTAATATTGCGATTCTTTCGATCGATATTGATGATCATGGTCGACACCTGATCGCCTTCCTTAAGGTGGCTGCGGATGTCCTCAACGCGGTCCCGCGACACTTCCGAAGCGCGTAGATATGCTTCGACGTTGCCTTCCAGTGTCACGACAGCCCCCTTGGCATCAATCGCGGTGACAACACCCTCCACCACAGAGCCCTTGTCGTTGATCGATACATAGTTGGAGAAAGGATCGCCTTCGAGCTGCTTGATGCCCAGTGAAATGCGTTCACGCTCAACGTCGATGGCAAGCACCATGGCTTCAACTTCATCGCCCTTCTTGTACTTGCGCACCGCATCCTCTCCGGGTTCCGACCAGGACAGATCGGACAAGTGCACAAGGCCATCTATACCCCCGGCAAGGCCGATAAAAATACCGAAATCGGTAATCGACTTGATTTGCCCCCGCACCTTCTCGCCTTTGTTGGCGTTTTGCGAAAACTCTTCCCAAGGATTGGGTTTGCACTGCTTCATACCAAGCGAGATACGTCGACGGTCTTCGTCTATCTCCAGAATCATGACTTCGACCTCGTCACCGACCTGCACCACCTTGGCCGGATGGACGTTCTTGTTGGTCCAGTCCATTTCCGAGACGTGCACCAGGCCTTCGATGCCGGACTCGATTTCAACAAACGCTCCGTAGTCGGTGAGATTGGAAATCTTGCCAAACAAACGGGTTCCCGGAGGATAGCGGCGCGACAAACCAACCCAGGGGTCCTCGCCAAGCTGTTTGAGGCCAAGAGAAACACGGCTCTTCTCCTGGTCGAATTTCAGCACTTTCGCTTCCAGTTCATCACCGACATTAACCACTTCGGTGGGATGCTTGACGCGCCGCCAGGCCAGATCAGTGATATGCAGCAATCCGTCGATACCGCCCAGATCAACGAATGCACCGTAATCGGTGATGTTCTTGACGATGCCCTTGACAACGACACCCTCTCTGAGGGTTTCGAGCAGTTTCTGACGCTCCTCGCCCTGACTCTCTTCGAGCACAGCGCGCCGCGACACAACCACGTTATTACGCTTGCGATCGAGCTTGATGACCTTGAATTCGAGCAATTTCCCCTCGAACGGGTTGGTGTCCTTGACCGGGCGGATATCGACCAGTGAGCCGGGCAGAAAGGCACGGATACCGTTCATCATCACGGTCAGGCCGCCTTTGACCTTGCCGTTGACCAGTCCCTCGACGAGGCGGCCCTCTTCCATTGCCTTTTCCAGGTCCTGCCAGGCGGCCAGGCGCTTGGCTTTTTCGCGCGACAGGCGCGTTTCGCCATAGCCATCTTCCAGCGCCTCGATTGCGACTGCGACATAGTCACCCGGCGCGACTTCGAGCTCGCCACGGTCGGTCTTGAATTCCTCTATCGATATATAGCTTTCGGACTTGAGCCCGGCGTTCACGACCACAAAATTCTGGTCAATGCGAACGACTTCAGCGGTGATAACTTCCCCCGCGCGCATTTCCTGCCTGGTAAGGCTTTCCTCAAAAAGCGCGGCAAAACTTTCGGTGTCGGTGGTCGTGGGGGACTCGGTTGCGGTTGTCATAAAGTGTCAGGTTTCAATATGGTTACCCATCCAAAAATCGAACGGGGCTGATTATTCAACCCACTTCAAAGAATCGAAAAACCGTCCCTGATCCTGTTGTTCAGGACGCGCAAACGCATTGTCGAATCTTTGAGAAGTGGGACCTTGTGTCACGTGCCCCCGTACCACCGAACCACCGTATCGACGCTCTGGTCGATTGTGAGACTGGTCGTATCGAGGACTTTCGCGTCCACACTCTTTTGGAGAGGAGCCACGCTGCGGTTGCTGTCGCGCGCGTCGCGTTGCTGAATGTCTCGCAAAAGGGTGGCTAGATTAGCATCTAACCCTTTGTCTTTCAACTGCTTATAGCGCCTGTCGGCGCGTTCTTCGGCACTGGCATCGAGATAGACCTTTAGCGCCGCGTCAGGAAACACCACGCTGGCCATGTCTCGGCCCTCTGCAACCAACCCGGGCGGTCGTCGAAAATCGCGCTGCCTTTTCATAAGTGACTGACGTAACTCGGGATTTTGGGCGACACGACTGGCTGCCTGGGATACCGATTCGACGCGGATTGCATCGGTTACCCGGTCGCCATCAAGGAAAATGTCACCATCCCGAAATTCGGCCGGCAGATCCAGGGCCAGTTCGGTCAGACCAGCCATATCGTCAAGTTCGACTTGCCGCCGCATGGCATGCAGTGCCACCAGGCGGTACAGCGCCCCACTATCAAGATAGTGGAAGCCAAGTGCGCTCGCCACGTTCTGGGCGACCGTGCCCTTGCCTGATCCGGAGGGCCCGTCGATCGCGATCACTGGTGCCTTGATGAGGTGCGCGAAACGATCAAAATAGTCGGGGAATGTCTTGCCTACACAGTCAGGGTCATTGATGCGGACCCGGGCGCCGGACAGCGCAGCCAGGGAAAAACACATCGCCATACGGTGATCATCATAAGTATCGATGCTGGCGCCCTCAGTAAGCCTGGCCGGCGGCGTTATTTCGAGAAAATCATCGCCCTCCTTTACCACAGCCCCAAATTTACGCAACTCGGCCGCCATCGCCGCCAACCGGTCAGTCTCCTTGACCCGCCAGTTGGCGATGTTTCGCAGCCGGCTGGTCCCATCGCAGAACAGCGCCACCACCGCCAGCGTCATGGCAGCATCCGGAATGTGGTTAAGGTCCAGATCGAAGGCCTTGAGAGGTGGCTGCAGAGGCCCCTGCGCCTGTATCCACTCGCCGCCCATTTCGATTCTTGCGCCGATTTGGAGCAATGCTTCGCCAAACCTGATGTCACCCTGAATGCTATCGAGCCCGACCCCTTCGACGCGCACCGGGCCGCCGCCAATCGCGCCCGCCGCAAGAAAATAAGATGCCGCCGACGCATCGCCTTCGACAGTGATACGCCCGGGCGAGGTGTAGCGGCTGCCGCGCGCCAGTCGAAATGCCTGCCAACCGTCGCGCTCGACCTCGACCCCGAACCGCGCCATCAGGTTCAATGTGATCTCCACGTACGGCTTCGATACCAGATCCCCTTCGACAATGATGGCGGCATCCTGCTGCGTCAATGGCAAGGCCATCAAAAGCGCTGTCAGAAACTGACTTGAGACGTCACCACGCACGCGCACCGGGGTGGCCATGTCAATCTGTCCGGGCGCAATTTCCAGAGGTGGGTAGCCTTCGTTTTCAGCGTAATCAATGTTGGCGCCAATCGCGCGCAGCGCATCAACGAGATCGCCGATCGGCCTTTCATGCATGCGCGCAATACCTGACAGACGGTAATGCCCCGGTAACAGCGAAAGCGCCGCAGTCAACGGCCGGATCGCGGTCCCGGCATTGCCCAGAAACAGATCGGCATCACGCACCGCGAATTGCCCGCCGGTACCCTTGACGGTGCAAACCGAATCACGCTGATCAATATTGACACCAAGCGACCGGAGTGCATCGAGCATGTAACGCGTATCGTCTGAAGCGAGCAGATGATGTATTTCCGTTTCCCCCTCAGCGAGCGCCGCCAGCAGCAATATACGGTTAGAAATGCTCTTTGAACCAGGCAGCCTGACGCTGCCTGATGCACCGAACGGTGCAACCAGTTCAATGAAATCGCGCCGATCAGTCATGTTGCGCCGTTTGTCCAGGCATTGCGGGCATTTGCAGCCGCTGAAAAGATCATCTCTACCTGCTGCATGTCGCCAGACCGGATGTGCTCAGCGAGAACCGTCAGCGCCCGTTGAAACGCGTCGATATCGTCAAGCAATTGCGCCGCGTTGGCAGAGCAGATATCCCGCCACATTTCCGGGGAGCTGCCGGCGATACGGGTGAAGTCGCGAAAACCGCTGGCAGCAAACGAGAACAATTCCTTCGCGTCTTCACGCGACGCGATCATCTCGACCAGCGCATAGGACAGTACGTGTGGGAGATGGCTTACAGCGGAGAACACGGCGTCATGGTGTTGCGCCGTCATCTCAATGACTTCGGCACCGCATACGCGCCACATTGCAGCAACGCTCGCCACCGCTTGCGCGCTCGTTTGCGGCGAGGGAGTCAGCACCACGCGTTTCCCCGAAAACAGGTCAGTTTGCGCCGCATCCACACCAGTGCGCTCCGCACCTGCTATAGGATGGCCCGGGACAATGCTTGCCGCCGTCTCGCCAAACACTTCATCCGCAACGCGCACGAAATCACCCTTGGTGCTCCCCGCATCGGTAACAATGACCCCTGCCTGCACCGCATCGCGCAGTTGACTCAAGACGGCTTCAGTTTGCCGTACCGGAACTGCAACCAGAACGATATCGGCATCACCTGCGGTACGACGGAGGTCTTGCGCGATCTCGTCGATGACGCCGAGCGATAGTGCGCGCTGCATGTTGGCGCTGCCACGGCCCACTCCAACCACGCGATCGACGACGCCATTGCGTTTGAGGGCTGCCGCCACCGAACCGCCGATGAGCCCGACGCCAACCACGACCAATTTGCCAATGTGGAAGTCGTGCAAAACTGCTGTTACCTGTCCACCAACGCCGCTCAGGAAGCTTGCAGAACCGCAGCAAGCGCCTCCAGCAGCCGGTTGTTTTCCGTTTCGGTTCCGACGGAGATTCGCAAATACTCAGGCAGGCCGTAACCCGCGATCGGGCGAACGATCACACCTCGCTGTAACAACTGCCGGAATACGCGATCCGCTTCACCTACCCGGACCGTGACAAAGTTGCCGTGCGATTGAATCCACTGGAGCCCGAGCGCGGACAATCCGGTTGTCAACTGCTGCATGCCGGACCGATTCAGTTCGACGCTACGTCGCAAAAATGCGTCGTCACCAAGGGCGGCGACCGCTGCGGCCTGGGCTGCACTGTTGACGTTGAACGGCTGACGAACCCGGTTCATCAAGTCCGCAACATCCGGGTGCGCGACGCCATACCCAACCCGCAGACCGGCAAGTCCATGCGCCTTGGAAAAGGTTCGCGTTACCAGCAAATTCGGAAACTCCGAAATCCACTCCATGCTTGCTGACTGCTGTTGCGGCGCGAGGTATTCGTAATACGCTTCATCAAGCACCACAAGGACGTCACCACGAACCCCCTCCAGGAAAGTGCGAACCTCAGCAGGCGGAACAAAGGTCCCGGTCGGGTTGTTCGGATTGGAAACAAAAATGACACGGGTATCATCACGCACTGCATTTTGCATCGCAGCGAGATCATGCCCGAAATCACGCGCCGCGACCTCAATTCCCTCGGCACCCCGAGCCTGCGTTGCAAGCCTGTTAACCACGAAGCAGTACTGGGCGTAAACAGCCGAATTGCCGGGGGTTAGAAATGCGAGAGCGGCCAGCTCCAGCACATCGTTTGACCCATTCCCCAACACGATTGATTCTGGTTTGATTCCGTGAAAATCGGCCAGCACCCTCTTCAACGCAAAACAATTACCGTCCGGGTAGCGAGCAACGTCTGCCATCGCCGCACGCGACGCCTCAAGTGCCTTCGGACTGGCACCAAGCGGGTTCTCGTTGGAAGCAAGCTTGACGATATCGCCTTCCATCAGCCCCAGTTCCCGGGCCACCTCGGAAATCGGCTTTCCGGGCTGGTAAGGTGACATTGCTGCGACGTACGCGGGGGCGGCCATCGCCAATGCCGGAGACTTCGAGGCAGGGGTAGTCGAATTCACACGACCGCCATCGGATACGATCCGAGAACTTTCAGAAAGTCGGCACGTTCGCGAATTTCGGAAAGCGCGGCGCCCACACTCGGGGTTTCCAGGTGCCCTTCGATATCCACGAAAAACACGTACTCCCAGAGCCCGGTGCGCGACGGTCTCGACTCGAGCCGGGTCATGCTCACCCGGTGTCTGGCGAGCGGTTCCAGCAAATCGAAAATGGCACCAGGCCGGTTCTGAGAAGCCATCACAAAGGACGTCTTGTCCTTGCCTGATGCCGGGATTTCCTGCCTTCCTATCACCGCAAAACGTGTTGTGTTATTGGGGTCATCCTCGATGCTCGGCGCCAGAACCGACAATCCGTAATGCTCTGCCGCAGCGCGCCCGGCAATGGCAGCGGCCCCCGGTTCTTCCCCGGCACGACGTGCCGCTTCGGCATTGCTGGCTACGGCTATCCGCTCAATCCCTGGCAAATGCTGTGATAACCATCCAGCGCACTGCGCCAGGCTTTGCGCATGGGAGTAGATCCGCTGTATTCTCTCCCTCGATTCTGCTTTGCTAAGCAGATTCTGGTGCACCGGCAAGGTGATTTCGCCACACACATTCAATGGCGTCACAAGCAATAAATCCATGGTGCGCCCGACCGCGCCTTCGGTTGAATTCTCGACCGGCACCACACCATATCCTACTGTGCCCGACTCAACCGCCCTGAATACCTCGTCAATAGACCCACACATGACATGCGGCATCTGACCGCCGAAATGCTTCCCCAGCGCTTCCTCGCTAAACGTGCCACGTGGTCCAAGGCAAGCGACTGCCAGCATGTCTTCCTGGGCCCGGCACGCTGATATGACTTCCGTGAACAAATGCGCCACCGCTTTGGCCGGCAGCGGCCCGGGATTATTCTCCCTCAATCGCCGAAGGACCTGAGCTTCCCGCTCCGGCCGATAGACGACCGCCCCGCCCTTAACTTCGCCAACCGTTTGAGCGAGACTCGCCCGCTGATTGAACAGCCGCAGCAATTCATCGTCCACGGCATCGATTTGCACTCGCAAATCCTTCAACTTGTCCGACACGCTCACTCGCTCTCCAGCGGCAGGTAACGAACGGTCAGCACTCCGGCAATTTTCCGGATTGCCTCAATCACCCCTGTCGGAACTGCGCTGTCAACGTCGACCAGCGTGTAAGCCATATCATCACGTGACTTGTTGATCATGTTGTGAATATTAAGGCCTGCTTCGGCGACCGCAGTGGAAATCTGGCCTACCATGTTCGGAACGTTGGAATTGGCCACACCCAAACGATACTGCGACTCACGCGCCATCGACACTTCCGGGAAGTTGACCGCGTTGCGAACGTTGCCGTGCTCCAGATAGTCGCGAACCTGATCCACCACCATCACCGCGCAATTTTCTTCCGCCTCCCGCGTGGACGCACCGAGGTGGGGAAAAGCGATCACCCGATCCGACTGTTTTAACAAGGCACTTGGAAAATCACAAACATAGTTCTTCAATTTGCCTTCGCGAAGGGCCGCCAGCACAGCCTCGTTGTTCACTACCCCGTCGCGCGCGAAATTCAGAACCACCGCGCCCGGCGTCATCATTGCCAGCCGCCCGGCATCGATCAGGTCACGAGTCGATTCCATCAAAGGCACGTGCACGCTCAGAAACTCGCATTTGCGCAGCAGTTGCTCGATTGAATTCGCCTTGTGCACTTGCGCTGGCAGGCTCCATGCGGCATCAACGGTGATATTTGGATCGTACCCCCATACGTTCATTCCCAATCTGATTGCCGCGTCTGCGACCAGGCTGCCGATCTTGCCAAGGCCAATCACCCCCAGTGTTCGGTTGGGCAACTCGACGCCGGCAAAGTCTTTCTTTGCTGCTTCGACAACACGGTTGATTTCCTCATCACTGCCCTCGACCGTCTCAACGAAGCGAACGGCGCCCGTTAGATTGCGCGCCGCGATAAGCATTGCGGCCAACACCAGCTCCTTCACAGCATTGGCATTGGCCCCGGGGGTGTTGAACACAGGCACGCCACGCTCGCTCATTTTCGCAACAGGGATGTTATTGGTACCGGCACCCGCGCGACCGATCGCCATAACTGTGGACGGCACTTCGAGATCATGCATGTTGTGTGACCGGACCAGGATCGCATCCGGCTCATCAATGGCAGACTCGGCAAAGTAATGACTTGCCGGCAAACGCTGTAATCCCTGACCAGAGATATTATTGAGCGTCAGCACGCGCAGTTTGCCGCGCTTCGCGTCGGCGCGAGCTCCGCCCTCAGCCATGGGTACGCTCGAACTCGCGCATGCTTTCCACCAGCGCCTGTACGCCCTCAATCGGCATCGCGTTATATATGGAAGCGCGCATTCCGCCAACGGAGCGATGCCCCTTCAGTTGAACCAGGCCCTGCTCCTTTGTCTTTTTCAGGAAAGCGGCATCGAGCTCGTCGCCCTGTATACGGAATGGGACATTCATCCTGGAGCGGTCTTCAACAGCGACGGGGCATTCGTAGAAATCCGTGGAGTCGAGATAGTCGTAAAGTAGTTGCGACTTGGTGATATTAAATTTCTCCATCGCATCGAGCCCACCCCGGCGCTTTAGCCACTTGAACACCAGCCCGGCAACGTATATGGCGTATGTCGGCGGCGTGTTGTACATAGAGCCGCTATCCGCATGCGTCCGGTAATCCGACATCGAGGCAATCCCCTTGGGTGCGTGCCCCACCAGGTCATCCCGAATAATGACGATTGTCAATCCGGCAGGACCAATGTTCTTCTGGGCGCCGGCATAGATGATCCCGTAGCGTGCGATGTCGACCGGCCTGGACAGCAGATGCGAGGACATGTCAGCCACCAATGGCACACCACCAACATCAGGAACCCAGTGATATTCCAAACCGCCAATCGTTTCATTGCTGGTTATATGCACATACGCGGCAGCCGGATCGAGATGCCATGATTCGCGTCGCGGAACGTAATTGAAATTCCGGTCTTCGGACGAAGCTGCGACGTTAACGTCACAGAATTTCCTGGCTTCGGCGATTGCCTTGCGGGACCACTCACCGGTAAAGATATAGTCGGCGCTCTGCTTATCCCCGAGAAGGTTCTGGGGGATCATCGAGAATTGCGATGTCGCCCCGCCCTGCAGGAACAAGACCTTGTACCCGTCCGGAATTGCCAACAGCATCCGCAGATCCGCTTCCGCCGCTTCTGCTATTGATATGAATTCCTTGCTTCGGTGACTCATTTCCATCACCGACATGCCGGAACCGCTCCAGTCGAGCATCTCGTCGCGTGCCTGCTCGAGTACTTCTTCCGGCAACGCCGCCGGACCTGCGCTAAAGTTGAAAACCCTTGTCACCCGATTCTTCCCGCATTCCTGATCAGTCGCTCACGACCGATCCAATGTTCAATTTCTGATTCCTGAGCGCGTGCACCGCGATGGAGCCAATTGCCTCGATCCCTTTGACCAAGCCCGGCGTCCGTGCAACGCCGCGGTCAGTCGCCGTCGCCCTTCGCCTCCGGCGTGGCTCCTGTGGCGTCGCCGGCAACTTCATCATCCCCGTTCGCATCCTGCTCATCTTCCTTGTCGACTATCTTCTCAAGTCCGGCAAGATGTTCGTCCTCGCCCAGGTTGATCAGCCTGACACCTTGCGTCGCCCTGCCCATTTCCCTGATCTCATTGACATGAGTACGGATAAGCACACCGCCAGTCGTGATCAACATGATCTCGTCATCATCGGCAACAAGCCTTGCGGCAACCACACGGCCATTTCGCGCCGTCGTCTGAATCGCGATCATCCCCTGCGTTCCACGACCATGCCTCGTGTAGTCGGCTACGCGGGTCCGCTTGCCAAACCCGTTCTGGGTCGCCGTCAGGACTGCCAGCTGATCATCCTCCACTGCGACCAGCGAAATGAGCTGGTGATCTGGTCCAAGCCGCATGCCCCTGACACCCCTGGCAGTGCGCCCCATCGGCCGAACATCCTGCTCGGAGAAACGAACCGCTTTACCGGCATCTGAAAACAGCATGATGTCATGGTGTCCGTTGGTCAGCGCCACCCCAATCAGATAATCGCCCTCGTTAAGGTCGACAGCAATGATCCCCATTTGTCGGGGACGCGAGAAGTCCGACAACGACGTCTTCTTCACCGTGCCGTTGGCTGTAGCCATAAATACGAAGCGGTCGTCATCAAACTCCTTGACGGGCAGAATAGCGGTGATCTTTTCGTCTTCGGACAGTTGCACCACATTCACGATGGGCTTGCCGCGACTCGTTCTGCCGCCCTGCGGTACCTCATAGACCTTGAGCCAGTAGAGCCGTCCGCGGTCTGAAAAACACAGGATGTAATCGTGCGTGTGAGCGATAAAAAGACTGTCGATAAAGTCGTCTTCCTTGGTCTTCGCCGCCTGTTTTCCACGGCCGCCACGCTTCTGAGCTTGATAGTCGTCCAGCGGTTGTGCCTTGATGTAGCCGGTGTGCGACAGGGTCACCACCACATCTTCCGGCGTAATAAGATCCTCCAGCGATATTTCCTGGGCGTTGTGTTCGATTTCGCTACGGCGCTCATCCGCAAAGTCTTGCCGCGACTGCGTCAACTCCTCGGAAATAATCGTCTTGATTCGCTCGGGAGTTGCCAGAATGTCGAGCAGGTCAGCGATCGTATCCATTACCTCCCGGTATTCGTCCTCAATCTTGCGCTGTTCGAGACCAGTCAGGCGTTGCAATTGCATTTCGAGAATGCGCTGCGCCTGGACATCCGAAAACCGATAGCCGTCGGCGTGCAGCCCATACTCGGCTGGCAAACCGTCGGGCTTGCTCTGCACACCGCCAGACCGAACCAGCATTTCCTCAACCAGGCTCGAACGCCAGGTTCTGGACAGTAATTGCTGCTTGGCATCGGCAGGAGCCGGTGCCGCCTTGATGAGGACGATGATCTCGTCAACATTGGAAAGTGCAACTGCAAGACCTTCCAGTACGTGGCCCCGCTCCCGTGCCTTGCGCAATTCGAAAACCGAGCGCCGGGTAACTACTTCCCGCCGATGGCGAATGAACTCATCAATGATCTGCCTGAGATTGAGCAAACGCGGCTGGCCATCGACCAGCGCCACCATGTTCATTCCGAAGGTGTCCTGAAGCTGCGTATCCTTGTACAGATTATTCAGGATGACTTCAGGCATTTCGTTGCGCTTGAGCTCAAGGACGACGCGCATCCCGGATTTGTCGGACTCGTCACGAATCTCGGAGATGCCTTCGACGCGTTTTTCACGAACCAGCTCTCCGATACGCATCAACAAAGCGGATTTGTTGACCTGGTATGGCAGTTCGTCAACGACGATTGCCTGCCGCCCGCCCTTGTCGACTTCCTCGAAATGGGTGCGAGCCCGCATCACAACACGCCCGCGGCCGGTACGATACGCGTCACCTATGCCTGCCGTGCCGTAAATGATTCCCCGGGTCGGAAAATCAGGACCGGGTACGATTTCGATCAACTCATCAATCGTGATGTCGGGTCGGTCAAGCATGGCAAGGCAGGCATCGACCACCTCACCCAGATTGTGCGGCGGGATATTTGTGGCCATTCCCACCGCGATGCCAGAGGAACCATTGATCAGAAGATTCGGAATCTTCGCCGGAAGCACGAGCGGCTCCAGCTCCTTGCCGTCGTAATTGGGCCCGAAATCAACTGTCTCCTTGTCGATGTCCGCAAGAAGTTCAGCGGAAATACGAGCCAGCCGGCATTCGGTGTAGCGCATGGCGGCCGCGTTATCACCATCGACCGAGCCAAAGTTGCCCTGGCCGTCAATCAACATGTACCGAAGACTGAAATTCTGCGCCATCCGCACCAGAGTGTCGTAAATGGCATTGTCGCCATGCGGATGAAATTTACCCATCACCTCGCCCACGACGCGGGCACATTTCACGTACGGCCTGTTCCACAGGGTGTTGGCCTCGTACATGGCGTACAAGATCCGCCGATGAACCGGCTTCAGGCCATCCCGGACATCGGGCAATGCCCGGCCGACAATCACGCTCATCGCGTAATCAAGGTAAGAGCGCCGCATCTCCTCTTCGAGGCTGATTGGCAGCGTTTCTTTTGCGAACTGCTCCATTGGGAATTTTCTGTAGGGTTAGCTTGATCGGCAACGCGCGACCGTCGCCGATTGGCGACAACGCATGACTGCTATTCAGAGAGCATATTTTCCCGCCACGTGGCGGTAAGCTTTTGAGACCAAGCGAAAAAGTCTAAAGATACCACACCGAAAACAACCCACGCGAGTCAGGGGCTGTATATTTTTTGCTTATAGCTGTTTTTTCAGGAAGCCGGCGCCGTGTCAAAACCAACGTTCAACCATCAACAAGGTTATCAAGTTGTGCCAAGTGCCTGAGGCGAGCGATAATCCTGGATGTATGACACAATGCTAAGGTTTAAGCCCTCTTTCAATCTATCACTCAACGGAGACAATTGGGATGCAACGAAAAGCAAATCGCTTGCTACTGCTATTGATCGGCACGGCGCTGGCAGCGTGCTCCTCGACGTCAGAACAAGGAAGTACTGGCCTCGAAACAGAAGCGGAGATTGTTCCGTCATCGGTACAGACCCCTCCTCCCGATCCGGAGCCGGTGCAGTACACCGAGGCAGAGCTGGACGTTAGCGATCTCGGCCCGGTTGACTACTCCGACGAAACCATGAGCTATGAAGAATCGGTCACAACCAGCGTCGATAGCGGAGTCAGTGAGCCGCAGGACTTTCCGGAAGAAGCGTTGGAGTTTCCGGTCACTACCTACGAGCTTCCCAATGACCCGGTAGAAGAAGAGATCGCGGATCTTGGCGCTATCGAAACTCCGACGGAAACCCTGGCCTATCAGGAAGAGTATGTACCCGACACGGGCCCGAGTGTGAGCGCGGCGCAAGAGTATGAGCTCGAAGAAGAAATCACCGAACTCGGCCCCGTTGACACCAGCGGCGACACAATGAGCTTTGCCGAGGAGAATCTGTCCGACTCAGGAACAGGCATCAGCGGAGCGGAAGAATTCGTCATCGAGGAAGAAGTCAGCGAACTGGGGCCTGTTGATACCAGCAACGAAACAATGACATTCGCTGAAGAACCGCTTTATCAGGAAGAGTCGGTCGGCGATGTGACTACCTACCAGTCGATGACGGTAAACGCGGCAGCCCAGCCATTGTTTGCGTTTGACAAAGCTAATGTTGGGACAGATGAACAATACAAGCTGGAAAGCTTTGTATCCGAACTATCCGACGCGGAGTTCGAAACTGTCTGGGTTGTCGGCCATACCGACCGCATTGGCAGTGTGGAATACAACCAGGGCCTGTCCGAGCGGCGTGCAAACGCAGTCAAGGCCTTTCTCGTGAACCTTGGCATCGGGGACGACAAGATCAATACTGCGGGCCGCGGTGAACTGATGCCGGTTACGACCGATATAGAGTGCGCCAGCACGCGCGGCCAGGCCCTGATCGAGTGCTATCAACCCGACCGCAGAGTCGAAGTTTCGGTTAGTGCTGAGGTTGTGAGGGAAGTCAACAACTGACCGCGAGACACTCCGCGGTGCGCTGAAAACAACTACAATGCGATACTTAACAAAGCCCTGCTGATGCAGGGCTTTTTTTCGTTCAACTTTCCTTGCCACCTATGACTAGCCCGCAAAATATCGATCTCATTGTTGAGGCCGACTGGATTCTACCGGTCGAACCCGCAAACGTTTTGCTCGAGGGACACGCGGTTGCAATCGACGGGGGCCGGATCGTCTCGGTTCTGCCTGCCAGTGCCGCCAGGGAACAGTTCCGCGCTCAATCGACACGAAAACTGGATGGCCATATCCTTGTACCGGGCCTGATTAACTTGCACACCCATGCCGCGATGGCGCTGTTTCGCGGGTTAGCCGATGATCTGGCCCTGATGGACTGGCTATCGAAGCACATCTGGCCAGCCGAGGGACGGCACGTTTCGGAGCAGTTCATCTACGACGGCACTCTGCTCGCGTGCGCCGAAATGCTGAAAAGCGGAGTCACCTGCTTTAATGACATGTACTTCTTTCCGGAGCAGGCCGGCCGCGCTGCACTCGAGTGCGGAATGCGTGCCGCCCTGGGTATCGTGCTGATCGAATTCCCAACTCCGTACGCAAGCGATGCCCAGGATTATCTGCGTAAGGGCCTGGCAGCACGGGACGCCCTGAAAGCCGAGAGCCTGCTCAGTTTCTGCATGGCACCCCACGCACCTTATACGGTCTCCGACACCAGTTTTGAACAGGTTGTCACGCTTGCCGAGCAGCTTGACCTGCCAATCCATGTGCACCTCCATGAAACCGCCGGAGAAATAGCCGAACACCAAAAACAACACGGCGTGCGTCCGCTTGCGAGGATGCAAAAGCTCGGGCTATTAAGCCCCCGCCTGATCGCCGTACACGCGGTGCACCTGGACGATGTGGAGATTTCACTGCTGGCCGCACAGGGTTGCTCAGTCGCCCACTGCCCCGCTTCCAACCTGAAACTGGCAAGCGGCTTTGCACGCATTGGCGATCTCCTTGCAGCAGGCGTCAATGTCGGGATAGGTACCGACGGAGCGGCAAGCAACAATCGGCTCGACGTTCTGGGCGAACTCCGACTGGCTGCCCTGGTCTCAAAAGCACAAAGCGATAATGCGGTTACATTGTCAGCCCACGCAGCGGTGCGCATGGCAACCCTGGATGGCGCAAAAGCTCTGGGGCTGGATCACAACATCGGTTCCTTGAGCGATGGCAAGTATGCCGATTTGACTGCGATTAACCTGGTGCAAGGGGTTGAACTGGCGCCTTGCTATGACCCCGTGTCACATCTGATTTATGCTGCGGGTCGGGAACACGTCAACCACGTCTGGGTTCAAGGCAGGGAGGTCGTCACAAATGGGCAACTCAATGACGTCGATGAGCACCGGTTACTCGCGAACGCGAAGTCATGGCAGCGGCAAATTGCTGCCTCTCGCTAAAAAACCTGCGGTTTATTGTTATCGATGATTAACGTCGATCCAGCCGAACTGGACAAGTTCAACGAACTCGCCCATCGCTGGTGGGATCCCACCAGTGAATTCAAACCGTTGCATGAAATAAATCCATTGCGGCTTGAATACATCGATTCGCTGGTCGAACTAAACGGCAAGCGGGCACTCGATGTCGGCTGCGGCGGTGGCATCCTTGCCGAGGCAATGGCCCGGCGCGGCGCTCACGTTACCGGCATTGATCTTGGTGAAAAAGCACTCAAGGTGGCACAATTACATTTGCTGGAGAGTGATGTGGCAGTCGACTACCAACTCGTTTCCGCAGAGGAATTTGCTAAACAGCAGCCGGAGCAATACGATGTAGTCACCTGCATGGAGATGCTTGAACATGTGCCAGATCCGGCAAGCACGGTACGAGCATGCGCCAGGCTGGCGAAACCGGGAGGCTGGTGCATCTTCGCGACGATTAGCCGCACACCGAAAGCATACGTGCTTGCGATCATAGGCGCAGAGTACCTGCTCAAGCTCCTGCCCCGGGGAACCCATGACTACGCCAGATTCATACGGCCGTCGGAACTCGCAAGCGATTGCCGATCAGCCGGGCTTGAAGTAAGGGGTACCGTCGGTATGGAATACAACCCCATCAGCAGGCGTTATTCGTTAGGTGACGACGTCGCGGTTAACTATATACTGTGCGCCGCAAAATTCGGCTGAACGCGACGCAAGCCAACCGCAATTACATATTTTGGAAACAGGAGGAACTCGAAGATGAAATCGATGAAATGGATGGGCGCTTTAACCGTAGTGCTTGCAGTGGCGATTCAGGGATGCGCGCTGAAGCCACAATACCTGCATCTCGACCCCGAAATTGACGTTACCGGCGAATCCGTCGCCGTCGATACGCTGGTCGGCCTTTCGGTCCGGGATAGCCGGACCAGCAAGATTCTGGGAGAAGTTGGTGACCCCAATAACCCGAATCAGGGAATGGTGGACGTCACCCTTGACGAAGACTTCATTCCGTTAATCACGGAACGTGTCAGCGAAGCTCTCGAAAAACGCGGTTTTAGTGTTGTACCGGAGAGCGAAGCCATGACGCGATCGCTCGTCATTGACATCAGCAGCCTCGACCTGAATTCGGAGAAGACGCCATTCAATTTTCAGACGGAACTGCGGGCAGAGGTCACGGCCACGGCACAGAACACGAATGAGCAGTACGAGCGCCGCTATTATGTACGCAGCTATCAGGAAACAGCTGGGCCGCCATTCGAAAAACACAGCAACCAACTGGTCAATGATGCAGTCTCCAATGCGCTGAGCGACATGCTCAATGACGACAACCTCTTCGTGATGCTGGCACGCTAATCGATCAGGGGTGAATTCAGACGGCAGCGTCGAATAAGACCTTATGGCAGCATTTTTTCGGAGTCGGGTGGGCACTTGCGCCGATACGTTGGTGACGGCCTCATGCCCCCCTGCGAACGGGAGTTGCAACATTTCCCCTGCCTTGAGAACTGAACTCTGCACGTACAACGGAGTCTGATAAACTGATTGTCAATAAACGTGAGTGTCAGCTTTTGCAAGTAGTTGAACTCAGGTGATTTATTGGGGGCGACCTGGTCTCGACGTGGGTTGCGAAGCAGTGTGGTGCATGCCAAGGTCCAGTTACCTTGTAAATCCGCTGGAAAACGTATAGTCGCAAACGACGAACGTTACGCTCTAGCCGCTTAATACCGGCTTGACTCCGCACCGGTTCTCTCACGGGCCGGGCTGGGCAACCAGCAGCGGAGCCATATACGTGAGATCGTGCTGTCCGGGGTTACTTCGCTCAGCATTAAATTCAAGGTGACTCGTTGCATTTCAGCCTGTCGGTCGGCGGTTATGCGATTAAATTAAATGGCCAGACTAAGCATGTAGTACCGCCTGTGTAGGGCTTGCGGACGCGGGTTCGATTCCCGCCGCCTCCACCAAATAAAAAAGTCACCCTTGCGGTGGCTTTTTTATTTGGTGGTGGTGAGGAAGAGAAACCGCTGGTTCGACCAGCGAGCATCGCTCGCGCAGGACGCCGGCGCGCAGCCAGCGCGTTGGCGGTCCTGAGCCGCATGCGGCGAAGGATGGCTGGATCGCCCCAAGGCGAACCAGACACAATCCCGCCCGTATGTTTGCTGCCACACCGAGGTGGCTCTTTTATTTGCTGACGGTGGTGCGGATGAGAAGCAGCTGGTTCGACCAGCGAGCATCGCTCGCGCAGGACGCCGGCGCGCAGCCAGCGCGTTGGCGGTCCTGAGCCGCATGCGGCGAAGGATGGCTGGCGCGCCTTGAGGCGAGCCAGACACAATCCCGCCGTTTCCTCCACTGCGCCCCGGAGTGGGTTTTTTATTTGGTCACGGTGGTGCGGATGAGAAGCAGTTGGTTCGACCAGCGAGCACCGCTCGCGCAGGACGCCGGCGCGCAGCCAGCGCGTTGGCGGTCCTGAGCCGCATGCGGCGAAGGATGGATGGATCGCCCCAAGGCGAACCAGACACAATCCCGCCGTTTCCTCCACTGCCACCCCGGAGTGGGTTTTTTATTTGGTGAAATCGTGTGGATGAAAATCCGCACCTGGATCCGACAATGAACCGGTTTACCTCAGGAAATTCACGCGCAACGACGTCGCTGGCAACGCCTCATCAACGGATCCTGCCCCCAATCGAGATGCTGCCCCCTACCCGGCTACCGCCGCCCAGTCCACCATAGCTCGACACGCCGACGCTGCCGTAAACCCGGGCGTCATCGCAAGCTGTAACGTGGCCCAGAAACAGCAGAAAGACAAACAATTTCAGGAGCCGTTGCGTCACCGCATGCTTCATCGTTTCACCTCGCCAGATTATTTAAAGACATATCCCGGAGCATGATCAGTCGCGCGCCCCTCGCAGCTGTCTCGATGCGATGTCGATCTGCCCAGACCATGTCTGAATCGCAAGTCCCGCTCCTGACGGACCGGCAAGCAATGCAACCCGCTCAACCTCGCCCCTGTCTTGCAATGGCACCAGGACGCGCCCCCCCAAGCCAGTCACCTGCGCCAGAATTGCCGCCGGCTGTTCGACTCGAACGTAACTCGTCCACGTAGGCGACAATCCCTCGATCGGCGTCGCCAGAATACCGAAACGGGCTGCACCCGCACTGGACATGTGGCGATAGCCAGACCCGTTTGCCATAACAAATATGTCTGCCTCGAGATTCGCGAGGCCGGTATAAAAGACAGCGGCGCGCTCAACGTCTTCGGTCCAGACCTCATCCCAGAGAAAACTGCCGGTCCGGGCTTCCGTATCAATCGGGTCACCATCACGCGTTTGCAACAAAGCCAGCATGGCGCCCTGATCGTCCTCAATCAGAGCGATGGTTCCCCGCTCGGCGACGTCCGTTGGTGGCGTAAGCACCTTGCCGCCGTTTGATAATGCTGCACTGACTTCGGATGCGATGTCGTCCACCGACATTGCCACCAGCCACTGAGACAATTGCTCCGGGTTGGGTCGACCCAGTAGATTCGCATCAACCATGCCGCCAATGAGTTCTCCCCGATTGCGAATCAGGGTGTAATTCACGGTTCGACCCAGGCCAAAATCGAGCCCAAGATCCTCGAATTCCCATCCGAACAACTTGTG
>DATKYN010000070.1:0-3830 GCA_035528435.1 Burkholderiales bacterium
GATTTCCACACGATCACCATCCCGCAGTATGTGATCCAGGTCTACGCGCTGACCCCATATTCCGACATCTGCGTCGTCTATATTGATTTCCGGCCGAGAAGCCAACAGGCCCGAAGCGGCGATCGATTGCCGAACGGTCGCACCGGCATCGAGCCGCAGTGGAATGGCCATCTGTTGATCCGGGAGGGCATAAACCACCTCAACGCACAGGAAACGCATCAGCCACGGCCATAGAGAATTTCGGCACGCTTGACAAACGCATCGACAAAAGAATTTGCGATGTGACTAAAGACCGATCCAAACATCTTCTCGAGCAATTTGCTGGAAAAATCATAATGCAGCCTGAATTCGATCTTGCAGGCAGCATCGTCAAGTGGTTTGAAATCCCATCGTCCATCAAGCGCGCTAAACGGGCCGTCTACCAATGACATCGTTATTGAACCGGGTTTTTCGGCGTCAGGTCTGTCGATTCGATTGCGGGTTGAGAATTGTTGTCTAACTCCCTTGTAGTTGATCTTCAACGCCGCATGCAGTGTCTGCTCGCCCTCGTCCATAATCTCAACGCCGCTGCACCACGGCAGAAACTCTTGATAGTGCTCCACATCGTTTACAAGGTCGAACATCTTTTCCGCCGAATAGGCAACCAGCATCGATTTCTCTACAACAGCCATTTTTTGCTATTTACTGCCTCGACTATCCGTTCCGCATTTGCCAGTCTGAATCACGCCGGCCCGCCCTTCACAACAGGTCCTATAGAATACCCAACTTACGCAGCGTATTGGCCGACATGAGCATCATCGACAACAGGAAAGCGTTTCATGACTACTTTATCGAAGAGCGCTTCGAGGCAGGTCTTGTGCTAGAGGGATGGGAAGTCAAGGCCATCCGTGCCGGCCGTGCGCAACTGAAAGAAGCCTACGTGGTAGTCAAAGGTGCGGAACTGTATTTGATCGGTGCGCACATCAGCCCGTTGACATCCGCATCGACCCACATTCAGGCAGACCCGGTGCGCACCCGAAAGCTACTGATGCACGCCGAGGAAATTGGAAAACTCATCGGTAAAGTCGAGCGTGCCGGCTACACGCTCGTTCCGCTTGACCTGCATTACACTCGCGGCAGAATTAAATTGTCCGTCGGGCTTGCCAAGGGCAAGAAACAGCATGACAAACGCCAGGTCCAGCGGGAAAAAGAGTGGCAAAGAGAGCAGCAGCGTATCCTCAAACAACATGTTTAAGGCCCGGCGCCAGCTCGAAGCAATCTACTGAAGGCTGGCACACGCGGACAGCCCGCACTCCTAGCTGTAATCCAGCCCCATCGCTTCACGCACTTCACGCATCGTTTCCCCGGCAAGTTTGCGCGCGCGATCGTTGCCATCGGAAATGATATTCCTGACCAGAGTCGGATCATCCAGATAAACCTGGGCGCGTTCGCGTATTGGCGCCAGTTCCTTCTGGATACCTTCGATCACGGGCTGCTTGCATTCGATACAGCCGATGCCGGCGCTGCGACAACCCTGCTGGACCCACTCGTGGGTCTTCTCATCCGTATAAACACTATGCAACTGCCAGACCGGACATTTGTCCGGGTCACCCGGATCAGTGCGTCTGACGCGAGCCGGGTCAGTCGGCATGGTGCGCACTTTGCGATCGACGCTTTCCGCACTTTCACGCAATGAGATCGTGTTGTTGTACGACTTCGACATCTTTTGCCCGTCGAGTCCAGGCATGCGTGAAGCCGCTGTCAATAATGCCTGTGGCTCCGAGAGGATCATTTTGCCTCCGCCCTCAAGATAGCCAAAGAGACGTTCACGGTCTCCCATCGACAAACTAGCGGCTTCGTCCAGCAACGCGTGTCCGGACTCCAGCGCATCGTCATCACCCTGTTCCTGATACCGCGTTTGCAGTTCGCGGTAGAGCTTCCCGCGCTTTCCACCCAGCTTCTTGACGGCCGCTTCGGCTTTCTGCTCGAAACCGGGGTCGCGTCCATAGACATGGTTGAAACGGCGTGCAATTTCACGAGTGAATTCAATGTGCGGAACCTGGTCATCACCAACGGGAACCAGATTGGCCCTGTAGATCAGGATGTCAGCGCTTTGCAGCAACGGATACCCCAGAAAACCGTAAGTGGACAGATCCTTCTCGACAAGTTTTTCCTGCTGATCCTTGTAAGTCGGCACCCTTTCAAGCCAACCAAGCGGCGTAATCATCGACATCAGCAAATGCAATTCTGCATGCTCTGGCACCCGCGACTGAATGAACAGGGTCGCCAGGGCGGGATCCACCCCCGAGGCGAGCCAATCTACCAGCATGTCCCAGACGTTCGCCTCAATAACTTCCGGCGTATCGTAGTGCGTCGTCAGGGCGTGCCAATCTGCAACAAAAAACAAGCATTGATGCTCGTGCTGCAAGCTCACCCAGTTCTTCAGCACGCCGTGGTAATGCCCAAGGTGCAGTGCACCGGTTGGACGCATACCGGATAGCACCCGGTCATCGAACATGAGCTTGAGTCTCCATCAGATACCGAAAATGAACTTCAGAACCAACCATGCCGCCCCGACAACCGGCAGCATTACCGCGCCCAGAACGCCGGTGAACAAGAGCACCATCAAAACAATCATTCCGTATGGCTCAATCCGGGCGAACTGGTATGCCAGCCTGTGCGGCAACAGGCTGACTGCGATACGGTCACCATCGAGCGGTGGCAAGGGAAACAGGTTCAGAACCATCAACACCAGGTTGATGATGATGCCGCCCTCTGCCATACGCAAAGCGGGTTCGGAAAAATAGTGAAACGGCATGACCGCCACAATCTTGAACAGCATCGCCCAAATTATCGCCATAAAAAGGTTGGCACCAGGACCGGCCGCAGCCACCCAAAGCATGTCCCGTTTGGGGCGACGCAATCTGCCGAAGTTAACCGGAACCGGTTTCGCCCAGCCGAAGGCAAACTTGCCGCCACTGGCGAAAAGCACTACAGCGGGTATGAGCAAGGTCCCGATCGGATCAATATGGCGAATCGGATTGAGGCTGATGCGACCCGCCTGATAAGCGGTCGGATCGCCGAAATACCGTGCCGCATAGCCATGCGCAGCTTCGTGCAGGGTAATCGCAAAAATGGCCGGAATGGCATAGAGCGCGATCAGCTGGACAAGATTCGCTATGTCCATCAGCCGCCCGCCGAGCCGAACCCGAATGGCGCTAGCGGGCCTTTTCCAGTGCGGATCAACTCCGGTGAATCCTGGGTCAGGTCGATCACGGTTGTCATGTCAACGCCGCAGGAGCCCGAGTCAATGACCACGTCCACTTTCTTATCCAGGAAATCGCGAATGTCCTCAACGTCCGCCGGAGGCAGATCCTCCCCGGGGAGAATGAGTGTCGCGCTCAGTATTGGCTCTCCAAGTTCATCGAGCAAGGCCGACACGACCGGGTGCGCCGGCACGCGAAGCCCGATTGTCTTGCGCCGGGGATTGAGTATGCGCCGGGGCACATCACGACTGGCCTGGAGGATGAAGGTATAACTGCCGGGAGTCGTCATTTTCAGAAGACGGTACTGTACGTTGCTGACGCTGGCGTACTGCGATATCTCGGACAACCCCCCGCACACCAGCGTGAAATGATGGTGTTCGTCAAGGTTACGCACTTTTCGCATGCGCTCGAGCGCATTCTTGTCCCCTATGTGGCAACCCAGCGCGTAACAGGAGTCTGTAGGATAGACGATCAGCCCTCCGGAACGGAGGACTTCGACCGCTTGCCTGACGAGTCTTAGCTGCGGACTGTCGGCATGAATCCTGAGATACTTTGCCATCGGAAGATACTGCGTCTGAGTGTGAA
>DATKYN010000071.1:0-2966 GCA_035528435.1 Burkholderiales bacterium
ATACTTGCTGTTGCCCTCCGACGTTGTCACCGTGACATCGAGAAGACCACGGTCCAGACTCGACTCAAGAAGAAATTCGTCGAGTTCGAAAGGCGGCGCAACCAGGCGCTTGATAGCAAGGCGCAACTTGCCATCAAATGCTCTGATCCGCTGTAAGTTGATCGGCCGATCTGCAGCCGAAACGGCTGCCCCTCCCGGAGCCGGATCTGTTTTCGCCGGAATCCAGGGACCCACGTCGATCAGTTCGCTGGAAAGATCAGCGTTCAACCTGGGCCGATCCTTGTAGGCGAACCGAATAGTTCCGGCAAGATCACTCTGCCCTGATCGCACAGTGAGTCCGTTCAAGGCGATCGTGCCGTCGGAGAGCAAGACCTGCCCGTTCGCCGAAAATGGCACATCAGGCAAAGGTGATTCTGCAATTATCAGCGGCAGGCGCGACAGGCTGTCGACCGTCACTTGAGCATCGAACGGCGAACGAGACGGGTTACGAAGATCGTCAATCGTGCCAACGAGTGCTGCACGACCACCCTCCGATTTTGCAACCAGTCGGAGCGGTATGTTTCGCCCGGCGACCAAAGGCCCAAGCGAGGTATTCGCGGTGAACACAACGGTTTGTTGCTTGATCGTCGTGCGCAAGTCCGCCGTCAACCGCGGCCACGCCTGCTTCATGTCGAGTAGCTCGACCAGGCTTCCACCAGTCAGGGTCAACTCAAGGGGAAATTCTCCGAATCGCCCTTCGAATTGCGCGCGCGTGCCCGCCCCCTGGCCGGAAATAATACTGGCCTTCTCTACCACCAACGCTTCCTCCCGGTCAGGTAGCATGAGTTGGAGTTCCTGAGCGCGTACTGCAAGGTTCGCTCCTGTAATCCAGGCACGCGGAGAACTGCCGTGCGTATCAAGCGTCGCGGAAGCACTCTCAAGCGTTCCGGAGACCGATGATTCAGCCTTGAAAGCGGCGAGCAATTTCTCGACATTGACCGGCCCGGAAGAGATCGTAGCGCGCAGCCTCGCATCGTCGCTGCGCGCATCCAGTGTCGCCGAACTCCGCAATGCAACACCTGCCAGTGCCGCATCCAGGGATGACAACTGCAACCGCCCTGCGACCAGCCGCATCACCCCCTTCAACCGTTCGATGGGTATCGGCGCACCGTCAACGCGCCCGACATCAAAGCGCAGGTCAGCGTCAAGCGCTCTTAAAGGTGCCAGTGGCAGCGGCGCGTCAAGATTGGCATTTTTTTTTGCATCGCTACCGGTTTTGGTGTCACCTTTGCTGTTATACAGACTCGCAATGTCGATCACCGGCATTCTGATGCTGGCATCGACAGTCGGACGGTCACGTTTCCATTGCAGTCCGGCATCTGCCAGTACCTGCATCTCGGCTACCGAGCCGCGGAATTCGCGAACACCCAACCTGCCACCGTCGATCGTCGCCCGCGCCGAGAGGCCGGACACAGCAACGGGAAGACCCTTGATTTCCTGGGCGCGCAGGCGAAGATCCATGTTGACGGCGGTTATCCATCCGGGCGCACCCGTTTGCTGCTTTGGTTTTTCGTCTGCCAGCTCCCCGGATGCTTCGACTTCAAACGCCGACACATCCAGTTGCCCGACGCTGAGCGCGCCACTGAGAGTTGGCGGCGCGCCTTGCGCGAACTCGAGCTCTCCGGATATGGCGCTTTTCGCTACATCGCCACTCAGTCTGGTAACCGCCACTTGCCCGGCATCCGCTTTGATCCGCGCCGACAGATCAACGCGCAGCGGTTGCCGGAACGCGGGCGCACCAAGGAACTTCACCGCTTCGCTCGTATCACCTCTGGCATATGCCGCGATGTCGACAGACCACTCGTTTGCCAGCGCATTGATATCGCCTTCAACACCAAGCTCGAAATCGCCCATCGCAAGTCTGGCTTCCAACGGAACCATTCTGGTGCCATCAAGAATTTGCTCGATCGGCGCGGTAGTGCCCTCGAAACGGAAAGCGGCATCATCAAGCAGCGCCTCAAAACGCGCTACAGTCGGTGTGCCCCGGCCAAGAGACAGTTCGCCGGCGTCGATCAGGGCGCGCGAGACCGCAAGCGGTGACTCCGCAGGAAGGCCTTCGAGCGAGAGTCGAATTCCTGACATCCGGACCAGATCACCGTCGAACGTTGTCTTACCCGACAGCCGGTACGGCCCCCAACCGGGCAAGGACCGGCCAGCCAGTAATTCCAGCGCGTCAAGCCGTTTTCCCGCAATCGAAAAATCCGCGGCAAGTCCGCTGATGTCAAATGGTTTTGGCAGGATGATCTCGAGGTCGGCGCGAGCCGCCTCCGTGCGCACCGCGAGGGACATTGCAACGGGTTTGCCTGCCAGCACACTCTGAAGCGAAGTATTCGCCTTCAGATCAGCGCTGATCGGCGTCTGTCGAAAAACTGCACTTGCATTGATCTCCAGTGGCTTGTCCGCACGTACCACCGCAGCAGCACTGTCGATACGCAGGTCTACCGAAGCACCTTTGTTATCGCGCCAGGTGATACTTGCATCGCGTAACAAGATCGCGTCAAAGTTCGGCAGCGTCGGCGTCTCTCCCGAATGGCCCGCGGCTTCGCCGGGCGAGAACACCCAGTTTCCGGTTCCGTCGCCACTTTGTTCCAGCAACAAATCCAGGCCCTGCACAGAGATGCTGCCGATTTCGATACGTCCATGAATCAGCTCGATCAAGTCCAGGGTGACAGCACCTTCACTGGCAACGAGAAACTGTGGTCGCGACGCCCATTGCGGATTGGCCACGCTAACGCCGCTAATGACGATCGTTGGCTTCAGTGACAAACCAACCGACAGTCTTTCGGCCGTCACGGTGCGACCCAGCGCCTGGGTCAGCTGGCGCTGGAGCGCAGGGCGGTAGGCATCAGCGTCTATCAACAAGACGGCAACTACAAGCGCTGTCAGCAGAACGGTGATTAAGCCGGCAGCCCACACACACACGATTG
>DATKYN010000072.1:0-8175 GCA_035528435.1 Burkholderiales bacterium
AGTGAATGTGCAGGCACAATTCGTGACTGCGAGGCTTTCGGAGGTCTGGTCCGTTTCGCCCCGCAGAAAGCCGTCGGTCGCGGCCTTCCGTTTCTGACTTGCTGTCGATAAAGGTAGAGGTCGCAGCTAGTGCAGTCATCAAATACGTTATTGAACTAGATTCCGCGTTGCAACAAAAAAATATAGAGAGAAAAAGAATATTAAAAACAATATGTAATGGATGATCAGCTTAAAAGTTTCAAATAATGAAACCATGTTTCAGGAAACTATGTTGCCTGGCAGTGGTGTGATCACCGTCCAAATGGGCTGCTACCCCACTGGGCGCCACAGCAAGGCGTGTACGTTCCATCCGGTGATTGGCCCAGCAATGTAGAATCGCGACTTCATTTTCGGCCGGCGGCGTTGCCAGTTGACCCACCGGAGCTTTTTTACACTCACGTAAACCTATCGATCGAGGCACCCCGCATGTACAAGCACATCAAACTGCCGGATAGCGGCGAAAAGATCAGCGTAAATCCCGACTTCAGTCTGACCGTACCTGACAACCCAATCATTCCGTATATCGAAGGTGATGGAACAGGCGTCGATATCACGCCGGTGATGCTCAAGGTTGTAGACGCGGCGATTGAGTCGGCCTATGGCGGCAAGCGCAAGATTGTCTGGATGGAGATGTACGCGGGGGAGAAGTCCTGCAAGGTCTACGGGGAGGATGTCTGGTTGCCCGAAGAAACACTTGAGGCCTCTAAAGAATTTGTCGTCTCGATCAAAGGCCCGCTTACGACGCCTGTTGGCGGGGGTATCCGGTCTATCAATGTGGCCTTGCGTCAGCAACTGGACCTTTACGTCTGTTTGCGCCCGATCAGGTACTTCAAGGGCGTCCCAAGCCCGCTCAAGCAACCTGAGCACACCGATATGGTGATCTTCAGGGAGAATTCCGAAGACATCTATGCCGGAATCGAATGGCAGGCAGAGAGCGAGGAAGCGCGCAAGGTAATCAAGTTTCTTATCGAAGAGATGGGTGTAAAAAAGATTCGTTTCCCCGAAACATCCGGCATTGGTGTCAAGCCGGTCTCCAGAGAAGGGACCGAGCGCCTGGTGCGTAAGGCCATCCAGTACGCTATTGCGAACAAGCGCGATTCGGTCACGCTGGTGCACAAGGGCAATATTATGAAATTTACGGAAGGTGCGTTCCGTGACTGGGGTTACGAACTTGCGCAGCGGGAGTTCGGTGCGCAACTGCTCGACGGCGGCCCGTGGATGAAATTGCCGGATGGCATCATCATCAAGGACGTCATTGCTGACGCATTTTTGCAACAGATTTTGCTGCGCCCTGCGGAATACGACGTTATCGCTACTCTGAATCTGAACGGTGATTACGTTTCGGATGCCCTTGCTGCACAGGTTGGTGGTATTGGCATTGCCCCAGGTGCGAATTTGTCGGATTCAGTCGCCATGTTTGAGGCCACTCACGGCACGGCCCCGAAGTACGCAGGAAAGGATTACGTCAATCCAGGGTCGCTGATCTTGTCGGCTGAAATGATGCTGCGTCACATGGGATGGGTGGAAGCGGCAGACCTTGTGATCAGTTCCATGGAAGCGGCGATTGCGGACAGGGTCGTAACCTACGATTTTGCGCGGTTGCTCGATAAAGCCGAGCAGGTGTCGTGCTCCGGCTTCGGAGAAGCAATGATTGCGCGTATGGGCCGCTAAATACCAGTCAACTGACTGATTCAAGACAATAAAAAACCCGCGATCAATGATGATCGCGGGTTCTGTCTAAATTTTGTTGTCGCTGGCGGTTCTTATGACCCGCTCAGGTTGCCTCCTGAATATTGGATGCCTGCTTGCCCTTTGGACCTTGCGTGACGTCGAAGGATACCTTCTGCCCTTCTTTCAGCGTCTTGAATCCATTCATCTGGATCGCCGAAAAGTGCGCAAACAAATCTTCGCTACCGTCATCGGGCGTAATAAACCCGAAGCCTTTGGCATCGTTAAACCACTTTACCGTACCAGTTGCCATAACTTCTCATTCCCCGACTGAAAAAGCGGGTCGGATACCCGCCGACTCTGTTTGAGATTCAAGCCAGCATTGTCGGCCTAACCGGTACAGCAGTTGCCTTGAAGCCAAACACCCTCTTGTATTTAAGGCCAATCGACTGGTGAAGTCAAGCATCCGCTCATACAGCGCACGATGTTGCGTGAAAGCGATTCTTGCTTGTGTTGTGATACCCGGAGAGATCGGGCGAGGCACTTGTAATTTCTGCAGTTATGAGCAAAATTAGGACTGGGATGTGTAGCGAGAACAGCGATAATGGCGACAGGTACTCGCGGAGACTCGCTCCTTGAGGTCGAAAAGGCCAAGGTCAAGCCTCCTGGTTTGTACAAAGTTTTGCTCCTGAATGACGATTACACGCCGATGGACTTCGTCATTTCAGTGCTGCAGAAATTTTTTTCAATGGACCGCGAACAAGCGACCCAGATTATGCTCAAAGTTCATAAGGAAGGCATGGGCGTTTGCGGGGTCTTTCCGAAAGACGTGGCAGCCACAAAAGTCGAGCAGGTGATTTCGTTTTCGCGACAGCACCAGCACCCTTTGCAATGTGTGATGGAAGAAACCTAATATGATTGCCCAGGAACTTGAAGTAAGCCTCCACATGGCCTTCATGGAGGCCCGCCAGAAGCGGCACGAGTTCATCACGGTCGAGCATCTTCTGCTCGCGATGCTGGACAATCCCTCTGCGTCTGAAGTTTTGCGAGCCTGTGCTGCAAACGTTGAGGAACTGCGCAAGCTACTCAGCGATTTCATTAGCGAACATACACCGGTTGTCAGTGGTGAAGAGGTTGATACACAACCGACTCTCGGGTTCCAGCGTGTCATTCAGCGCGCCATTCTTCATGTTCAGTCTTCGGGCAAGAAAGAAGTGACCGGGGCGAACGTGCTGGTGGCAATTTTCGGAGAGAAAGATTCGCACGCTGTTTATTTTCTCCATCAGAAAGGCGTCACACGTCTGGATGTGGTGAACTTTATATCGCACGGCATTACCAAGCTGCCGCAAACTGCGCCGACGAAGCAACCGCAGGAAGCCGACTCGGAAGCCGAGCAGGAACAACCGGCGGGCGGGGCGCTCGAAAATTACACGATCAACCTGAACGCGCTTGCCATATCCGGGAAGGTCGATCCGCTGATTGGGCGTGACCGGGAAGTGGAGCGCGTCATCCAGACACTCTGCCGACGGCGCAAGAACAATCCGTTGCTGGTCGGTGAGGCAGGCGTTGGCAAGACAGCTATTGCCGAAGGGCTTGCGCGGCGAATTATCGAGGGTAGCGTGCCGGAGATTTTGTTGCGCTCGCAGGTGTACTCACTCGACATGGGCGCGCTGCTTGCAGGCACCAAATACAGGGGCGATTTCGAACAGCGCCTCAAGGCGGTGCTAAAGCAACTCGCTGAGAATCCACAGGCTGTTCTGTTTATCGACGAGATCCATACCCTGATCGGCGCGGGCGCAGCTTCGGGCGGGACGCTGGACGCGTCCAATTTGCTCAAACCGGCGCTCTCGACGGGGCAGCTCAAGTGCATCGGGGCGACAACGTACAGCGAGTTTCGGGGCATTTTTGAAAAGGACCACGCGCTGGCTCGGCGATTTCAGAAAATCGACGTGCTTGAGCCTTCGGTCAGTGAAACGGTCGCCATCCTTCGTGGCCTCAAATCACGATTCGAGGCACACCATCAGGTCAAGTACACGGTAGCGGCATTAACTTCCGCAGCCGAGTTATCAGCACGCTTCATCAATGACAGACATTTACCCGATAAGGCGATAGATGTTATTGACGAGGCTGGCGCGGCCCAACGTATCGCACCCAAGTCCCGGCAAAAACGCGTGATTGGCAAGCATGAGATCGAGGAAATCATCTCTAAAATCGCGCGCGTTCCGGCGCAGAGTGTTTCGTCTAACGATCGCAACAAATTGCAGACCCTTGATCGGGACTTGAAGTCGGTCGTGTTCGGGCAGGATCAGGCCATCGATGCGCTGTCTTCAGCCATCAAGATGTCGCGTAGCGGTTTGGGTAATCCGCAAAAACCGATCGGAAGCTTCTTGTTCAGTGGTCCGACAGGTGTTGGCAAAACTGAGGTTGCGCGCCAGCTTGCCTACACCATGGGTGTGGAACTGGTTCGCTTCGACATGTCGGAGTATATGGAGCGTCACGCCGTTTCGCGGCTTATCGGTGCGCCACCCGGATACGTCGGCTTTGATCAGGGTGGTCTGCTAACCGAGGCGATCACCAAGCAGCCTTATAGCGTGTTGCTGCTTGACGAAATCGAGAAAGCGCACCCGGATATTTACAATATCCTGCTGCAGGTGATGGATCACGGCACGTTGACCGATAACAATGGGCGCAAAGCCGATTTTCGGAATACCGTGATCATCATGACCACGAATGCGGGAGCATCCGAACTTTCGAAAAGTTCAATGGGGTTCACGCAGTCGCGTGCCAGCGGCGATGAGATGGCGGAGATCAAGCGGTTGTTTACGCCTGAATTTCGCAACCGCATCGACGCGACGATTTCGTTCTCGCCGTTGTCTACCGACGTCATCCTGCGGGTGGTCGACAAGTTCCTGATGGAGCTCGAAGAACAACTGCATGAAAAGAAAGTCGAGATTCAATTTACGCAGGCACTGAAGGATTACCTGGCGAAGCACGGTTTCGACCCGGCGATGGGCGCGAGACCAATGGCGAGACTGATCCAGGACACGATCCGCCGGGCGCTTGCTGATGAATTGTTATTTGGAAGGCTTTCCAGTGGCGGTAAAGTTACGGTTGATGTTGATTCGGATGGTAAGACGCTGCTTCAATTCGAATCAGAAAAGAAACCGAAAGAGGCTGCGCCAGCTTGATCGCATACACTGTATTTTTGAAACCGGGTCCGCTGGCCCGGTTTTTTTATCTCTGCTTAACCTGGAATTGGTGCTTTCATTGACAGGGTGTCGTCGCCATTGCGAGGCAGGTGTGGCGCATCGAAAGGAGCTGGCGTGAAGAGCGCGACCATGAAACGGCTTTCGATCCGCGTGCTGTTTTCTTTCTCACTTTGTCTTCCGGCGTCGTTTTTGGCGGTTGCGCAAGATGTGCAAGGGCGTAACTGGGCCGGCGCTTGTACCGGATGCCACGGTACTGAAGGCAGGAGCAGCGGGGCAATCCCGTCGATCGCGGGGATCGAAAAAGCGAAATTTGTTCGTTTGATGCGAGAGTTTCGTGATGGCACGCAGACGGCGACCGTGATGCATCAGCATGCGCGAGGTTTTAACGACGCTCAGATAGACAAGCTTGGTGACTACTTCGCGAGCCGTGATGCTAGGGGAGGCGAAGACAGGTGAACCGCAATAGACGTGGCTTTATTCGCGCCTTGTCGGCCTCTGCTCTGCTGACGGCAGCCACCGGTTGTGCAAGCGTTGGGCGTTCGCCGGAAACAGTCGGTCGTGTCGTGGTGATCGGTGGTGGATTCGGTGGCGCGACGGCGGCTCGATACATCCGTATGTGGTCCCCCGATATTGCGGTTACCCTGGTTGAGCCCAACAGGCAGTTCGTATCCTGCCCACTGTCCAACCGTGTTCTGGCGGGAACATGGCAGTTGTCGGACCTTACCAGCAACTATGACGGCCTGGAACGCCGTGGCGTACGCCTGGTTCATCAGTCGGCGGTCGATATCGATCCAGTGAGGCAGGTGGTCACTTTGGGCGACGGGCAAGAGCTCGACTATGATCGATTGATTGTCGCTCCCGGCATCGAACTTGATTATGAGGGCATACCGGGCTTACGCGATCCGGCGAGTCGCGAAAGTATTCCACATGCGTGGAAAGCGGGTCCGCAAACGGCGTTGCTACGCAAGCAACTGGAAGACATGAGCGACGGCGGGGTGTGTGCGATTACCGTTCCCAGATCGCCGTACCGATGTCCTCCGGGTCCTTACGAACGCGCCTGCCAGATTGCGCATTATTTCCGTACGCATAAACCGCGTTCCAAGGTTCTGGTCCTTGATGCCAACGAGGATATTCAGTCGAAAAAAGCGCTTTTTCGGGCGGCCTGGGAGGAGAGATACCCGGGTATCATCGAATACCGTGCGAACAATGCATTGGTCGATGTTGACGTTTCCACCCGTACCGCAATTCTGGACTTTGACGACGTGCAGGCTGACGTGCTTAACGTCGTGCCGCCACAACGCGCAGGCAGGATCGCCCGTGACGCCGGACTGATCACTGCCAATGGCAAGTGGTGTGAGGTGGATTTCCTCAGCTATGAATCAGTTGCAGTGCCAAACGTCCACGTTCTCGGTGATTCGGTGATGGCCGCTCCCCGGATGCCCAAATCGGGTCACATGGCCAATCAGCACGGCAAGGTTTGCGCTGCGGCGATCATCGAGTTGTTGCACGGAAATCAGCCTGACGCATCGCCACTGATCAGCAATACATGCTACAGCTTTGTCAGTGACAGGGATGTTATCCACGTTGCTTCTGTGCACGAGTATGACAGCCAGCAACGCACCATGGTGCCGATCAAGGGCGCGGGCGGGCTATCTAACGCCGCTAACGAGGCAGAGGGATTGTTCGCCGAATCGTGGGGTACAAACATCTGGCACGACGTGCTGGGTTAATGGCGGGCGTTTGACGCCGGAATACTTGTCAACGGCAGATCGCACGGCTGCAGCGGTTCAGCTTGTTCGGCGCGGCGGCAACAAGACCAGTGTGGCGATCATCGCAATGGCGAACACAAGATAGGTTGTGGCAAACACCCACAGCGGCAAATCGTAGTAAATGAGGCGCCCGACCCAGTAGGCGATAAAGCTGGTCCGGAACTGCTCTCCTCTTAGTTCGTCTTCCCAAAGCGTTAGCGGACATACCTTGCCGATAAAGGCCTGGATCGCTACGAACAACACCACGCCGAGATGCGTGTAGCGAAACAACGGTGCGCGCACGCCAGGCCAATCGCGCCGAGCGCCGATCCATATGTAGGCTGCTCCGGCAACGACGAATACAACGACCAGAGCATGGATCAGCAGGACAGCGTCGGCCAGGCCGTGCATTACGCCAACGGACTAGTCCGTAGCGACCGGTCGCGCCGGATCTGCGACCCATTCGCTCCAGGAACCGGGATACAGGCGAGAACCGCTCATTCCGGCCAGTTCCATCGCCAGTAGATTGTGACAGGCTGATACGCCGGAGCCACACTGATGCACCACATTCTGAACAGGTGTGTTGCCGATGAGTGCCTGGAATTCACTTTTTAGTTCCGTGCCGGGGCGAAAGCGTCCGTTGTCGTCCACGTTTTTCTTGAAGAACCGGTTGACCGCGCCGGGGATATGGCCGCCTACAGGATCAATGGTCTCGTTCTGGCCATGAAAGCGATCATTGCTGCGTGCATCGATGACTTTCATGTTTTCTGACTGCAGATTTGCCACGATGTAGGCCGCATCGACATTAACACCGTGTAATTGTGGGGAAAATGTTGCAGGCACGGCCGCGGGTATGTCCGTTGTCGTCGGACCGCCGGCCGCAAGCCATGCGTCCCACCCGCCATCGAGGACGGCTACCGCCTCATGGCCCAGCCACCGCATCAACCACCACAAACGTGAGGCGTAGACGCCGGCTGCATTGTCGTAGCCAACTACCTGTATGCCGCTGGTAACGCCTTTGCTGCCCAGCCATGCGGCAAACCGGTCAGCCGGTGGCAATGGATGGCGTCCATTCTTACCGGTCGGGTGCGAGGACAAGTCCCTGTCAACCGAGGCGAAATGCGCGTTCGGCAGGTGCGATTGCGCGTAAGCCTTGTCGCCAAATTCAGGGTTCGTGAGTTCATGCCGGCAGTCAAAAATAATAAATCGGGGATTGTCGAGGTTATCGGCGAGTTCATCTGCGTCTATCAATGTCTTGCGTGCCATGGGGTTTCTCTGTGGATGCGTCTGTGCGGGAAAGTCTCGATGTTAGCGGCACCAGGCGTCGTCCGGCAAATGCCATGGAAGACGGTCGGCTTGTCTGGGGTTCGCGACCGTCCGTCATTGAGTCGTATGTCGTTGTGGTAGGGTGAAGTGCAGGGCGCTGGATTGCTCTGCAGCGTGCAATAGGATATTTTAGATCGTTTTCCGTCAATTTTTTGCCGAGTCTTTAGTGCCCAAAGCCAAACCCG
>DATKYN010000073.1:0-6076 GCA_035528435.1 Burkholderiales bacterium
GCTTCTCGCGGGTACGCATTCTGCGTTACGAAGAGTTTTCCGATCATGCCATGCGCTCGTGCGATCGGTACTGCCACCGCCCAATGGTCGGCATTGACGTAACCAATGAGAGAACTGCCGGGGATGACTTGGTCATAGAAAAGAACCTGACCGTCGTTGCGCGTATCGATCTGCGCGAGTTTCTTGTAAGAGCTTTTCAATAGTCGGGAGACCCGTTTCTCCTCTGGCAGAGTGACTAGGGAGTAGTAAGGAATGTCTTGCGGTAGTGCATGATTCGTCAGCCATGTCTGGCACGTTGCCGGTTGCAAGCTGGCGACTGCGCCCCGGTCGCCCTGGGTGCACTTCGCACCGGGGAAATAACGGAGGCGTTCGGCTAATTGCTGTTCGATGTCATTGGCAAGTGGCGAGCCTCCGATGGAGCCGGCGATACTGACGACGGCTGCAAGGCGCGAGTGAATTTCCGGGAACGCGGTGACCGCTTCCAGGACGTCGTTCGCGCCTTTGGAGTAACCGATTAGCACATAGCGAGGGTTTCCGGGGTCATCAGGCAGTGCCATCAGGGCATCGCGAACAAGGCTCGCGTTGCGCCGGGTACTTGAAAGACCCTCGATGTCGATCGGCGAGGCGTCATATCCGTAGTTGCGCAGATGCGTGGCGACAGTGTCCGGTGGTTCCAGCCACTCTTCGAAGCAGTCGAATCCAAATCCCGGAACGATAAGACCGACCAGCCCTCGGTGAGATGGTCCAAGCGGTACCGTCGTATTCGTTGCGACAGGTTCGGTTCCAACCATGCTCAAGGCGTCTTCGCATGACCGGTAGTCCGGGAGCGCGTGGGAGCGGGTCCGGAGAATCGCACAGAAAATTTCGCGAAACCGGGCCCGCTCATCGCTGACGCCCGCATAGGATGCCGGAACAAGGGTCATCCCCGGCGCATCAAGGGTATATGGAACCAGTGGCTTCGAGGCGCAGCCCGCTGCCAGTGCCAGCACTAATACAAATGAAATTCGTCCGCCATTCCCGGTTCGCGCCCGGGCAGTGCCGCCACGCATCGCGTCGCGCAATCGAACAAAAATTCCCGGAAGAGTATTCGGCGACATCGCGTAAAACAGGTAAGGTTATGGCCGGATTGATGTCGAATTGAGAACGCGGATGCAAATAGAATACAAGAGCGGTGCTGATATTTCCGTCGAAGAAGCGATCGACCTGTACAAGCGGTCGACTCTGGGCGAGAGGCGGCCTGTAGATCGGCCAGACATATTCAAGGGCATGCTAAAAAATGCCAATCTGCAGATTTCTGCCTGGGATGGGGGCGAATTGATTGGGATCGCGCGCACATTGACGGACTTTACGTACGTTGCATACCTCTCGGATCTCGCTGTGGACATTCGGTTTCAACGACAAGGCATCGGTAAGCAACTCATTGAAGAGACACGGCAACGTCTGGGGCGCGAGTGCATGATTGTGCTTCTCTCCGCGCCCAAGGCCAATGATTACTACCCCAGGCTTGGCTTCGAGCACAACCCGCGTGCCTGGGTGCTTAATAGTGGATAGGTCCATGATCAAGAGAAAGCGTCAGTGCGCGCCACGATACGTGTTCGCACAGTGCGATGCTGAAGATATCTTCAATACCATCCGGCACGATGTTGGTCGCTACCCATGCCCGCATATTTGATCCAGGACAAAGGGGCGTTTTTCATGCATCGTGGCGAGCCCGGTGTTCCGAAGCTACGGACTCATGCTCCTGATTCGGCGAGTCTGTCGGCCTGACCGGGCTCGCGGTTCGCTCGTTGCCGGACCAGGCCAATGTGGTGCTTCAATGTATACAGCATGTGCGAAAAAGCAATGGGTACGCGAATGCCGTTGGCACGTGACTCCAAATCGCCGAGTTGCGCAAGCAGCATTTCCCTCTCATCGGGATTTCCCGCCGAGAATTGCGCTTCAAGAAACTTGAGCTCTCCGTACAGACGGAATATGCGACGGCGCATCGACCAGTTATACACGGCTGGAATCAGGCGAAACAACGGATAAACAACACCAACGATAGGGATCAGGAGTACCAGCAGCCGCGACGTCAGTGCGGCGAGCCAGAATGGCAGGTAGCGCTGCAGGAATGGCTGGCCGTTACGGTAATAATCGCTCGCTATGTCACTCAGCGGCAGGTCAATCGGCTCGGCGGCGGGAAATTCGCCTGATCGATTGAAAATGCCGGGGCTGCCGTGAATTTCCGCGGCTGCCTGGAGCAGCAAGTGCTGCAGGGCCTGATGCAGATCGTCACGGACGATGAGGCTGGCTTTCGTGGCAATCAGGGTTATATCCTCACCAGGACGATCGTTGGCGAGGTCTGCCACGCCGCGGGGCAGGGTGCGTTTGCTCAGATATGGAAGCAGGGCCACCATGGCATCAGCGCGAGACCAGTTTAGCGTGATGACTCCGGGATCGCGCAGTAATCGCTGGATGATTGACGCTGTCGGTGACATTGACATCGCGACGAAGTCGAGCTCGCCTCGCAGCAGCGCTTCGCCAGCGTCATTTTCGGCCAGTTCGTGCAGCTTTAACCTGCTCAGGTCAGCTCCGGTGGCGCTGGCCAGTTCACGTGCGAGCTTGTAGGTGCCGCTCCCGGTCGCACCCATTGAAACGCGCATCCCGGGTTGCAACGGCTGCAGCGGGTTCTTCGGTTTCTCCCGCATGAACAACCAAAGCGGCTCATAGAAGAGTGTGCCGAGCGACGCGAGTTCAGGAGATTCCGTCTCGTTCGTGGTGCCACTTTGCACCAGCGCCACGCTGACCCCCGAGCCGGGTTGACTAAGGAGTCTGATGTTGTCGACCGATCCGTCGGTCGCCAGAACTTCAAGTTTTACTCCGTGACGGGCGAAGATCCTCGCATAATGCTCGCCGATGGCGTAGTAAACCGTGCCCTTGCTGCCAGTGGCCATGACGATCGTCCGCGGCGGCATTCGCTCCGTGAAGAACAGAGCGGCGGCGGCAACAGCGACGGTGGCAACAATGGCTGCGATGACCGGCCAGCCCATCGATTTGCGCCGTGAGCAGGATGGGACGTGTTTCATTTGCGAAGCATTCTAGCCGTTCTTTCGCTACCCGTCTCATGTGAGAACTGGCTGCGGACAAGTGGCTTGCAGACGTCGGTCGACCATCGGCCATTAATGGGGACAACGATGCGCCGCGAAACAATTTGAGTCTTCGGGTAATCTCCGCGCGGATGGCCTGGTCATGCTGTTTGAGTGCCGATATCGCACAACGTTGCCGCCAGGAGACACGGAAACTCTTTAGGTCAAGAAGTCGCGATTCCTGATGTGCCATTTCGCGTTGCCGGTATAGTATGGCCCGCTTTAACACGCATCGGGAACGCAAGGTCGAATCCGGTACCGAAGCAGTGCAGACATCTCTGTCGAAGACGCTATTGATTTGTACAAGCGATCGACCCTTTCCGAGCTGCGGCCGGGGCGATGCTAGTTCCCGCGGCGTTGCACCGTCCAGTTATGCAGCAGCATCAACAATAACGCGGGCAGCATTCCCGTCCAGAAGACAGCCACCGACAGGGGCACGTGTTTAAGAAGATTATGTATTCCAAGCCAACTGTCCGGTCGCGTTGCCCACTCCACGCCAACAGAGCTTAGCCCCGCCAAGACGGTAAGCGTTTGCCACTCGTCGGTTTTCATCCAGTTGAGTGCCTGCCAGCCGACGACGCCCAGGGCGGCAAGCAATCCAAAGCCAACGAAATAAATTGCGATGGTGCTGACGCCCGTGAATCCCTGTGTGTCGGCGAAATATTTCATTTTCTTTTTGCTGTTAGCTGTGACGCGTTCATTATCGCGGTGGAGTCTGGGAGGCGGAAAGGTGACCGGACTGCCGCTCTGTTCTTTCCCTGTACATTGGCAGTTTACCCTGCCGAAGCTCAAAACAGTTCCACCCCGGACCGCCTGGACTTTACTCGTGTCGCAACGCGTCGATCGGATTAAGACTGGCGGCGCGGCGCGCCGGAAAGTAGCCGAAGATCACGCCGATGGCGGCAGAGAAAAGGAAAGACAGCAGATTGATTCCGGGGTCGAACAGGTAGGGCACGCTCATCAATCCGGCGGCGACGATGGAGGCGCCGGTCGCTATGGCGATCCCGATAAGCCCGCCCAGACTCGACAGCACCACCGCTTCGATCAGGAATTGCAGCAGAACTTCCCTTTCCAGCGCGCCGATGGCGAGGCGGATGCCGATCTCGCGGGTGCGTTCGGTTACGGATACCAGCATGATGTTCATGATGCCGATGCCGCCAACCAGCAGGCTAACCGCCGCGACTGCACCGAGGAGCATGGTGAGGATTTTCGTGGTACCGGTGAGAGTCTGGGCGATCTGGCGCGTGTCCAGCACGCGAAAGTCGTCATTCTCGTTTTCACCGATGTTGCGCCGCTCGCGCAATAGCAGCGTGAGTTGTTGTTTGACGGCGTCGATGGAAGCGCCTTCCCTGACCGAGACGTTCAGCCGGCTGATGTCCTGGCTGCCGGTAAGCCGACGCTGTACGGTGCGAAGCGGCATGACGACGGTGTCGTCCTGGTCGGAGCCCATCGCCGACTGTCCCTTGGCCTTGAGCACGCCGATGACTTCGCAGGCGAATTGCTTGATGCGGATTTCGCTGCCAACCGGCTTTTGGCGGCCAAACAGATTTTCGCGCACGGTTTCGCCGATCACGCAGACAGTGCGGCCGGCGCGTTCCTCAGTTTCGGTAAAGGTGCGGCCGTTCGCCAGTTCCCAGTTGCCAGCCCGAAAATAGTCGTTGTTGGTGCCGGTGACGGAGGTCGACCAGTTGCGCGACTGATAGACAGCAGTGACTGTCTTGTTGGTTGATGGGGCGACCGCTGCTGCAGAAGTGATCTGGTTGCGAATGGCTTCGATGTCGGAGTTCTTGAAATTCGGTGCGCCTTCGCCATAGCGCTGGCCGGGGCGCAGCAACAGCAGGTTACTACCCATGCTCGAAATCTGGTCTGATACGGCACGGGTGGCGCCATTGCCCAATGTGACCATGGTGATAACGGCGGCGACGCCGATAACGATGCCGAGGACGGTCAGGAAAGATCGCAGCAGGTTGCGTCGAATCGAACGCAGAGCGAGTAACAGGGTATTCCACAACATCAGCTGGCGCTCCCGTTGCGCTGATCACTTTCCACCCGGCCGTCAAGAAAATGAACGGTGCGTTTGGCATGGGCGGCGATGTCCGACTCGTGAGTGACCATCAACACGGTGAGGCCGTGGTCCACGTTCAGACTGCAAATCAGTTCCATGATTTCCCGGCTGGTGCGGGTGTCGAGATTGCCCGTGGGTTCGTCAGCCAGCAGAACGGCGGGCCGGGTCACAATGGCACGAGCGATGGCAACGCGCTGCTGCTGGCCACCGGATAATTCGCTCGGAGTGTGGTGCTCCCAGCCGAGCAGGCCGACCTGTTCGAGTGCTGCGCGCGCGGCCGCATCGCGCGCGGCGGCAGGTTCGCCGCGGTAGATCAACGGCAGCTCGACGTTCTCCATTGCGGTGGTGCGTGCCAGCAGGTTAAAGCCCTGGAACACGAAACCGAGATAATTTCGCCGCAACAGCGCGCGCTGGTTGCGCGTCAATCGCTCGACGCGCACGCCCTCGAATTCGTAGCTGCCGCTGGTTGGGGTATCAAGGCAACCGAGGATATTCATGGCAGTTGATTTGCCGGAGCCGCTGGCGCCCATGATGGCAACGAAGTCCCCGCTGTTGACGACGAGGTTGATGCCTTTCAGTGCCTGGAAGGCAGCCTGCCCGCGGCCGTAAGTCTTGGTGATGGCCGTCAGCCTGATCAGCGCATCCGGGCCAGCGCTTGCATCGTCACTCACTGCCGCATTACTCATTCCCGGGCGCTCACGGTCTCGGTGATCAGCTGTGTGCCGGCGTTGAGATCGCCACTGGTAATCTCGGTCAACTGGCCACTGGTGGCACCGGTCTTGACGTCGACCGGTACTGCCTGCGCATCGCGCAATACCCACACGCGCGCCGAGCCGTTGTTGCCGACGATACGGACTTCTTTCTTCGGGCGCGGTCGCCTCGGTAA
>DATKYN010000074.1:0-3370 GCA_035528435.1 Burkholderiales bacterium
AGCCGACAGGCCCGGCAATGTGGTTGGCATGTACAACAGATCCCCTTCGTCCAGCGCTGGCATGAACTCGCTCCCAAGCTGGCGAAGCGGATAGATGCTCGCCGCGAGCACAGCGACGGAAATCATCACTGTAATCCACGGATAGCGCAGGACAAATCCGATCACCGGGCGATAGATGCCTATAAGTAGCCGGTTCAGTGGATTGCGTGACTCGTCGATGATGCGTCCACGAATGAAATAGACCATCAGCACGGGCACCAGCGTGACGGACAAACCAGCCGCCGCCGCCATGGCGTAAGTCTTGGTAAAGGCCAGCGGCGCAAAAAGTCGACCTTCCTGGGCTTGCAGTGCAAAGATCGGAACGAACGACAGTGTGATAATCAGAAGACTGAAAAACAACGCCGGACCGACTTCCGCTGCGGCATCCGCGAGCAGGCGCACCCGTTCAGCGCCAACCGGTTCGCGGCCTGACGAATGCCGCGACGCCTCGATTTTCTTGTGCGCATTTTCGACCATCACCACGGCGGCATCCACCATCGCGCCAATCGCAATAGCGATGCCACCAAGCGACATGATGTTGGCATTTATACCCTGGTAGCGCATGACCACGAAAGCCGCAAGCACCCCTAACGGTAAAGCGAGAATCGCCACCAGTGATGAGCGCAGATGCCACAGAAACACGATGCAAACCAGTGCGACCACGACAAACTCTTCAATGAGACGATGCGTCAGTGTCCGCACGGCACGCTCAATCAGCGAGGAACGGTCATACGTTTCAACGATCTCGACGCCCTCGGGTAGTCCTGCCTTGAGCGTTTCCAGTTTTTCCTTGACCGCGCGTATTGTTTCCAGCGCGTTACTGCCGTATCGCATGATCACGACACCGCCGACCACCTCCCCTTCGCCATCAAGTTCGGCAATGCCGCGCCGCATCTCTGGTCCGATTTGCACGCGTGCAACATCGCGCAGCAGAACAGGCGTTGCGTCAGGGCCCATGCCAAGTGGAATCAGACGGAAATCGTCGAGAGACTTCAGATACCCGCCGGCACGGACCATGTATTCCGCCTCGGCCATTTCGATGACCGAACCACCCGTTTCGCTGTTTGCCGCGCGGATAGCATCGATTACGCGCTGAATCGGAATACGGTAGAGGCGCAGGCGTTCCGGGTCGAGCACGACCTGGTATTGCCGAACCATGCCTCCGATGGTCGCGACTTCGGAGACATTCGGCACGCTCTTCAGTTCGAATTTCAGGAACCAGTCCTGCAGTGCACGCAATTGGGAGAGGTCATGCCGTTGGGTGCGGTCGACCAGTGCGTACTCGTACACCCAGCCGACACCGGTTGCATCCGGCCCCAGTGCGCTTGTCGCCCCCGCCGGCAAGCGATCCTGAATCTGGCTCAGATACTCCAGTACGCGCGAGCGCGCCCAATACAAATCGATACCGTCTTCAAAAAGGATATACACATACGAATCACCGAAAAACGAATAGCCACGCACCACCTTCGCACCGGGAACCGACATCATCGTGGTGGTAAGCGGATAGGTCACCTGATCCTCGACAACACGGGGAGACTGTCCAGGCCATGTGGTCTTGACGATTACCTGCACATCGGACAAATCCGGAATGGCGTCAAGCGGCGTTTGGGTGAGCGCATAGCCCCCCCAGGCCGCGAGCAGCACACTCGCCATCAGAACCAGAAAGCGGTTGTCGATGGACCAGTGGATCAGCCGCGCGATCATCGGCCGGCCTCGCTATTTCTGCGCTTGACCGTCGTGACCTGGTAGCTGCCCGCGGATTCAATGAACTGGAACTCGATCTCCTGCTCGGGCTCAAGCCCCTGCAGAATCTTCCGATCGGACACCCTGAAACCCATCGTCATCGACGGCCACTTCAGCGTAGCAACCGGCCCGTGTGCAATCACCACGCGACCCTCAGCCTCGTCTATGCTCTTCACGACGCCTTCCGCGACATGTTGCGCGGGCTGATCATTTGCGACAGGCGCATCGCCATCACCATGGCCAGCATGATTTGCATGATCCGCGTCATCTGCGACGCCATCCGCTGCCATAGAAGACAAACGGCTGATCGATCCACGCAGGCTTGCTTCGGACTCGATCAGAAACTGCCCGGAGGAGACAACGCGATCACCGGCATTCAGACCTTCGGTAATCTCGACGCGATTTGCGGACGTGAGGCCAGTCCTGACTTCCTGTGCCCGGTAACGTCCCTCTGATTCCTCGACGATCACCACATCGCGCATCCCGGTGCGAATCACCGCTTCATCGGGAACCAACAGCACCTCCCGCTTCGGGCCACCATAGATACTGACACTGGCAACCATTCCGGGGCGCAATTTTGTTCCGGGGTTGCGAACCGAGAAGCGCACTTTTACCGTACGCGTGTCCGGATCCACGCCCGGGTAGATGTACTCCACCTTGCCTTCGTATGTTTCACCACGCATCGCCGCGACGGTGGCATCTGCGGGACGACCCGTGTCAATCCATTCGAGTTGCGTCTCCGGCACCTGGGCAACGATCCAGACCCGCGACAGGTCAACGATGCGCACCACGGGCATGCCGGGCGTAACGGAGGCCCCTTCGCGCGCACCAATTTCAGTAACCACTCCGTTGGACGGCGCAAACAGCACCACCCGCCTTTGCGCCTGCCCGCTTTCGCCGATCGCCCGTATTTGTGCGTCGCTCAGCCCAAGCAACGACAAGCGTTGCCGCGCCGCCGCCACAAGATCATTACCTGCCTCCGGTTGCGTCAGCAGCAGCAAATACTCCTCCTGAGCAGCCAGCAACTCAGGCGCGTAGATTTCCGCGACCGGCATACCGCGTCGCACCGGATCGTCTACGGCGCGCAGATGCAGTTTTTCCAGCCACCCGGCGGCACGGCTTTGCAGCACGCTGATACGTCGTTCGTCCGCCTGGACCGTTCCCACGGTGTCCACCTTGCGCCAGAAAGTACCTGTTTTGGCCAGCGCCGTTCGCACACCGAGACTCTGGGCAAGAACCGGATCAATACGTATGGCGTTAGAGCCGGCAGTGTCGTCTGCATATACCGGCACCAGGTCCATGTCCATGAACGGTGATTTGCCGGGTTTATCGAACTTTTGCTGAGGAACCATCGGATCGTGCCAATACAAAACAGTACGCTCCGGTGCCTGTTCCGCTGAATCAGTCATCTGATGCTGCGCGGGCCCAACTGCATCGGACCTGTTTCCACCCATCAGGTAACCACCATAGACGGCAGCCGCAAGTGCCGCTATCGAGGCGAATACGACAACAGGCCTGGAAACCTTCACGACCGGCCCCCTCTCATACCGAAGTAATCAAGTTCAACCACCAGCCTCGCCGCCTCGAC
>DATKYN010000075.1:0-2753 GCA_035528435.1 Burkholderiales bacterium
TTGCGTATGCCGCGCCCGAAACGCGACAGATGTGCATACCGTGTGCCGTATCCGTTTGCGTGGCGCAGGGTGATGAGCTTGCCGTACCCGCCTTTTCGTCCAGCAAACCGGACGGAACCGCTGGCGGTGGCGCGTACCGGCGTGCCGGTTGGGGCGCCGTAATCGATACCGCGATGGGCGCGCCACTTCCGCAACACCGGATGGAAGCGGGCATTCGTGTAGCGAGATGTAATTCTGGAAAATGCCAAGGGTGAACGCAGGAAAGCCTTGCGAACGTTTTTCCCATCCGGACCATAGTAGCCACCGCGCCCACCTTCATCCTGGAAGTAGACAGCGCGGTGCGCCCGGCCCTGATTGGTAAATTCTGCAGCGATAACTCGACCGACTCCGACAAACTCGCCTTGCGCGTAATTCGCTTCATAAACCACGGTGAATCGGTCACCTTGCCGAAGGTCACGATTGAAATCGACGTCGCTTGAAAATATGTCGGCGAGCTGGATAGCAACATTTTCGTGGAGTCCAGCGGCGTCGGTGGCACCAAACAGCGAATACCTGATCGTTCCCGAGTTCTGCATGACGCGGGGCTCAAAATCTGGCGTCTGTTCCGTAGCGCCAAAGCCGTCGGCGGTGCGTTTGACCAGTAACTGCCTGCCGTCAGAATTTAGGTAGGAAAGTTGCTCAAGGCGGCCATGGTTCGTGGTGACGGCCCTGACGGTACGGCCAGGTATCAACTTATAAAGTGAGCGAACGTCTCGTGCTTGCAGCAAATAGCTCATCGCCTCCGGATCATCGACTCCGAGGCGCAGCAGAATTGCAGCGACGGTATCGCCACGCCGAATTCGCTCCTCGCGCCAGAAACTCTGGGGATCTGAATAGGCTCCCGCCGAAGGCAGCGGCAGTGTGATCTGCTCCACTACGTGCCGGATATCAACACGCTCGGGTTGTGTGCCCGGAGCGAAGCCAAATGCGGCAACCACGCCAAATAACGGAAGCATGGCGAGTGACGGCAGCCACATCGCGCCTCTACGTTTGCGTTGTCTGCTAGTGTTTTGCGCTAGAATTTCTTCTTTGTTCAAAGACATGCGATGGTCTCAGCCCGTATCTTCGCGAGCTTAGCAGAATCGTTGTTGATCTAAAAGCAACTCTCGCAAGACGTGGGCCAACCCAACGGCTTGTGCAAACAGGTAGTCAACCCTGGAACCCAACAGCAGAGAATGATGCATATCAAGGAACAGCTTGAAGTTATCAAGCGCGGCGCGGACGAGTTGCTCGTCGAGCAGGAGCTTATCGACCGATTGAAGTCGGGCAAGCCGTTACGTGTTAAAGCCGGGTTCGACCCGACAGCGCCAGATTTGCACATTGGCCACACTGTGCTGATTAACAAGCTCCGTCAGTTGCAGGAGCTGGGACATCACGTCATATTTCTGATTGGCGATTTCACCGGGCTGATTGGCGATCCGACCGGGAAGAACGCGACACGCCCGCCGCTCACCCGGGAGGACGTGGACCGCAATGCGGCGACATACAAAGAGCAGGTTTTCAAGATCCTGGATCCGGACAGAACCGAAATTGCATTCAATTCCACCTGGATGAACAAATTCGATTCGGCGGACATGATCCGGCTGGCTGCCTCCTATACTGTGGCGCGCATGCTCGAACGTGACGACTTCGGCAAACGGTACAAATCAGGCCAGCCGATTGCAATACACGAGTTTCTCTACCCGTTGGTTCAGGGTTACGACTCGGTCGCATTAGAAGCTGATCTTGAGCTCGGCGGAACGGATCAGAAATTCAACTTGCTTGTCGGGCGGGAATTGCAACGTCATCACGGAATGACCTCGCAATGCATTTTGACGATGCCACTGCTCGAGGGGTTGGATGGCGTTAACAAGATGTCGAAGTCGCTGAACAATTATGTAGGCATCACGGAAGCACCCGGGGAGATGTTCGGAAAGCTCATGTCAATTTCCGACGACTTGATGTGGCGTTACATCGAGTTGTTATCGTTCGAGCCGCTATCTGTAATACGCGACTGGAAGCGCGAGGTGGAGGCAGGGCGCAACCCGCGTGACGTCAAGGTGGGATTCGCGCAGGAGATTGTTAGCCGGTTCCACGATCAAAGTGCAGCCGTCCGGGCGTTGGCCGAATTCGAGGCGCGTTTCAAGCAAGGTGCTCTCCCTGAAGATATGCCCGAGTTCGATCTGCCAGCCGATGCGTCGCCACCGGCGCTGTATCAGGTGCTCAAGCAGGTCGGGCTGACCAGCAGTACCTCCGAGGCAATGCGCATGATCGAGCAGGGCGGGGTCAGGGTGGATGGTGAGAAGGTTACCGACAAGAACCTTCGGATTTCCAAAGGCAAGACCGTGGTTTTGCAGGTGGGCAAGCGCAAGTTTGCCCGTGTTAGCGTCAGCTGAGCTCGATTCTCAGAGTATCTATCTCAAGTCACTCAGTTTCTGACGTTTTCCTTCGAAAAACCCTTGACCGGGCTAGTCTCGCCCGTATAATGCGCGGCTTCGCCTGAAGCGGCGATCGCTCTTTAAAAATTTGGACAGCTAAAGCGTGTGGGTGCTTTATGTGCGTCTGTTGGTTCTTGTGGCTGTTTAGCTGCGGATGAAGTTGGGGAATCTTTCGGGTTTTTCTGATGTAGTTTGTAGTTATTTGGCTAGAAGAGTTACAGAAGTATTGGAAGTGCTCATACGAATAAGGATTCTTGTTAATGGAATTCTTTGAGTACGAGCGGCCCTTGGAAGTAA
>DATKYN010000076.1:0-3793 GCA_035528435.1 Burkholderiales bacterium
TGCTCCGCCTGTCACGGTGGGGAGGGACGCGGGGGGAGAGCGCCGTGTCTGACATGCGGAAAATTTGCCCGGTCGGGTAATTCCAATGCGGGAATTTACGCGACCATCGTCATGGGGATTCCGATGACCAAGATGGGTGGCTTTGGGTCTAGTGTTCCGGCCGAGGATATTCTGAGCGTCGTCACTTATCTGAGATGGAAAGAGCATGAGCGCGTCGATAGCGGAGAAATTGCTCCTCGCAGCCTCGAACCGGAAAAGCCACTTGCGTTTCCGAACGCAGACAACTCTTACTGACCGATGGCGGCCCGGGGAGCGTCAGGATGGATGACTGCGGCGAATGTCCCCCCCGGGGATTAATTGACGCTACCCGGGAAAATTTCCATTCTGGTTCGCGCAGAATTGCCAGCGTCGCCTGGGTTTGAGGGCGGACGGCCAGGGCCGTCAATCGGGATATCGTCACCGCCCGTCGGTTACGGACTATTGACGATTGCTGCCTGTTGTTGCCCGGTCTGCTCTGGTCAGGTGGCGGCAGTAAAGCGATGTTCCAGGGCGTTTCAGATGCCACCGTGTTGCGAGAGTGCCGGGTATTGCAACAAGGCACCCATGTAGAGTAGTGCCGACAGGGTGGCTGCCGCTGTGCGAACGTGGTTCCACTTTGTCCACCGGTCCTGATAGCGCTTCCACGTATCGCCCGAAGCGGCGCCGCCCGGATTAATCACCGCTAATTGATTGTTGAGTGGAACGTTGCCAAATACCGTGACGAGAAACGTTCCGCCGATATAGGCGATCGCGCCGCCCAGGAAGAGCGGCGTTGCCGGGGAGGCGGGTCCGGCAACGGCGAGCCCGGCCATTAGCAGTGACAGAGCGGCAGTGCCGAAAAACACGCCAAGAAATGAGCGGTTGATGACAACGATATTGATGGATTGCATCGAGGGAATTCCCTGTGACGAGGGCACGGCCCCCAGCGCTTTCATGATGAAACTGGAGAACGCGAAGAAGACCCCCGCGATCAATGCAGAGCCGAGTAATGTCATCGTTCCGGCGATCGCTACGAACTGGGCCATCATGCAGCCTCCCTTTGCGATGATGCCGGCACGGCCCATACGCCGGAGTCGGCAATGCGGCGTGCATAGTCGGCGAAATCGGTGGGTTCGCGACCCAGCGCTCTTTGCACGCCGTCGCAAGGGTAAGCGTTTCTGCCGTCGAGAACGGTGGAGAACAGGTAGTTCAGCAACCACGCGATATCGTCCGGTGCGCCAGAATCGGCAACTGCCGATGCAAAGGCTTCGTCGGGTATCTGAATGTACTCAACATCCCGACCGCTGGCGCGGGAAATTTCTTTTGCCACTTCGGCGAACGTGAGCAGTCGAGGCCCGGTGACTTCATAGACCTGGCCAGCATGACCATCTTCCGTTAATGCAGCCACTGCGACCTCGGCGATGTCGTCGGCGTCTACAAACGGTTCCGGTGTATCGCCAGCGGGAAGGGTGATTGCACCGTTCAGTACCATGCCGAGAAACTCTCCCTCGGAGAAGTTCTGGTTGAACCAGCTGGCGCGAACGATTGTCCACTCGGCGCCTGCGTTCTGGACGATCTGTTCGCACAGCTGCGCTTCCTCTTCACCGCGTCCGGACAACAGAACCAGACGCTCGACGCCACGCGCGACCGCTTGCTCACTGAACGACCGTATCGCATTGGCGGCACCGGGGATGGCGAGATCCGGTGCATAGCTGATGTAGGCGGCCCTGACTCCTTCAAGGGCGGCGTCCCAGCTGGCCGGATCGTTCCAGTCGAATGAAGGCGTGGCGCTTCGCGAGGCAACGCGGGTTGGTATCCCGCGATCTGTCAGGATTTGGGCGATTCGGCGCCCGGTCTTTCCGGTCCCGCCGAGGATCAGTGTGGGTCTGCTATCGATTGCGCTACTGTTTGAGCTGTGGTTCATGGCTGTCTCCTTTAGTGAGCTTTACACAGTGTCAATTGACACGGTGTCAACAATAGGGCAGGCTTTACATCATGTCAAGTGAAAATAGTGAAACCCGTAAACGCATCCTTGAGGCAACCGTGCGCATGCTTGAAGAGCGCGGAGGGCGGGGCGTTCGCATGGGCGACATCGCAGAAGCCGCGGGAATTTCCCGCCAGGCCGTTTATCTGCATTTCACCTCGCGCACCGAGCTATTGGTCGCGGCGACCCGATACCTGGACGAGGTTCTGGACGTAGATCGCCGCCTCGCACCGTCGCGGGCGGCGACATCTGGTATCGATCGTCTGGCGCTCTTCATTGAGTGCTGGGGCAATTACATTCCGGAAATCTACGGTGTGGCCAAGGCGCTGTTGGTGGCGCAGGCCACGGACGAAGCGGCGGCGGCAGCCTGGCAGGATCGTATGCTGGCGATGCGAGATGGTTGCCGTGCCGCGATCCAGGCATTGCATTCGGAAGGCAGGCTCGCGCCCGACTGGTCACCCGCAAAAGCGACGGATGCGTTGTGGACCATGCTTCTGGTGCCGAACTGGGAAAATCTGACAGTTGAATGCGGCTGGTCGACAAAGCAGTATGTTCGCTGGATGAAGACCGTGGCGAAGCGAACGTTTGTTGACGAGACAAAGTGAGATCGCTCCAGGCGCTTTCTCCGTAAGCCGAGCTAAAAAAAGTGAACGCGTTCTGAATCGCTACCGGGCAAGGTGTTATTCAGCATCCCGGCAGAACGGTGTGTTTTCGCGTTGCGTTGTTTTTCTTTTTTTGCAGCGGATGTTGCGGTTTGCTGGATGCCTGCATGCTGCAAACGCATGCGTGACAATTTAGCTACTGCGTAGCAAGTGAACGCAGACAAATGACACAAACATCAAGGGAGGCCGTCATGGCTGTGCGGGTTGAAAAGCAGGGAGCGGTGACCACCGTCATACACAGCCGCCCGGAGGCACGCAACGCGATGGATCCGGATAGCGCACAGGCACTGCAGGATGCCTTTCTCGAGTTTGATGCCGACCCGGACGCAAGTGTCGCCGTGTTCTGGGGTGAGGGCGGTGCGTTCTGTGCCGGTTGGGACCTCAAGTACGCGAGTTCGCTTGCGGGTCGTGACAAGCCTCTTGGCGAACACGATTTTCCGCCAGACGGTGGTGACGCACCGCGTGGCCCGATGGGGCCGAGCCGGCTGAGCCTGTCGAAACCGGTTATCGGTGCCATCGCCGGGCCAGCCGTTGCGGGCGGTTTCGAGCTCGCGTTGTGGTGCGACGTGCGGGTGATGGAAGACAGCGCGTACTTTGGCGTGTATTGCCGGCGCTGGGGCATTCCATTGATTGACGGCGGTACGGTGCGATTGCCGCGGCTGGTGGGCCAGGGCCGCGCGCTTGAAATCATTATGACGGGCCGCAAGGTGCCGGCTGAAGAGGCGCTACGCATTGGCGCGTGCGAGAAAGTCGTTCCGGACGGGCAATCGCGTCAGGCGGCGGAGGCGATGGCGCATGAGATCGCACGTTTTCCGCAAGCGTGTATGCAGGCGGATCGCCGCTCGGTTTATTTACAGCATGGTTTGCCGGTTGAGCAGGCTCTCAGGAGCGAATGGAAAAACAGTATCGGTGCCCTGAAGACTGAGGGCATTGCTGGCGCGGTCCGCTTCAAGAGTGGCAAGGGCCGCCACGGCAAGTTCGACGAAATCTAGCCGTGTCAGACCGGGCCTGGTTAATGTCTAACCGGATAGCGGCCACAAGGGGCGGGTGTCTGCGTTACTGGCGAGGGCACTGTTATTGGTCAGCCGGCCATGTTATTAATGCCGCGTCACGTCGAAAGTGATTTGAC
>DATKYN010000077.1:0-2551 GCA_035528435.1 Burkholderiales bacterium
CGGACGGATCATCAAATTTCAAAGCCGGGCAAGTCATGACCGGGTCCTCCAGAATGGGCTGCCTGTCGGCAGATTGATTTCTTGATAAGTTAACTGTTTCATCGTGCTACTCCTGAGTTCGTTTCAAAAAGCGGCCTATGATCCGGCCGGCAGACCCGTTACGGGGCCTGCCGGTGATGGATAAAAGCCCGCGACTTTATTTGCGCTCCACCTGGACATCGACGTTGACGCCGTTGGTAAGCGTGTTGAACACCGGTGAAAATTCCGCCAGATTGCGGATGGCATCGATATCCCCGTCGGCCGCGTCGACACGAAACTTCGCGCGGATGTCGGTAAAGCCTTTCGCCGTTTTCGGGTTCAGCCCGAGAAAGCCGTTCAGGTCGATATCGCCCTCGAGTTCGCTCTCCATCGCCTCGATACGAATCCCGCGAACCGCCGCGTGGGCGACCATCGCGGTCGTCAGGCACGAAGCCAGCGCGTGCAGCAAGTGCTCTACCGGGTTGGCGCCGTCGTCGTTGCCCGCGAGAATCGGCGGCTCGTCGGCGATCAGCGTGAACGCCTGGCGGTGCGCGATTTCCTGCGCGGCGCCGTAAAACCCGGTCACCCGGCTTTCGTTGCGCGCACCGTCGACCCAGGTATTGCTGGCGCGAAAATGGCAGGCCCCCAGTTCCGGGGCGGCCTGGATCGCGCCGACGGTGCCACCGAGCACTTCGAGGTCGACGCCGTTGACGACATTGGCTGCCTCGGTTCGAGGGCTTTGTTGTTGCGTATTGCTTTGAGTCATGTGTTTGCTCCTGTCTGGTTGATTGGGTTCCCCTGATTCGCTAGCGCGCCGGGGTGGACACATGATCAGGGATTGACAGGCAAAGAATAAGATGCATAAATGACTAAAACGCGCTATTTGTGCCATTTATTTTGATTTAATATGAATAAAGACGCTAAAAAACTTGTAGAAGTGTTGATCCTTGCGCTTCCGGAGACCGCCGGATCGGCGCTCTACGGTATGGTCGATGTGCTCTCCTCCACCGGTAACCTGTGGCAAACGCTGGTGCGCAGCGGGGACGAAAGCAAGCGTTTCCGGGTACGTATCCTGTCTCCGCTGGAGCAGTCGTTTACCTGCGGCAACGGCATCCCGGTTAGCCCGCAGGTATCGATCGCCGATGATCCATCGGCCGAAATCGTAATCCTGCCCGAGATCTGGCTGGGGCCGGACGAGTCAGTTCACGGCCGTTACCCGGCGCTCATCGAGTGGCTGCGACGCCAGTACGCGCTGGGCGCAGAACTCTACTCGGCCTGTTCAGGATCGATCCTGCTGGCTGAAACCGGCCTGCTCGACGGCCGCGCCGCAACCTCGCACTGGGGCTACACGGACCTGTTCCGACAGCTTTATCCGAAGGTCAGATTCGATCCCGCGTCAAACCTGGTGTATGCAGACGAGACCGGCCGCATCGTCACCGCGGGCGGCACCACCTCGTGGCACGATCTCGCGCTGCACATCATCGCGCGCCATGCGAGCCCGGGGGACGCGCTGCACATCGCCAAGGTATATCTGCTCAAGTGGCACCCGGAAGGCCAGCTGCCCTACACCGGCCTGGTGCGGCGCGCCCCGCATGCCGACTCGATTGCCAGGTGTTGCGAAACCTGGCTGACCGGGCACTTCCGCGAAATCGACGCCATCCGGCAACTACTAGAGGAGATCGACGTGCCGGAGCGATCACTCAAGCGTCGTTTCAAGGCGGCCACTGGAGCCACCCTGATCGAGTACCTGCAGAACCTGCGTATCGAGGAAGCCAAGCGCCTGCTCGAACAGGGGGAGTTACCGATCGACGAGGTCAGCGCAGCGGTCGGCTATCTCGACATCTCGTTTTTCCGGCGTTTATTCAAGCGCCTGACCGGTTTAACCCCGGGACAGTACCGACGCATGTTTCAACCCTTGCGACTTGCGCAGAGCTGATCGCGCCCGCGACCAACCGAAGCGTAAACAGGGGACAGAGAGAATCAATTCAACGGAACACACTTCCCAGTTTAAAGGGTGTGAAGGCCAATTCCGGGCCCTCAAAACCAACGCTTTTTCTTTAAATAGATGGCCAGAATACCCGCAATACCGACACTCATGGCGACCACGATCCAGAACCCCAGATCGCCTTCTACTCCCGGCATGCCACCAACGTTGATACCCATCAGACCGGTGAAAAAACCCAGTGGGAGAAACAATGTGGCGATAATCGTAAAGACGTAAGTGCGCTGATTCATCTGCTCTGACATCTGGCTCATCAATTCTTCCTGCGCCATTGCCGCACGCTCGCGAACCTCGTCGATGTCTTCAATGTGTCGAATCAATCGGTCGTTCACCTCGCGCAACCGGATACGATTCAATTCGTCCAGCCAGGTGGCCTGTTCGTTGCACAAACGGTTCATTGCCTCGCGTTGCGGCGACAGGTAGCGGCGAAAGGCGATGCATTGCCGGCGCAAGCTGGAAAGCTCTGGTCGGATACCGCTGCTGTCTCCATCCAGCACACGGTCTTCGAGCGCAAGAACCTGGTCCTCGAGG
>DATKYN010000078.1:0-12169 GCA_035528435.1 Burkholderiales bacterium
GGATGAGTTGTCACCCAAAGACCGAAAAATCGTCACGCGCGCGCGAAAGCTGCAACGCTATCTCAGTCAGCCGTTCTGGACTACGGCCTCGCACACTGGCATCGAAGGCGCTTCCGTGCCGCTGGAAAATACGCTGGTCGACTGCGAGGCCTTTCTGGCAGGACACTATGACGACGTTCCGGAAGATCACTGCTACATGCGCGGAACAATGACGGACGTAAAGCTGTGAAAGCATTTACGCTCAAACTCCAGGATGCCACCCGGTCGGAGAAAATAACCGGCGTGACATCATTTGTCGGCGAGGACGCCTCGGGAAGTTTCGGTATTCTCGCGGGACACGCGCGCATGATGACGTCACTCATCATCGGACTGGCCCGCTTTCGTATCGGCGAAGACACCTGGAAGTATCTGGCCGTGCCTGCAGCGGTGCTGTATTTTCGTGAAAACGAGCTGACGCTGAGTACACGCCGTTATCTTCTCGACGACGACTATATGCGCATCAGCCAGGCGCTACAGCAACAATTGCTCGCAGAGGAAGATACGCTGCACGCCATAAAACAAAGCCTGCGCCAGATGGAGAAAGAAGCCCTCAAGCGCCTGTGGGAACTGGGTCGCAGGAGCGCGGGATGACCGCCATGCCCCAACAGGACGATTTAAGAAAGCAGGTCGAACGTCAGGCGCGGCGAATGAAAAAAGCTGAACGCGAACGACCCACTCTGCTCGGCCAGACTGTTTATATCGGCACTCTGGGACTGCTGTTCGTGCTGCCATTGGTAGGCGGTGCATATCTTGGCCAATGGCTGGACAACATGGCAACGGGATACTCCATCCGGTGGACTGTAAGTCTGATCCTGGTGGGGGTGTTTGTAGGCGCAATGAATGTATATTTGTTTGTCAGGGAATAACGCGCAGGGAATCAAACGGTGACAGGAGGAAACTTACAGATTGCGCCGCTGGTTGAACTGGGGCCGGTGACCATCACCAACACGGTGGTGACTACCTGGGCCATCATCGCCCTGATCTGGCTGGTATCCTGGCTGCTCTCGCGCCGGCTGCGTATGGATCCGGGGCCGGTGCAGACCGCGGCGGAAGGCATCGTCTCCGCCATCGATGAGGCGATCGCCGCCGTTGCACCCGAGCACAGCCAGCGGATCTTGCCGTTTGTCGGCACGCTCTGGATTTTTCTGGTGATTGCCAATCTCACCGGCCTGATACCGGGAGCGCATTCCCCGACGCGGGATCTGTCCGCGACCGCCGCGCTGGCTTTTCTGGTCTTCCTGTCGACGCACTGGTACGGCATCCGTATCCAGGGCCTGAAGAATTATCTGCGTCACTACCTCACACCCAGCCCCATTCTGCTGCCATTCAACCTGATCGGCGAGATCACCCGCACTATCGCTCTCGCGGTGCGCCTGTTCGGAAACATGATGAGCCTGGAAATGGCGGCACTGTTGATCCTGCTGGTCGCCGGTTTCCTGGCCCCGGTACCGATCCTGATGCTGCATATCGTCGAGGCACTTGTGCAAGCCTACATCTTCGGCATGCTCGCCCTCATCTACGTCGCTGGCAGCATACAATCACAACAAATTCGGCAACAAAAAAAGGAATAGTTCATGCCTGATCTATCCACTTTCACTCTGGCTTCGACGGTCGCCGCGGTTCTCGGCATTGCAATCGGTGTCATGCTGCCCGCTATCGCCATGGGCTGGGCCATCAGTCGCGCCATGGACGCGTTGGCACGACAACCGGAAGCAGAAAAATCCATCATGCGCACGCTGTTCATCGGCCTGGCGATGATCGAATCGCTGGCCATCTACGTGTTGGTGATCGTCCTCATCGTATTATTCCGCAACCCGTTGCTCGAGTATCTCGTTCAGTAACCAGGTGGCCATACGCATGTCGACAGTCGTAGCCGCAACAGGGAGCCGTCCGCCGTGGAGCTGAGCTGGTCGACCTTTGTTCTCGAGATCATCAATTTTCTGGTCCTGGTGTGGATTCTCAAGCGCTTTTTGTACAAGCCGGTGCTTGAGATCATTGCCCGCCGCAAGGCCGGCATCGAGAAGACCCGGCACGATGCCGAGGCACTGCGTGCAGAGGCCGAAAAACTGCAGGAACAATATCAGGGCCGGCTTGCCGACTGGAGCAAGGAACGCCAACAGGCGCGCGAAGCGCTGGCCCGTGAGATCGAGATTGAACGCGCACGCAAACTGGCGGACATGCAATCCGATCTGGAGCAGGAAATGGAAAAGACGCGCGTAGCCGAAACGCGCCGCCAGGCCGACGCACTGCACAAGGTCGAAGAAACCGCGCTGTTGCAGGCCGCAGAATTCGCGACGCGTCTGCTGGAACAAGGGGCGGGACCCGAGACGGAAGCCAGGCTTGTTGAACTGGTGATCGACGAGTTGACCAAGCTTCCGGCCGTGCGCGTCACCGCCATTCGAAACAGCTATGAGGCAGTACCCGGCAAAATCGAAGTGGTCAGCGCATTCGCGCTGACTGACGATCATCGCAAGCGGCTCGAACAAGCACTGGCAAAACTGGCCGGCCCGGAAATACCGCTGCATTTCGAACAGAACAAAGAACTTGTGGCGGGTGTTCGCATCACCGTCGGCGCCTGGATATTGGGTGCCAATCTCCGGGATGAACTCAGGGGACTGGCTGAACTGGCCGATGCAGACTAAGGGATCGGACCGGAAAGGCACACTGCTCGCACGCCAGGCCGAATGGCTGGAGCGTTACCAACCGCGCGTGCGCATCCACGAACAAGGCAGCGTCGTGTCCGTCGGCGACGGTATTGCCTGGATTTCCGGCCTGCCGTCTGCCGCCATGGACGACATTCTCGCGTTTGCCGACGGCAGCCGGGCAATGGTGTTCGACCTCACCGAAAGGCTGATTGGCGCCGTCCTGCTGCAAGACACGGACGCATTGAGTGCCGGCACCATCGTCCAGCGCACCAATCGCGCCTTGAGCGTGCCGGTCGGTGACGCCCTGCTTGGCCGCATTATCGATCCCCTCGGAGCGCCGCTCGATGGCGAAGCGATACCATCGCATACCCGCTGGCAGGCACTTCAAACGACGTCGCCTCCTATCGTGGCGCGTGATTTCGTTCGCAAACCCCTGTACACCGGCAGCAAGATTATCGACACCATGATCCCGGTCGGCAAAGGACAACGCCAGCTGCTCATCGGTGACGAGGGCCTCGGGCGCAGTTCACTCGCGCTGGACGCAGTGATCAACCAGCGCGGCAAGGATGTGTATTGCGTCTACGTGCTGATCGGCCAGAAACGCTCAACCATCGTCAACACCATTGACATCCTGCGGGACTACGATGCCCTCGCCTACACCACCGTCGTGGTGGCGGAAGCGAGCGGTCTGCCTGGTCTGCAACATCTGTCTCCGTTCGCCGGCTGTGCGGTAGCCGAATTCTGGATGCAACAGGGAAAGGATGTACTGGTGATCTACGATGACCTGTCCACCCATGCCAGGACCTACCGCGAACTGTCCCTGCTGCTGCGCCGGCCACCCGGCCGCGAGGCCTATCCCGGTGACATTTTTTCGGTGCACGCCCGGTTGCTGGAACGGGCCACCTGCCTGAATGCCGCCCACGGCGGCGGCAGCATGACCGCATTGCCTATCGTGGAAACACAGCTCGGCGAAATTGCTTCCTACATACCGACCAACCTGATTTCCATTACTGATGGCCAGATCTACCTTGATCGCGAACTGTTTTCCGGTGGATTCCGGCCGGCCATCGATATCGCTCGCTCGGTCTCGCGCATCGGCGGCCAGGCGCAACATCCGCGCGTCAAGGCCGAAGCCGGACGCATGAAGCTCGACTATCTCCAGTACCAGGAACTTGAGGTGTTCACCCGTTTCGGTGCGCGACTCGAAGTGTCCATGGAGCTGGCGATTCGCAAAGGCCGCGCGTTGCGCGAAATCCTCAAACAGGAACGCCTTGCCACCAAATCGATTGCATTCCAGATGGCGTGGCTGGTGGCATTCAACGATGGCCTGTTCGATACGAGGGACGCGGATACGATCCCCGCGTTGCTCGCGTCGCTGGAAGACGCAATCAAGAGCAATCCTCTCGACCTCGAAAGCCCTCGGGAGGAATGGAGCGCTGCGGTTGCCGGCTGTCTCGCACGCACATCAGAGGCGGCGTTAACGTGAGCCGCCGGCGAAACCTGGAGCACCATCGGCGCAGCCTGGCTGAGATTCGGGACATCATGAATTCCATGAAAACCCTGGCCTACATGGAAACCCGAAAGCTGGCCCGTTTTCTGGATTCACAAACGGCCGTGGTGCGCAGCATTGAGGTAGCGGCAGCCGATTTTCTCAGTTTCCATCCTGACGTACTGCCCGAAGCCAGCGAAGCAACAACGATCTTTATTTTGATTGGTGCCGAGCGCGGCTTCTGCGGCGACTTCAACCATGCCGTGCTCCGGCATCAGGCATCAGTTCCGGAGACTCTTCCGTCCAGCGCACCGGCGCTGATCGCCGTCGGGCGCAAGCTGCACACGCTGCTCGAAGGCGATCACCGTGTAGCGGCCTGGATTGACGGCGTCAGTGTGGTCGAAGAAGTCGCTTCTGTTCTCAATCAGTTAACAGATGAAATCGTTTCTCTTCAATCCAGACATGGCGTGATCGAGGTTTTTTGCCTTTATCACGGCAGCGCGGACGGTGTCGTGACGCAACGCCTGTTGCCACCATTTGCCGATCTCGACAGAAGCCAGTTTCACGATTCCCTGGCGCCAGCACTGAACCTCTCACCCGCAGCATTCCTGATCGACCTTACCGACCAATACCTGTTCGCTGTCCTTCACGCAATGCTGTACACGTCGCTGATGATGGAAAACCATCAACGCGTCACCCACCTTGAAGCGGCAGTGCGACACCTCGACGATCAGTCACAAGACCTGGCGCGACAATGCAACGGGTTGCGCCAGGAAGAGATCATTGAGGAAATCGAAGTTATCCTTCTCAACGCTGCCAGCCTCGATGGGGAAGTGGGCCAGTGAGGACAGAGCAGTCTGCCTCTGGCCGTGCAACTTTTCGTCCCTTTGGGTGATGAAGGAAACTGGTTCCGAGTTGGGGCGCAACTGGAAACGGCCATCGGGTTGACTGCGTACCGGCGCAAGTATTCGCAGTAACTGACGATCAAGCCTCGCCCCGTTACTTCACTTGCGGAAAATGAGACTGCAACTCCTGCAGTCTTGCTTCGAGCCCATGGATTCGCTCGATCAACATCATCGCAACCGACAACGCATTCGCGTCCAGATCAAAATCTGCCCGAAGGCGACTGACCGTCTGCACTGCCACCACGCAGTCGGACGTAAACCGCCACTGCATCGTTTGCATTTCATCTGAAGATCGAGTGCCGGTAGCCATCGTGGTTTCGGTCGGGGCAAGCGCGCCGTACTCCACCAGTTCAAGCAAGAGTTCTGACGAAAGCCCCGACAACTCGACCAGCTCGTCCAGACTCACTTCGGGATGTTCGCATAGCCATTTTGCGTCGGTAATTTCGATCTTCATTTTCCATCTCCTTTCGGAAATGCGGCGCGCGGATCAAATTTGGAAGCATCCGCCAGGTCATTGAACAAAGCCTTCTCACGATCCGTCGGTGCGGGCGGCACGACAATCTGCACGATCGCAAACAGATTGCCTTCGCCTTCACCGCGTTTAGGCAATCCCCGTTTGGCCAAGCGCAATTTCTGCCCACTGTTGGTGCCCGCCGGCACCTTGAGCCGCACCGGTCCGGCCAGCGTTGGAACTTCAACACTGGCGCCCAACGCCGCCTCCCATGGTGTCAGCGGCAAATCCAGATACAGATCGTGCCCAACAGCCCGGTAGAGAGCATGGGGCTTGAACGAGATATTCAAATACAGACTTCCGTTCGGACCGCCGTTCAGGCCCTTGCCGCCTTTGCCCGGCAGGCGCAACTTTTCTCCATCTGTCACGCCCTTGGGAACTCTGGCCTTGAACACCAGCGGCACGCGGCGAACACCGCCTGTTCCGTCGTGCTCCGGCACACTGAGATTGAGTTCCAGTTCGGTGCCGCGCCACGCCTCTTCGATCGTGATCGGTGCGTTGACTTCGAAATCCTGCCCCGGAATGGGGATCGATCCGCCCCGCCGCCCCCGGCCGCCGAATGCGGCGAACAGATCCGACAGGTCGACGTCTTCGTACGAGAACGATCCGTCGCCGGTACCCTGACCCCAGTCGGGCGGCGGCCGAAAGTCCTCGCCTGGCCGGTGCTTGCCGAGATTATCGTAGGCGGCGCGCGCCTCCGGGTCCTTCAGCGTTTTGTAAGCCTCGGACACATCCTTGAATTTCTCCTCTCCCGCAGGGTCCTTGGAAACATCCGGATGATATTTGCGCGCCAGCTTGCGGTAGGCTTTCTTGATGTCATCCGCGCTCGCATCGCGCTTGACACCAAGGGTTTCGTAGTAGTCCTTGTATTTCATTTTTTTGCTCAGTCACGGTCAGCTTGCGCCATTGCGTCGCCGATATTATGTCACTTTGACCGGCAATGGTGATCAGCGTTTTCATCGAATTCTGGCCCACATCAGCATTCGCCAAGTCTCGGAAAAGCAGAAACTGCATGACCCACCCGGTAAGCGATGACGTAACATCGACAACGAGCCCACCCCGTTCGATCTCGTAACAAACTGATCAAGACTGCCGACACGACACATGCTCGATATCGCCGCCATCTGCCTCGTCATTACGGCGTTGCTCGCTTATCTGAATCACCGTTTCGTCGGCATGCCGACCACCATCGGCGTTATGGCAACCGCACTGGTGTTTTCGCTGGCACTCATAGGACTGGACGCACTGGGTATAGCACACGGTTTGCGTCAGTACGAAGAATCGCTGCTTCGCTCGATCGATTTTTCCAACGTTCTCATGCACGGCATGTTGTCACTGCTCCTGTTTGCCGGTGCGCTGCACGTCGACTTGAGCGAGCTCAAGGCGTTCCGCTGGCAGGTCGGGGGGCTTGCCATCCTTGGAACGACATTGTCGACCTTTTTTGTGGGTTTCGGAATGTGGTTTACGCTGCCGCTGGCAGGTCTGGATTTGCCGCTGATCTACTGCCTGTTGTTCGGCGCGTTGATTTCCCCCACCGACCCGATTGCCGTCATGGGAATCCTCAAGTCCGCGCGAGCACCAAAAGAGCTTGAGTTGGTCATCTCGAGCGAGTCGCTGTTCAACGATGGTGTAGGCGTAGTGATCTTCTCCCTGCTGTTGGGGATGGTGGCAAGCGGTCTGATGCCAACACCGGGCCAGGCATTCGAACTGCTGCTGCACGAAGCGGGTGGTGGTTTACTTTTTGGGCTCGTGCTCGGCTACTTGACGTTTCGCCTGCTCAGGAGCGTCAACAACTACCAGATCGAAGTACTGCTGACGCTGGCAGCCGTCACCGGCGGTTACGCGCTGGCGAGCAAACTGCACGTCTCCGGCCCACTGGCGATGGTGGTCGCCGGACTGATCATCGGCAACCACGGCCGCGCCCTGGCCATGTCGGACACGACGCGCCGTTACCTCGACATGTTCTGGGAGCTGATTGACGAAATACTCAACGCAACACTGTTCGTTTTGATCGGCATGGAAGTGCTGCTGGTGGTGTTCTCTTTGCATGAACTGGTGGCCACCGGTATCGCCATCGCGGTCACGTTGTTGGCAAGATTGCTCACCGTCGGGTTGCCGGCGCGGTTGCTAAACCGCGTCGTCAATCTCCCGCGCGGTTCATGGAAAGTATTGACATGGGGTGGTCTTCGCGGCGGCATTTCAGTGGCGCTTGCCCTTTCGTTGCCAACGGGGCCAGAGCGCGACATCGTTGTCGCACTCACCTATGGCGTGGTCGTGTTCTCGATTCTGGCGCAGGGGCTTTCGATTGGCTACGTGACACGAAAGGCGGTTTCGGAGCATTCGGTGTCAAAGTAAGCGGTGTCGAAGTAAGCGCTGTCGGATTAAATGACGCACATCACTTACAACGCTGTTCGCTGAACGCGGGCACATCCTTATCAACTGGAATGGGACTATGCGTCGCACCAGATTCACGGCGTTGACCGTGACCGGACTATACTTGTTGCGGTAATCACACGATGCATCACTCGTGCAGTCCAGCCAGCGGCTGTCGCACGCGCTTCGCCGTGGTAAAACGCCAGGGCCGCCAGTGAAATGTATCGCCCGATGGTCCCGATTAACAGTTTCTACCTATCATCATGACGCGAACCCTTTTCAAAGATGTACGCATCCTCGACTGCACGGGGAACCCGCCCTTTGCGGGGCAGGTTCTCGTCGAAGGCGAACGAATCGCCGGTGTCTGGCCGCAGGATCAATCGGCAAGCATCACCGATACCGAAGTTTTCGACGGCAACGGCGCAACGCTGATGCCCGGGCTGATTGAACCGCATTCGCATTTGACGTTCACCGATTGCACGCGCTCGGTGGATATGGGATCGATTCCGCCCGAAGAGCACATGCTGATCACCGTGCGCAACGCCCGCAAGATGCTGGAGATGGGATTTACCAGTTGCTTCAGTGCGGCGTCGGCGAAGCCGCGACTGGATGTCGTGCTGCGCAACGCAGTTGCTGCCGGTGAGTTTCCCGGGCCGAGAACACTGGCGGCATCGCCCGAAATGACTGTGACGGGTGGTCTCGGAGATGTGCGCCTTTCGCATCTGTATCGCGAGAACTTCGCAGTGGTGCTCGACGGACCGACCGAGTTTCGGCGTTACGCCAGACTCATGTGCCGAGAAGGCGTCGATACGCTGAAGGTGAATATTTCTGGTGATGCTGGCACCCCCGCATCGCCGTCACGCACGACGGTCATGGCCGAAGATGAGATCGCAGCAGTCAGCGCGGTGGCGCAGGCCCACGACAAGCGCCTCGCCGCCCATGCACGAAGCGCGGAATCGGTAAAACTTGCGCTGAAGTACAGCGTGGACGTGCTGTACCACGCAACGTTCATCGACAATGAGGCAATGGATCTGCTGGAAGCCGCACGCGAGCGTGTCTTCGTCGCGCCAACTCTGGGCAACCTTTACGCAACGCTGCACCAGGCACCATCCTGGGGAATCGAGTTCAGCCCTGCGCATGAACGCGACCTGAAAGACGAGATCGAGGCCGGCATCGAGAATATGAAAGCGTTGCACCGCCGCGGCGTGCGCGTAATGCCAGGGGGCGATTACGGCTTTGCCTGGGCGCCGATTGGTGCCAACGCTCGCGACATAGAATTGTTTGTGCGACTGCTCGACTTCTCTCCAATGGACGCCATCCTGGCCGCGACCAAATCAGGAGCGCAAATCATGGGCATGAGCGAGCATATCGGGGCTGTAAAGAAAGGATTTCTCGCCGACCTTCTGGTTGTGGATGGCGATCCGACGCAGGACGTCACAATCCTCCAGAAAGAGCAGAAACTCGTCGCTGTGATGAAAGAAGGGAAGTTCTACAAACGGGCAAATGGTTAGAATCGGCTAGCGCACCCCCCGTACTCGCCAGGAAGTTTGCATGCAAGCAGGAGGAAGGGAAAGCCAGCCACCAGGCCGTCAGATCGGCCGGCCGGTCGCCTCTACCTTGCTTTTCAGTGAAAGCACCATGTCATCGACGGCGCGCATGAAATCATCGTGCCCCTTGCCGGCCTCTTCCTGCATCCATTCGTGTGGAACGCTGGCCTCGACTGACAGTGACGCGAAGCGGTTGTACGCAATCCGCAACTGATGTTTGTCGCGAACCGCAAAGATCGGCAACCCGGCATCAATCTCGACAATGTAGCGCAGGGGGTCTAGCAGCCTGTGCTTGAGCGCGGACTTGACGCTTGCATACGTTTGCACCAGCGTCGTCTGGTAGGCAACCGAATCATACGCGATCGTCATGAAGACTCCTTCGCCGTTGGCAGGTTCCCCACCAGCATCGCGCCAGACTGAAGCCACCTCCCGCCGGTCCGTTGGCAGGGAAGATTCCGGGCTCCATCATGCCACCTGTAACACCAGTCATGCGTTTGCACTGTATCCATGCATTGCATCAATCACCCTTTCATTGCGCATACTCGCCTTCAAGAGGAAGGTAAACTCTGCATCAGCCGCAACTCAGGCCGAAAGCGCGAACCAGTATCGCCGGCAACAATGGGAAACTCACGATTAAGCGAACGGCCCTGAAAGCGAGAGCGTCTCTAATGCGCGCTATTGCCAGTCTGACCCTATTGCGACCACTTGTCTCGAATTATTCGCGTGTCGCCCGACCGCGAGGCTGTGCAAAATCGGCAGAAGGAAACCCCCGGGATCGCCTCGCCTACCCGCATGCACGTCTGATGATTCCCCGGAATCACTCCAGTCGCACCGGTTACTGCATACCAAGCAGACCGCTTTGCTTGATGCCGTCAAAAATAAACTGAACCGCCAGCGCCGACAACAGAATACCCATCACACGCGTGATCACGTGCATGCCCGTAACTCCGAGAAGTTGCTGAATCCTCCCTGCCAGTAACAGCGCGACAGCGGTCACAGCCAGTACCGCGAGCAGTGAACTAATGACAGTTACCTGTTGAAGCACATCGCCATGCGCATTCGCCATCAATAAAATGGCGGCGCCCATCGCGCCCGGGCCGGCAATAAGCGGCGTCGCCAGTGGAAAAACAGAAATATCCTGCTTCGAAGCAGCTTCCCGTTTCTCCTCGTCCGTCGCCGAGGTGCCTCCGGATGATCTCGCGAACACCATTTCTATGGCGATCAGCAGCAACAGGATGCCTCCGGCCGTTCTCAATGCCGCAAGCGAAATGCCGATGCTAGCCAACATCACGTTACCGGCGAGCGCAAATACCAGGAGAATCCCTGTCGCGATCAGCGTTGCCCGAATCGCTATGGTGCGCCGGTGCTGCGCTGTTGCGCCGGCTGTCAATGCCGCAAATATGGCGGAGACGTCGAGCGGGCTGATGGTGGCAAAGAAAGTCGCGAACGCGACAACTGCGGTTTCCGTCATTCAGTCACCCGCTTTCTGACACGAACCGGATGACATATATCGTCGCACCGAATCAGCGTTGCAGAAAATTCAGGGGCAACCCCGGGCAGTGCCATTGCATCTTGTAGAGCCGCCCCAGACCAGAAGAAGTGATGTAAGCGGTTTTCAGGTCCGGACCACCAAAACAAACATTGGTCACCATCAAATCGAATTCGGGTACCGGCACCACTGCCCGCACGACACCTTCAGGAGAAATTGCCGTCACGCAGCCAGTGCCCAGCGTGGCGACCACAACATTGCCCTCGGAGTCCATTGCCAGCGAATCGAGACGCTCGTAACCGGAAAACTTGTGCAGCAACCGTCCCGGAAAAAACGGATGCGGCCCCGGCCCGAGTTTGCCCGGGCTCTGGATGTCGAAGGCCCAGACGCGGGCACCGAATGTCTCGGCAACGTACAACATGGATTCATCGGCTGACAATCCGATTCCGTTTGCCGTATCGATTGGATGGACGATTTCTTCGATGCGGCTGCCGTCGGGCTGCGCATAAAACACAGACCCGCGATCCAGCGAGCGGCCACGACGCTTACCGAGGTCGGTAAAGTAGAACCCGCCTTTGGCGTCGAACACAATGTCGTTCGGCCCCTTGAGCGGCTCTCCATTGCACTCGGTGTAAATCGTATCCACCTTACCCGAGTCGATATCCACTGCCTGGATGCTGCCGCCCTGGTAGTCGGCCGCCAGTTGTTCACCGGGGCGCAAAAACGGTCCCTGCTGGGTCCACTCGAATCCGCCGTTGTTGCAGATGTAGACGCGACCATCAGGTCCGACGGCGGCGCCATTGGGGCCGCCGCCGCATTCGGCAACCACACTGACTTTTCCATCCGGAGCCACCCGCGATAGTGTTCTGCGCTCGATCTCGACCAGGATTACCGATCCATCGGGCATTGCGATCGGTCCTTCCGGAAATCTCAGACCCCGGCAAATTTCTTCCATGTTTCATCCTCCCGTTCTGATTATCATGTCAGGTTCAGGCGACATTATCGGCCCTGAGCCAGCGGTTCCGTCCCGCCCGGTCATTCAAACGCGCAACAATCGCCCGCCATTCGTTCACTTCAACAGTTGCTTGCGCATCGCTTGCAAGGCCTTGCGATGCTCTTTTCCGGCTTTCGGGTAAGTCAGTTCAAGTGACTCGAAAGTATCAAGGATGAT
>DATKYN010000079.1:0-14853 GCA_035528435.1 Burkholderiales bacterium
TGAAGTATTCCGGAAAGCCCGATTGTTGCACCGGGCAACCTTGCCGGCGCAGTGAAGCGGCCGTTTTACCTTTGGCAACTGCGGGTGTCAAACCGGTGTGTCTGGCAGCGCGCCGCCAGTGGCATTCTTGACAAAAAAACAGTCGCCACCTAGATTGACCGGTTCCTGTTGGTGCCGGTTAAAACTTGGTGCCAGTTTAGACATGGCGCCGATTAAGACATGGTGCCAGTTTAGACACGGCACCGATTAAAACACGGCACCGATTAAAACACGGTGCCGATTAAAACATGGTGCCGATTAAGACATGGTGCCGGTGAAAGCACGGGGAGACTAAATATGAAAATCGAGGGTTCTGTAGCGCTAGTCACCGGAGCAAACCGCGGAATTGGTCGCGCGTTCGTCGAGGAACTGATCGCGCGCGGCGCGAAGAAAGTTTATGCCACTGCCCGTGACCCGGAGAAACTGGCTGAACTGGAGGCCGCTCATGCTGACAGGATTCACGTGCTGACCCTCGACATTACGAAACCCGCGCAGGTTGCAGCCGCAGCAGCTCAGGCGGGCGACATCGATTTGCTGATCAACAACGCCGGGATCAATCGGAAGAAAGGGTTGATTGCGTCGGCTGTGCTCGATGATGCGCGAGAAGAGATGGATACCAACTATTTTGGCACTTTGTCCATGTGCCGTGCGTTCGCGCCGGTGCTCAAGCGCAACGGCGGCGGGGCAATTGTCAACATGTTGTCTATCATTGCCCGCGTGTCATTGCCCGCTTACGGTTCGCTGTGCGCGTCGAAAGCGGCAGGTTTGCTGATGACGCAAGGCATACGCGCGGAATTGGCAAAACAGCACACTCGGGTTGTGGCCGTGATGCCGGGCGCTGTCGACACTGACATGGAGCGTGATTTCGAGGGCCCCAAGGAAAAGCCGGCCGATGTTGCCAGTGCGAGCCTGCAGTCGCTTGAGGAGGGTCTGGAGGAAGTCTATCCCGGCGGTATGGCGCAGGGTGTCAGTCAGGGCCTGGCGCACGACCCAAAGGCGGTAGAGAAAGAGTTCGCGGCGTATCTACCAGGGTAGTTCCGGGCAACCGGGAAGCGGCAGGCGGCAAGGACACGTCCTGGCGGGAAAACGTTGAGCAGTTCAGAACTGGTGGCGGGGTGCGCTTGATCGCCTTTGTTTTCAGGCATTCCCGGCAGTAGACGGTTTCGCAACAACAGCAGATGGCCAGAGCGGGCGAAGAAACACCAATCGATGCGACAACCCGGCTCTACGCCGGGCTGATCATTGCGACTTTCGTGATCGGGTTGCTGGTCGATCGGTTTTGGGGGCTGGCAGGTCAGCTCGGCGTCGGTGTCTGGAGCTGGCTTCTGATGTTTCGGCTGATTCACACAACGCCACCTCAATGGCGAGTGCCTTTTTATGCCTGCCTGGTCTGGGCGACCGCAGGAGAGATCTTCCTCTCCCTCGTCTGGGGTCTGTATGCCTACCGGCTTGGCAACATTCCTTTCTTTGTTCCACCCGGTCACGTATTGCTTTTCTGGCTCGGGCTGGTCTTTGCGCCACGCGTGTCGAACCTGTTTGTGCATGGCGTCGCGGTTGCTGCTTTGAGTTACGCCGGATACGCCTTTTTCATCGGTTTCGATGCCATTAGCATTGTTCTTGTCGGTCTTTTCCTGTTGTGCTGGTCTCAGCCTGAAGGCCGGCGACTTTACTCGGTCATGCTGGTGGTATCACTCATACTGGAACTTTATGGGACCTGGGTCGGTAACTGGATCTGGCAGACCAGCGTGCCGTACTTTGGTCTGACGAGTAACAATCCGCCGCTCGCGGCCGGTGCCTTCTACTGCGCGCTCGATGTATTGGTCGTGATGACCGCACGGATGTTTGGTTCTGCCGCCCCGGACCGGTAGACGCGGCGCCGGTGCACGTGATGGCGTAGCCGATGACCGACTGGAATGATGTTGCAGCGGGAGCCCAGTATTCGTATTGACCGAATGGCGATATTCAGCTGGCTGCCGGGCGTTGCTTGCCAACAGGCCCTGTACCCACCTACGTCGTTGGTCTCTCGTGACGGATTTCCCAGTCGGGTGTTCACCGCCGGTAGTGTCATGCGCTGCCTGTCGCCGGCCTTCACTCTGCCGCGATGGTCCGCGGCCGAAGTAGGCAACATGCTTATGCGTCAGGAATTCGGCGCGATGTTTCGTTGTGGCTTACAATTCACCACATGGCTTGCCGTCTATCGACTGCTGCGCTTGATGCAATGCAGGCCACAAGTGTATGGCGCCTTTAACACAGCTCACTTCCAGGTAAGAGGAATTGCATAATGAAGAGATCAGCAATCGTTTTTTCCAGCGTAATCGCATCGGGTCTGGCCTCAAGTGCCCTGGCACACAGCGGCCACGGCGTGTCGGCACCGGCGAGCATCGCGCATTATCTGATCGAACCATTACACATGCTGCCGGCGTTTGCGCCTCTTGCCGCGATTGCCGTGGCGGTCTGGCTGCTTCGACGCAAGGCTGGTTGAGACGATTCCCGGTTGCGCCGGGCATCGTTCTTTCGGGGCTGGGCGCCGTTAATCGTTCTGGTTTTCGCCTGACGATGTACGGCAAAACCGGCGACGCACCTTGAATTCCCTGCGTTGCCTGGCACTGGCTTTCCTGCTGACTTGCACTGGCGGTGAGGCACGAGCCGACTGGACGTTTCTTTTCGCTGCAGATGATGCCGACTGGTACTTTGACGAGGCTCTTGGCCGCAAGCGGGGTACCATGGCCAAGGTATGGACGCTTCAGCAGTACACGAGTGGCCAGCCCTTGCAAAATAGCACCTACTGGTCGTCCAAGACGCAGGCCGAAATCCGTTGTCATAGCCGGCAGTGGCGCACGCTCTACTTTTCCAGTTACAGCGGTCGAATGGGAGAGGGCGAGCAGTTGTATACCCAGGAAGTCTCGGGTGCCTGGAAGAGTGTGCAGCCTGGAACGATTTCGGAAACCTTGTTCAAGGTTGGCTGCCATCCCGGAAAAAATTGAATCCCGGCAAGAAATTCATGCCCGCGGCTAACTTGCGGACATGCGATGCAGCGGGCATGATTGCCCGCGCGGCGAGCACCGGCCCATGACGGTTGCTTACGCCTTTTGTCATACGCACTACGGAAAGGGCGGGTAAGAAACATGTTGAAAGAGTTCAGGGAGTTCGCCATGCGCGGCAATGTTGTCGACATGGCCGTCGGTATTATCATTGGTGGCGCGTTCGGAACCATTGTAAAAAGCCTTGTCGCAGATGTGATCATGCCGCCCGTTGGTTTGCTGCTTGGGGGGGTCGATTTCTCGGAGCTCTTTATCGTACTTAAAGAGGGTGCAACCGCAGGGCCTTATGCGGCACTCGCAATGGCGAAAGAAGCGGGCGCGGTGACGATCAACTACGGGCAGTTTATCAATAGCGTAATCAGTTTCCTGATCGTCGCATTTGCGGTCTTTCTCCTGATACGAAGCATCAACAGGATGAAGCGGGAGGAGGAAGTCGCGCCTGCCGAGCCGACCACAAAAGAGTGCCAGAAGTGCTTCTCAAACGTCCCGATCAAGGCAACGCGATGCCCGAACTGCACTTCGGACATCTAGCGTTGGATGTTGTCGAGCCGGGTTGGACATCCCCGTAAGGTTGCCGGCTATATGTGTGCGTGAGGGCCAGGGCGGCAGATGTTGCCGGTGCTCTCTGACCCCGGGACTCATTGCGATCGCGAATGACACACGGAACACGTGGCGTTCGCTATTGTCCTAGAGTTGCGTTGATTTTATGACGCGATATATTTTAGTTAAAATTCAATCTTTTATATCTCACTGAGTGAGTCAGAAAGGAGACACTTGATGCAATCTCCGTCTTTGGCGCGCGCGCTGTTGCCCGCCGCCCTGTTGTGTTTGGTCGGAATATCAGGCTGTTCGAAGGAAGAAGCCTCAAACGAGCAGAGCGAGGCCGCTGCGGCGCCCGCTCCCATGGCCTATGTGTCTAACCAGAATGGCAACGTCACTGTCATTGATCTGACTACTTTCGAAGCCGTTTCAGAAATCGATCTCGATGGTCGCGGTCCGAGGGGCATTGGCGTCACCGCAGATGGAAAGACGCTTGTAGTTGCCAACCGTGAAAGCGGTGACCTGGCCCTGATCGACAGGGTCAGCGGGGAGATTATCAAGAACGTTCCAATCGGCGAAAATCCCGAGTTCGTTCGCGTTCGTGGTAACCGTGCCTTCGTCTCGTTTGAGCCGGCTGCGATTGGCGGCCCTCCGCCCAAGCCCGGTTCGGAAGAGGCAAAAGCGCTGGCCAAGCAGCGTGAAGATGACGACGAGGAGCCGGCGAAAGTTGCCGTAGTGGACCTCGACTCGGGTAAGAAGATCAGGGATATTACCGGCGGCATGGAAACCGAGGGGATCGAGTTTTCCGCGGACGGCAGCAAGATTCTCGTCACCAACGAGGCTGATGAGAACGTCACCGTACACGACATTGAGAGCGGTGAGTTGGTCAAGACGATCAGCACGGTGGATTATGGCAACCGGCCGCGTGGTATCAAGATGTCCCCCGACGGCCAGATGTACGTCGCCAGTATCGAGTACGGCAACCATCTGGTGGTACTCGACAGCGAATTCAACTTCGTGAAGGAAGTGACAACCGGCAACGTTCCTTACGGGCTGACCTTCAGTCGCGATGGCTCCCGTCTGTTTGTCGCGCTGGCAAGGGGGGAGGCGATTCAGGTTTTCGACACCAAGACCTGGGAAGAAGTGGCGCAGGTCGAGACCGGCAAGCGCTGCTGGCATTTCACCTTTACTCCGGACGACAGTCACATACTGATCGCCTGCGGCCGCTCCAATGAAGTCGTGGTGATTGACGCGAACGAAATGAAGGTCGTGAAGCGTATCAGCGACAAGCATCTGCCGTGGGGTATTGTCGCCTACCCGCGATCGGTCGGTACTCTGGATGCGCCCTGGCAATAACGGGTGATTTTGTAGCGGTTGAAAAAAAGGGCCTCTTCGCGAGGCCCTTTTCTTTCTGTTTTCAGGGCTCCCGGCTCAGGCTGCTTTGGCTTGCACCTGATGCATGTGAACGTCTTGCTGCGGGAACGGGATGGAAATGCCCTGCGCGTCGAAACGTTCCTTGACTTTCCGGGTCAGGTCGAGCTTGGTCGCGAAGAAATCTTCGCTATTCACCCATGGCCGGGCGTAGATATTTACCGAACTGTCGGCCAGTTCGGCCACAGCGACCAGCGGGGCGGGATCTTTCAGGCACCTTGAATCTGCCTCAATCACCCCATTGATAATGCTGGTCGCCTTTTCCATATCGTCCGAGTAGCTGATACCGAAGACCAGGTCGATGCGCCGTGTCGCATTCGTTCCATAGTTCATGATGGTGTTTCCCCAGATCTGTGAGTTGGGCACGACCATCGCAATATTGTCCGGCCTGTGCATGCTGGTAACGAACAGGCCGATTTCGTCGACGATGCCCAAGGTCGAACCGAATTCAATGACGTCGCCGACGCGAAACGGGCGTAATACCAGCAACATAATGCCCGATGCGACATTGCTAAGCGTTCCCTGCAGTGCCAGACCGACCGCGAGGCCCGCGGCGCCCAGCAAGGCGATCAGACTGGTTGTCTGCACGCCGAATTGATTCAAAACTGCAATCAGGGTTACTGCGAGCACCAATGCGCGGGCTACTTTCCCCAGCATGATCGCGAGGGTAGCGTCCAGAACCCTGGAACGTTCAGCGCGTTTGCGCACGACGCGTTCCGTTGCGCCGGCGATCATCCATCCGGCGAGGAGGATGGCGATCGCAGCCACTGCCTGTATTCCCATGCTGATCAGAAAATCAACGGTTTCCGGGGATATTTCCATTTTTTGTTTCTCCTGTATCTATAGGGCAGGCCAGATTTGATTGCCTGTCAGTTGGTCTGGAGCTATCACGGATTCGGCCGAATCCGAGCCGGCCAGCACTGTTACTGAAGATTCCATTGCTGAAGATCCCATTGTGCCGGCCAGCATCCGGTTTCTGTTCGTTAACGCAATCGCTGGGTAGTGGACACGGCAAATAAGGCTTGACCATGTCCTGTTTCATCCTGCATTTTCGGTTTTACACTCAGGATGTGCAACTGGTGAGTGCCGCAACGGCAACACACTTTTTGCCGGAGTGTTGCACGGCCTCGGATTGTCAGGGCTTAGCTTGCAAACCGTACGATTTGGTCATAACCGGGCGCGATTCGTCGCCACCGGGGCGCCCGGCCTTGCCACGGCCGGGTTTGCCACTTTCATGGAGCATTATTGCTTGAGACGAAAAGGTTTTTATTTCATCACGGTTTTCGCCTTGTTATGCGTAGTGGCGGCGCCAGCCCCGGCGCAAGCCGACTTCATCGCAGCCGGTGCCTTGCTCGTAACCGGAGAGGGGCAATCGGCGATGGTACTTTTGGTGAAACACCACAGCCGCTCGTGGTACGAAATGCCCGGTGGCCGCCGTCAGCAACAATCCGCTGGTGCGAGCGGGCAGACCGGGACACCTGAAACGGCTTACGAGACGGCAATTCGCGAGTGCCATCAGGAAACCAGGGGCATTCTTTCCCGCGAGTACCTGCGCGAGGCGGTTAACCCGTCGCAGAAATTTCGGGATCGTGGATTCGTGTACTTTGTCGGAAGGATAGACTGGATTCCAGCCGACAGCCTGAGGCAGGCACCTGTGCCACGGGAAGCCGCGTTTTCGGAAATCGCCGACTATGCATGGGTTGCCATCAACAGTGTGCTTGCGAGCAATGACGATCAGGTGGCTGATGAGGCGGGACGTCGTATCAAGCTTCGTCCACAACTCAAACCACGTCTGGCAAAGGCGCGCAGTCAGGGATGGTTGTAGGGGCGGCAGGCTGAAAGGCTTTGGCGTACCGGGGAAGAGTCCCGGCATATTTTCTTTCACAAGGGGATTTTCCTGAAAATGACAGCGACGCTTGATCACCTCGTTGTGACGGCACCCAATCTCAAGTCCGGCGTGCAGTGGGTTCGCGATACCCTGGGTGCGACCCCGGAGTTGGGCGGCAAGCATCCCCGTATGAGTACGCACAATTGCCTGCTGCGCCTGGGAGAGAAAATTTATCTGGAGGTCATTGCTCCTGACCCCAATGCGCCGGATCCGGGCCGGGCCCGCTGGTTCGCGCTCGATAAAATGAAACCGGGATCTGCTCCGCAACTGGCGGCGTGGGTGGCACGAACCAACGATATTGAACAAGCAGTGACCGCGGCCGGTGAGCCGTTGGGGGCGGTCGAGCCGATGGAAAGAGGCGATCTGACCTGGCGGATTAGCGTAACCGGGGATGGAGAGTTACCGCTCGGTGGCATTGCTCCCATCCTGATCGAATGGCACACGCCGGTGCACCCAGCGGCAGGGTTGCGTGACTCGGGTTGCAGGCTGCTGCGGCTGGATCTGTACCATCCGGAGCCGGCGCGCGCCGAACGACTGTTGCACGCGATTGGCTTTGACGGGGAAAAGCTCTGCCTGCATTCATCGGGTGAGCAGTCAGCGCCACGCGTTGTTGCGACCATAGAGACGCGTGACGGTGTGAAGGCTCTGCCTTCCGGGTAATCCTGCCGGATCGGGGTGCTCGCCTGACCTTGGACCTTGATCAGGCGATTGCGTATGATCTGAAGGCGTCCAGCGCCGTGCATGTGATGGGAGGGTTTTAGTGCTCCCGATCACGCCCGCATTGGGTTTTTTGCACTGATCTGGATGTTTGCCGGAATGGTTGGCGATCCGGTTTTTCGAAACCTTTGAAGTGGTGCCTGCCACTTTCGGGAGTCTGTAACGTAATGAAAATTTTTCGAACCATTATCGCGGTCGCTATGGGGGCGATGCTGCCGCTGACGAGTACGCCTGCCCTGGAACTGAATACCGGCGGCAAGACGGAAGCAGAACTCAACTCCGAGACGGTGATTCGCTGCCAGTACCAGATGGGGGAGTTCGGAAATGTCGCCATCAACATCTGTATCGAAGCCGATCGTGAAGCCCGGAAGCTTCTTGCTGGGTATCCGGATGAGGTTGCAGACATCGTCCGGCGCTGTAACCGGGCCATGTACAAGGCTGGCTGGAGCATGATCAAGTCCTGTTCAGACAATGATATCGCCGCCCGTGATGCGCTGAAAAACTACCCGGAACGTCATGCGGAGATTATCGAGGCGTGCCGTGCCAGCGAGGGTCGCTACGGGGACTTCAAGGTGCAAAAGTGCGTCGACAAACAGGTTGCCGAAACCGGAGGGAGTGACGGCGAGTGAAACGCTGGCTGGCTCGGTTGTGTCGCGCAACCTGTATGACGGCTGTGCCATTAAGGGGAACGAACCGGGTAATCGGGAGTCACTCCCCTGATATACAGGGGAAGCGGAACGTGCCAACAGTCTGGTTAAGAGGAATCGTCCTGGCGCTTGCTGTGCTCAGCGCACCGGGCGTACAAGCGCAGAACGTGTCGCCGGTAACGGTTGCAGTTGCTGAACAAGCCCGGTCGGACGAAGAACTGCGTCTTACAGGTACGGTTACGTCGGAGCGCACTGCTTCCCTCTCGCCCCGCGTAAGCGGACTGGTATCGCGCGTGCGGGTTGATGCCGGTGATCGTGTCAGCAGGGGTAAGGCCCTGGTCGACCTTGATGCGACCCTGGCGAAGCTGGCGTTGGATCGCACTGGTGCCGCGGTCGAAGAGGCCCAGGCGCAGTTATCCGAACAGGACCGTCTCTATAAAGAGGCGCGTGAAATGTTCGAGCGTGGCCTGGTTCCCGAGACGTTCATGCATGCGGCTTCGGCAGAGCGCCGAGTTGCCTCGGCTCGCGCGAACCGGCTGGTAGCAGAGCAGAAAGAACAACGCGAACTGGTGCGCCGCCATACGCTGGTGGCACCCTTTGCCGGGGTAGTGAGTAGCCGCCATACCGACCCTGGTGAATGGGTCGAAACCGGCACGGCCGTTATCGAGCTTGTTGATATGGGACGCTTGCGCATCGACGTACAAGCTCCGCAGGAGCGCTATGAACAAATTGCCGTTGGCACACCGGCCAGGGTTTCTCTCGATGCACTCATCGGTGAGTCCCTTGAAGGAAAAGTTGTTGCCCGTGTGCCGGTTAATGACCCGGACGCGCGCACCTTTCTCGTTCGTGTCAGGGTGGAGGGGGCGTCGAAATTCATGACGCCGGGTATGTCGGCGCAGGTTGCATTCCCGCTTCGCGGTGGCGCCAGCATGGTCAAGGTGCCGCGCGATGCCGTGGTCAGAAAACCTGACGGGAGCGCGAGCGTCTGGATCATTAATGACAGTAACGGGACGACGGTGTCCGAGCGGCAGGTCGATCTTGGCCGTTCACTGCGTGACTGGGTCGATGTGCGCAGCGGGCTGGAGCCTGGCATGCGCGTTGTCGTGCGCGGCAACGAAACACTGCGGGAAGGTCAGCAGGTGCGGATTCTCTCTACTGCGCCGTCTACCTCCGGCACGCGCTGACGATGATTGAAGGCGCGATCAGACACGGCACTTTGCTTGCCATCGGTGTACTGATCGTATGTGTGTTCGGCATTCTCGCAGTATTACGGGTACCGATACAGATGATTCCCGATCTCGAGGTGCGCACGATCAGCGTGCGCACGTCATGGTCAGGTGCCACCCCGCAGGACATCGAGAAGGAAATACTGATCGAGCAGGAGGAATTCCTGCGCAGTGTCCCGGGGCTGGAGCGCATGGTCTCGACTGCGACCATGGGCGAAGCAATCGTGGCGCTGGAGTTTCCTTTTGGTGTCGACCTGAATGACGCCTTGATTCGCGTGAACAACGCGCTCACCCGTGTCCCGGTTTACCCGGAAAACGTCGACGAACCGCGCCTGTATACCAGCTCCTTTTCCAGCAACGCGTTCATCTATTTTCGCATTTCGCCATTGCCTGGAAATCCGCAGGGCGTGGACATGAACATGATGCTCGATTTTGTCGATGACAACGTGCGTACCCGGCTCGAGCGCGTGGCCGGAGTGTCCGACGTCGGGATTTTCGGGGGTGCGCCGCGGCAGGTTCAGATCTTTGTCGATCCTGGCCGTCTTGCCGAGCGCGGCATTACGCTGACACAGCTTCGCACAGCGATACGCGAACGCAATACAGATGTATCCGGCGGGGATCTGAACAGCGGCAAGCGCCGCTACCTGCTACGAACCGTCGGGCGTTTTCGCAGCATTAAAGAGGTGGAAGACATGGTGATCGCCTCGCGCGACGACGCCATTATCCGGCTCAAAGACGTTGCGCAGGTGCGTTTGCACCATTACGAAATTCGTTCGCACGCCTCAGTCAACGGCGAGCCGGTCATATTCATTTCTATCCGGCGCGAGACCGGCTCCAATGTGATTTCGATCAAGAACGCGGTCATGCCGGTGGCGGAGGAATTGAGCCGCAGTGTGCTTGAGCCGATTGGCATGCAGATGGAGCTCACGACTGACGATGTGCGTTACGTGCAGGCTTCGATTGCGAACGTGTGGACCAATTTGTCGATCGGCGCGTTGCTCGCCACCGGTGTGATGTTCCTGTTCCTGCGTTCGTTTCGGGCAACGCTGGTCGGTGTCGTCGGTATCCCGATCTGCACCATCGCTGCATTTCTCGGTCTTCTGCTCGCGGGTCGAACGATCAACGTAATTTCTCTTGCTGGCATCGCGTTCGCGATCGGGATGACGCTGGACAACAGCATTGTGGTGCTCGAAAGCATTGTGCGCGAGCGCAGCAAGGGCCTTGGCCGCATGGAGGCTGCTCTTGCCGGTGTGCGCCGCGTCTGGCCGGCGGTGTTTGCGTCGACGCTGACGACGATCCTGGTATTCACTCCGGTATGGTTTCTCGAGCTCGAGGCCGGGCAGCTTTACTCCGACGTGGCAGTTGCCATTGTCGCGTCAATCCTGGTCTCCATGTTCGTGGCAGTGACCGTGGTTCCGGCGATGAGCGCGCGACTTTCATTTGGCGGCGATGGCGCAGGCTCGCGCGATCTGAGCCAATCGCGTTTGATCGATGGCATTGCCTGGCTGGCCGGTTCGCGCCCGCGCCGTATCCTGTGCATTGGAGGCCTTGTCGCCGCCACAGTGGCGATCATGATGTTGCTGACACCCCCCGCAGAATATTTGCCCGAAGGCGAGGAAGCGAAGACGTTCTCCCTGATGATCGCGCCCACCGGATACAACCTAGAGGAAATGCGCCGTATTGGAGATGAGGTCGAAGAGGAATTTCATCCTTACCTGGATAAGGAGCCGGCTGATTTTGACGGGACCGACGGTGCCATTCCCGCGCTGCAGTATTTCGTACTGACGATACGGCCGCAGTATTTACGCGTCATTGCGGAAACCAAGGATCCCAAACACATCAATGCGCTGATGCGGGCAATCGACAAGCGCTTCGCCGAATACCCTGGCATGCGTTCCTTCTCGTCTCGTGGGTCGATTATTTCCAGTAATGATGGCGGCACACGCAGCGTCAATGTCGACATCACCGGATCCGATCTCGAGCCGCTATACGACGTGGTGCTGCTGGCTTACCGGCGGGCCCAGGAGATCTTCGACAACCCGCAGGTCCGGCCTGATCCGCCGATACTGACTCTTGGGCAGCCAATGCTCGAGTTGCAGCCACGCTGGGAGCGGGCGGCGGAACTGGGGATGACTACGCGCGAGATCGGCCTGGCTGTTGCGGGCCTGACCGATGGTGCCTACATTGATGAATTCTTTCTGGCAGACGACAAGATAGATATCTTCCTCTACACCACGACACAGCCTGCGGAGGAACTCGCCGATATTGCGGCATTGCCTGTTTACACGCCACAGGGCACCGTAATGCCGGTTGGCGCGATCGTGGATATGAAGGAGACAGTCGATACCAATACGCTGCGGCGTGTAGACGGCCGCCGCACCGTAACCCTGAATGTGATTCCGCCGCGATCCGTGCCGCTCGAAAGCGGCGTGAAAATTGTCCAATCCGAATTGATCGATCATCTGAAAGCGCAAGGCGTAATCCCTGCCGGCGTCACTATGGATATTTCCGGTGCCAGCGACCGGCTCAGCGCGACACAACAAGCGTTATCGAGCAACTATGCCGTCGCGATACTTCTTTGCTATCTGCTGCTGGTTGCGGTTTTTACGCATTGGGGCTATCCGTTGATCATCATGACCACAGTCCCGCTGGGGATTGCCGGTGGCATAGTCGGATTATGGATACTCAATACCGTGGGTGGATGGCTGCCGGCAATCGGAGTGACCGCGATCAGTCAGTCGTTCGACATGATCACCATGCTTGGTTTTCTTATCCTGGTCGGAACGGTCGTCAACAACCCGATCCTGCTGGTTGACCGGGCCTTGCACAACGTCCGTCACACGGGACTCGATGCGGTGGCGGCGGTGCGCGAAGCCGTACAGACACGGTTAAGACCGATACTGATGTCGAGCATCACCACCATTTTCGGTCTGGCACCGTTGGTCTTTATCCCCGGTGCCGGTACCGAGTTGTATCGCGGTGTCGGAGCAATTGTGCTGTTTGGCCTGTTCTTCGCGACCCTGGTGACACTGGTGTTCCTGCCGTCGCTTCTGGTGGAAGTATTGAACTGGCGGTCCCGTTTGACGTCCAAGCCGGACCAGACGCCTGCAGGCCACACTTGACGTTGCTGCAGTGCATTTGGCTGCTTTGAGTATGTTATCTTCTCGCCCCGTATGGTGGCCGTCGCGCCGAACGTTGAAATTCGGCGCCCAAATTTCCCATTCACCTTATTAAGGAGACACGTTAAATGAAACGCTTATTCACCTCGCTTTGTGCCGCAGCGGCACTTTTTTCAGGTTCTCAGGTTATTGCGCAAGATCAACCCGGGGTCGTGTTCACCGAAGAAGTCGAGACCGTGGTGACGGTCCGTGGCGTACATTACGTTAACCGGACAGTGACTGTCGAAGACCCGGATGGTGAGCGAATCACCATCAAAGTGCCGGATGAGTCGCAGAACCTGTACCAGATCGCGCCCGGCGACAAGTTCAAGGTTCGTTTTGCGCAAGCCGTTGCGGTTGGTCTGCTTGCACCCGGCGAAGAGCCGAGCGCAGGTGTCGGCGAAGCGATGAAACTCGCACCCAAGGGCGCAACGCCGGGCGGCGTGATGGTTCGCGTGGTTCAGGTCTCGGGCAAGATTGAAGCGATCGATTACGACCAGCGCGTCATTCTTGTACGCGGGCCAGCGGGCAATTTGCGTGAGTTCGTCGTCAGTGACATGGTCCAGCGCTTCGACGAGCTGATGGTCGGCGACGTGGTTGGCCTGCAGGTAACGGAAGCGCTCGCCATGGAGATGATCAAGCAAAAGGCTCGCGCGCATTTCTTCTATCCTTTTTCAACTCGCGCGCTGACGGTCCGTGTCACCGGTCGTCAGCCGCATTTTGCGCGAGCCGCTGTTTCATTTTCTTGCCATCGGCTTGCTGTTGTTCGTGGTGTTCGGGCTGGTCAACGATGATCAGCCCGCCCGTGGCAATCGCATAGAAATCACCACGGCTGATATCGATCAGCTTGTCGCCATATTCGGCAAACAGTGGCAGCGCCAACCAAGCCCGCAGGAACTACAACATCTGATCGAATCGCGTATTCGTGAAGAGGTTCTGTATCGCGAAGCCCTGGCGATGGGGCTGGACAAGGACGACACCATCGTTCGGCGCCGGCTTGCGCAAAAAGTCGAATTCCTGATGGGTGACGTCAGCGGCGTAACCGAACCCGACGACGCCACGCTGCAAAAGTATTTTGAGACAAACGCTCAGCGTTATCGCGAACCACCGCGCCTGAGTTTTTCACATATCTTCTTCAGCACTGACCGGCGCGGCGAGCAGGCTACAGCCGATGCCGAAGTATTGCTGGAGCGTCTGCGTGCGGCCAATCCGCAGGTGACGCAGGCGCCTGACGAGGGTGACCCGTTCATGCTGCCGCGCGTCTATATCGACAAGAGAACCGACGAGATCGCACGCGACTTCGGGGGCGATTTCCCGGAACAACTGACCAGCCTCGAACCGAAACAGTGGTACGGACCGATTGCATCACCCTTCGGGCTTCATCTTGTCTATATCGGTTCGCGCGAGGACGCCAGTCTGCCGCCGCTCGAGAAGGTCCGTTCGCGCGTTGTGAACGACTGGCTGGTGGAGCAACGGCGCCTCGCTGACGAACGCATCTATCAGCGTCTGCGCTCGCGTTACGAAATCAGCGTTACTGCCGTGCAAGCAGAAGCGCGATAGTCTGATGCGCGTCGTCAAGCTGCTGGTGGTTTTGCTTGTTTCGCTGACGTCATTCTTTGCAACAACCACTCACGCTCACGAGTCACGCCCGGCCTACCTCGAACTCAACGAAACGCAGCCCGCTGTTTTCGATGTGCTGTGGCGGCGTCCCGCCATCGGTGAGCGGGTTCTGTCGATGCAGCCGGTTTTTCCGCAGCATTGCGAGCAATCCGGACAGCGCGCGCGCTATCCGCAGCCCGGTGCGATGACGGAGCGCTGGCTGGTCAATTGCGGCGCAGCCGGCCTAGTGGGTTACGAAATCGGCATCAAGGGCCTGCAAACTACGCTGACCGACGTGCTGGTGCGCGTTACTTTTTCAAATGGCGTGACGCATACCCAGGTACTTCGTCCGAATCTGACGTCGTTTACCGTTGAGGGTTCGCCTTCCAAATGGGCCGTCAGCGCTGATTATTTCCGCCTTGGCGTCGAGCATATCCTCGGCGGTGTCGATCATCTGTTGTTCGTGCTAGCCCTGTTGCTCATTGTGGATGGCACGCGCCGGTTGATTGCGACGATCACCGCGTTCACCGTTGCCCACAGCCTGACGCTGGCCGCTGCAACGCTCGG